>JALVZN010000027.1:0-12630 GCA_027037615.1 Caldifarciminota bacterium | reverse complement strand
CTCGTGAGGTCGTCGAAATCCTGCCAGTTGGCGCGGTCATCCTCACAGAGCCCGGGAGGCTGATCAAGCGCGCGCTTGCCGGCGTTCCGTCGAGTTTCGCCAACCCGATCAACCCTCTGCTCGTCAGGTTCCTTGAGGCGCTCAGAGAGGTCGGAACCCTCTATGAGAAAGAGCGCAAGATAAGGCTGACCGAGGAGCAGTGGAAAAAGGCCGAAAAGCTCACCGGGCTCGACAGCGAGACCCTGAGGGAGGAGCTTTTGCTTGCCCAGAAAGCCAAATTTGTCGGCAGAAACAGGATAAATGAGGCCGGCCTCCTTTTGCTTGAGGCACTTGACCTCATGAAATCCCAGAAAAGGATGACATTTGAATACATGGAGGAGAAGGAATAATGGGTGCAGGCGATTGGATTTTCTGGTTATTGTTCCTTTTGATGATATTCTGGCCACAGATTCAGCACAAAAATCTGATACTGGCCAGACTTAATCTGATAAAGAAGATCGAAGACAAGCGTAAGAGCCGCGTTATAACGCTGATCCACAGGCAGGAGAAGATCGGATGGTTCGGCCTGCCGATTTTCAAATTCATCGACATTGAGGATTCCGAGGAGGTGCTGCGCGCCATCAGGATGACCCCGCCCGACATGCCGATCGACCTGATCGTGCACACTCCCGGCGGCCTCGTGCTGGCAGCAGCTCAGATAGCGTTCGCCCTGAAGGATCATCCAGCCAAGACAACGGTGATTGTTCCGCATTACGCCATGAGCGGCGGCACACTGATCGCACTTGCAGCGGACGAGATCATCATGGATCCTCATGCTGTGCTTGGGCCTGTTGATCCGCAGCTTGGCCTCGCAGGCAGCTCGGTTCCGGCTGCGTCGATATTGAAAGTGGTTGAGCAGAAAGGCGCTGCCGAGGTCGATGACGAGACATTGATACAGGCGGATGTCGCTGAGAAGGCGATCAAACAGGTTGAAGACATGGTCTATAAACTGCTTCAGGGCAAGATGGAGGAACGCAGGGCACGTGAGGTCGCTTCTATTCTGTCCGAAGGCAGATGGACACACGATTACCCGATAACTTTCGAGCATGCCAGAGAGCTTGGACTTCCGGTCACGACGGGCGTGCCAGAAGAGGTCTATAAGCTCATGAGCATGTATCCGCAGACAAATCAAATTCGTCCGGGCGTTGAGTTCATACCGGCACCTTACAAATCCGCCAATCACAACCACAAAGCTTAACCTTATCAGGCGACCCGATTTCATCGGGTCGCCTTTTTAAACCTCCTGCTAGAAGGTCTGACGAGGACTTCCAGAAGGAAATCCCTCCAATTTGTCCACATTTGGCTATGTTATGGCGCATCCAATTGTTTGATTGGCAGCTCTGTAAATCTTCCCCTGTTCCTTGACCCCATACGGACGCCAATTTATCATTTCGACCATATGGGTCAAATATTCGATACGGGAGGTTAGAGCATGGCGAAGAAGAGACATGTTCCGATCAAAGATTTGTTATCCTTCAAGGGCAAGAAAGTGCTCATCACAGGTGGCGGCAGCGGCATAGGGCTCGCCACCGCACACAGGTTCGCCGAGCTTGGAGCTGACCTTTACCTGATAGACATTGACCTCCGCCTGCTCGGCTCGGCTAAGAAAATCCTGACCGATAGGTATGATGTCGATGTGAGCGCTTTCAAGGTGGATCTCTCATCTAAAGGCGAGATAAGCCGTCTGTGGCAGAACCTTGAGGGCGATGAGCCGGACATCCTGATCAACAATGTTGGCGTGTATATCTTCAAAAACTTCCTCGAGATAGACGAGAAATTTCTGGACAGGATGATGAAAATAAACTTTGAATCTGCGTTCTGGATGTGTCAGGAGTTTATCAAGAGGCGTATGCGTCGGAAGAAGGGCGGAGTTATCATAAATCTCGGTTCGATAGAGGCGGTCATGCCGTTTGCGCCGGGGCTCGCTCATTACGATGCGGCAAAGACCGCTGTGCTCGCACTCACCCGCGCGCTCGCGAGGGATTACTCGAAAAAAGGGTTCAGAATCAACGCCGTCGTTCCGGGCGGCATCAACACGCCCGGAGTGAAGAAACTACGCCAGAAGGCCACAATGAACTTCCGCGTTGACATGATGAAGCTTGCCATGGATTTCAAATCGAGGTTGCCGATAGGCAGGTTCGGCGATCCAGATGAGGTGGCGAGGGTCATGGTGTTTCTGGCCTCCGACCTCGCATCCTACATGACGGGCGCTCTGATACCTGTCGATGGAGGCTTCCTGTCAATCTAACACGCTTAAGCAAAACGACTTTGTCCGTCAGGTACAGACCTCAGTAATTTCGCTATTTTGCCCGTGAATCTAACTCAAAAAGGCTATTTCTCCCTGTGAGTGCCATACATTCGTCCTGAGGTGACCCGATGTTAACATGCCGAATGTGTTGTTTGATGTGGGCATGGGGCTCATAATAAGCACCCTATGATGGACGAAAAAGCTAACTTGAAATCCCTGAGTTACAGGGAATTAGTCTCTAAACTGCGCGATATGGGAGAAAAACCATACCGCGCAACTCAGATTTTCAACTGGATCTGGAAGAAGGGCGAGACCGACATCATGCGGTTTTCAGACATCAAAAAGAGTTTGAGGGAGAAATTGAACGATATGTTTTTTGTGCCTAAATTGGTCGAAAAAGAACGAGTCGCATCGTCCGATGGCAGCGTAAAGTTCATTTTTGAGCTCCCTGACGGCAATGAGATCGAATCCGTTTTCATTCCTGACCGAGATCGCCGAACCGTATGCGTGTCAACTCAGGTCGGATGTCCAATCGGCTGTAAATTCTGCGCCACGGGTCTGCTTCTGGGCTACAAACGGAATCTTGAGGCGTGGGAGATCGTCGAGCAGGTGCTCAGGATTTCGCTTGCGCTTGGAGTGCGCATTAGCAATGTGGTTTACATGGGCATGGGAGAGCCGTTTTTGAACTACGATGCGGTCGTTGCATCGGCCGAGCTGCTGAACAGCGACCATGCCATGAACATCGGCGCCCGAAAGATCACCATTTCGACGGTCGGCATCATTCCGGGCATTTACAGGCTTTCGGCGCATCCCAAACAGTTCAAACTCGCCATCTCGTTACATTCCGCAATTCAGGAGAAGCGGGAGGAGATCGTCCCGATCGCGCGCAGATACCCTTTGAAGGAGCTCAAAAAGGCGATTTTCGCTTACTACCACGCCAAAAAACGGTTCATCACATTCGAATATGTGCTTTTGCCGGGCTTCAACGACTCCGATGAGGACATCGAGGCCATCGACAGGTTCCTCAAAGGACTGCCATCCAAGATCAACATCATACCGTTCAATCCGTTTCCGGGTTCAAGGTTCAGAGCGCCAACTGAGGATGAAATTGCCCGTTTCCACTCCAAATTGTTAAAGCTGCCCTACACGGTGACATTGAGGAGATCGAAGGGGCAAGATGTGCGTGCAGCGTGCGGTCAGCTTGCCCTGCTGAGGGAAGGCAAAGTGGATGTGAAGCCGCTCATGAAAGGGCACGACCTGTAAGCCGTTTCCACATCAGGATTTCTGTTATCCCCTTCACGGCATAGTCAGGCAGCCGCCCGACCTCGACATACCCCATCTTTTTGTAAAATTTGATTGCCGAGGAATTGAAATGTGACACGAGAAGAAATACATCCCTGTCATACTTGCCGAGTTCATCTTCGGCGAAGGAGAGGAGCGCGCCGCCGATGCCGTGTCCCCTCATCTGAGGCGCGACACCTATCAGTTTTATGTATCCGCTGCGGCCGAACATGCCGCGCGGCACAATCCACACAAATCCGACGACATCGCCATCCAGCACGGCAACAAAAATGTGCTCGCCGCTCTCAAAGGCCGTGGAAAACATGGAGAAAGCCCTGTCGTAGTCAATTCCGTAATGATGCCAGAGCTCGGTCTCAGCGACTATTTTCGAGCACGATGAGATGAACTCTTTTGAGAGGGGAACGATCTGGAGATTGGCCCCCGCATCCCGCAGGGGCCGTTTGTTTACGCTTCCACCCATTTGACGGTTTTGTCTCGCAGGCTCCTGTTCAGAAGCTCTGCGTGCTCGACCGACACGACATATTGTTCGATCTTTTCGAGTGCGAACTCGCCCGTTTCGTCGATCTGGGCAACATTTATCTTGAACAGGCCGTTGTCGAGGTCAACCGTATAGACCATCACGGTCTGCTCCAACAGGTATTCGCGGATATCCTCGTCGTGGACTGCCTCCGCAAGGCCACCAGCTGCGAATATCCTGACATGAACTATTATGTCGGCGTAGATGTCACGCTCAGCCAATTCCTTCAGCACCTCCATGAACAGACGCTTTGTCTCTTCGATGGGCGTCTCTCCGCCGAACATCAACACGATTGCCTCAGGCTGGAATTCGTCCAGCTTCTGCACTATCTCGGATGCATTGCCGGGTTCAGCTATGAGATGGATCGCTCTGCCTCCGGTTTTGCTGACGAATGTGGCTTCAGCAGCGGCACTTATGCTGTTGCAGATTATGTTTTTGGGAGATATTACCGCTATGTCGGTGTAATCGCGAAGCACATACTCGCCAACATAGCGCCCGGTCAGTGCCCTGAGATACACTTCCTCGCCAAATGTCGTTTTGGCCATTTCTGACACTCCTTTTTTGATTTTATGAAGGTAAATTTTATGGCAAATGCTCCCAATTATCCCACCGAGCCAGCGCCGCCCCGAAGCTCCAGTTTTGCCGACAAAACTCTGGATTTTTCCGCAGGGTTAGGACTGACCTTCTTTTTATGTGCTTCATGTTATGCGTTGTGATACAAAGGCTTATGGCGCAAATGTCGTTGAAGTCGAAAGCATGACCTGAGCAAAATTTTTATCGTTGACAGAGCAATTCGCTGGCTCATAATCTCAAACCGTTAAGGAGGAGAGAAATGAAAGGCGTTATTTTAGCTGCTGGTAAAGGGACAAGGATGAGGGAGCTTACAAAGGACAGGCCTAAGCCCATGCTCGAAGTGGCTAAAAGGTCTATCCTTGAATACATATTTGATGCCATGAAAAAGGCGGGGATTACGGATCTGGTCGTCGTAACCGGCTATTTCGCCAACATCATAGAGGACCATTTCGGCGACGGCTCTTCTTACGGCATGAAAATCTCTTATGTGCGGCAGGAGGTGCAGGATGGCACAGGCTCTGCGCTCCTGCTGACGGAGCCGCTCCTCAAAGATGAGCCTCACTTCTTCATGACTTACGGTGACATAATCACATCGCCTGAGAACTATCCCGCTTTCATAAAGGCATACGAGGAGCGTCCATGCGACGCACAGCTCGCCCTTTCGTGGGTTGACGACCCGTGGCGCGGCGCAGCCGTGTATCTCGACGATGAGGACAGGGTCATCGACATCATTGAAAAGCCGCCCAAAGGCACATCGAAAAGCAACTGGAACAACGCCGGGCTCTATGTTTTCAGAAACATCATCTACGATTACCTGAAAAAGATAGGCCTTTCACCGCGAGGCGAATACGAACTGACCGACGCTATCCGACTGATGCTCAAAGATGGGCGCGATGTGCGCGGAGTGAAGCTATCCGGCTACTGGGGCGATCTTGCCACGCCTGAGGACATCGAAAAGATGACAAAGATTTTAGAGGGGCAGGAATAGACATGTCCGATTTTGAGTTTGAGGTTTCGGCGCCGGGCAGAATTTGCCTTTTCGGCGAGCATCAGGACTTTTTGGGGCTGCCCGTGATCTCCATGGCTATGGACCTCCGTTTCCACATCAGGGGTAGGCGCATAGCGGAACCTGTGTTCCGCATCAACATGCCGGACATTGGGAAAAAAGAGGAAATCCCGCTTACCCCTGAGCCTCTGCCTTACCGCCACAGTCGGGACTACCTGAGATCCTCGATCAACATCCTGAAGCGCAAGTTAGGAGTTGATTTCGCATCAGGATACGAGTTTAAGTTCACGAGTGAAATCCCCATAAATGCGGGCTGTGGCAGCTCATCGGTCATGGTCGTTGCGTGGATTAAAACGCTCCTGTCGATAGCCGATGGTGGCGGCGATGTCGATCCGCTTACCATCGGTGAGCTGGCGTATCTGGCTGAGGTAGCGGAATTTGGCGAAGCTGGAGGTCGCATGGATCAATACACTGCTGCGCTCGGCGGCCTGCTTTACCTCGATTTCAGCGTGATGCCACCTGATGTCAGGAGGCTGAATGCTCACCTCGACGGCTTTGTGCTGGGCGATTCCATGCAGCCCAAAGAAACGCTTGAGGTGCTGAAACAATCGCGCACGGATGTCGAGCAGGGGATAGCGCGCCTTAAGGAGCTCACAAACGGCGAGTTCGACATCAAAGAGACCCCTATCGAGGAGGCGGAAAAGTGGCTCAGCCATCTGCCCCATCATCAGGCTCGGAAGGTGCTCGCCAATCTGAGAAACCGCGATTACCTGCGCGAAGCGCTGCCCATGCTGGAAAGCGGCCAGATAGACCACAAGAGGCTTGGAGAGCTGCTCTACCTGCACCATGTGGAGCTGAGAGACGGGCTTGGTGTGTCCACTCCGAAGATCGACAGGATGCTGGAACGGGCCATGGAAGCCGGTGCTTACGGCGGCAAGATTAACGGCTCTGGCGGTGGCGGAACGATGTTCGCCTATGCGCCGAACGCACAGGAACCTGTGGCAGAGGCAATCGAATCCGCCGACGGAAGGGCCTTTATCATCAAAATGAGCGATGGCGTTAAGTTTAGAAAACTTTGACATGAAACTAACGGCTGAAGCTAATCGCCCGCCAGATCACATTTTCTACGCAATATGTGTTGAGGGATATAGCGCTCCCTTTTATAATCCTCATTCAACTCTTTCAGATTTCAAAAAGGTTCAGGGAAAACAAACTTGCCTTTGGACTTCCCCAAAAACAAACAAGGAGGGTCAGTCATGCGTGTAATCATAGTGAAGGACTATGATGCTATGTCAAAACTTGCTGCAAAGTTCATCAGGGAGCAGATGGAGGTGAAACCCAATCTGGTGCTTGGACTTGCGACCGGCTCAACCCCGCTCGGCCTTTACAAAGAGCTGATTCGCATGCACAAAGAGGATCATCTCGATTTCTCGAAGGTCGTCACCTTCAACCTCGACGAATACATCGGCTTGCCCAAGGACCATCCTGAAAGCTATTACTCCTTCATGTGGGATAACCTTTTCAAACACATTAACATACCTGAGTCGCATATACACATCCCTGACGGGACGATCGTCACGCCTGAGGAGATCGAATCCGGGCGTCTCCCGATCAGGAAGATAGAGGCGTATTGCGAATGGTATGAGAACGAGATCAAGAAATACGGCGGAATAGACATTCAGGTTCTCGGCATCGGCCGCGACGGTCACATCGGCTTCAACGAGCCCGGCTCCTCTCTCGGCTCGAGGACGAGGATTAAGACTTTGCTTGAGGTCACCCGCCGCGACAACGCAAGGTTCTTTGACGGCGACATCAACAAGGTGCCGAAATATGCCTTGACGATGGGCGTGGGCACCATCATGGAAGCGAAGACCCTGTTGCTTCTGGCCAGCGGCGAGAACAAGGCTGAAGCCATCAAGATGACCGTCGAGGGGCCTGTGACCGCCAGATATCCTGCGACAATAATCCAGCTCCACCCGAAGGCCATCGTCATAGTGGATGAACCTGCCGCTTCCCAACTGGAGTATGAATATGAGCGCGCATAGGACAATCGTCCTTTTTGAGGATGACGGATGGCGGGATCTCTATCCGCTTACGCTCGCCAGGCCGGTTTATGAGCTCAGATACGGCATCTCAGTCTTTCTGACAAAGGCGAAATACACATTCGACGGCAGTAAGATCTTGCTACACACGAGGAAATACCTTCAGGAGGTCGAAGCCGAAAGCAGGCCTGAGTATCAAATCAACGACCTCTCTGGAGTGGAGGGGCCGTTCCTTTTCCTGAACGGCAGGCTGATCTACACGAACGAGACACATAAACTTGCGGAGGGCGGCGATGCGATACTGGTTAACGGCGATGGCGAGCTCATCGGTGCGAGGATTTCGTCCGTTCCCGATGCCCTGAAAAACAAAGTTGAGAACGGCGAGCCTCTGACGAAAGAGGATTTCGGCGAGCTTCCAACCGAGGAAGTCAATGCAAAGCTTTTCCATCACCTGTGGGAACTTGTGCATGAAAACGGCAGTGAGATCGTCAGGGAATACGAGCGATTTGGCAAAAAAGGGATTTACGGCAAGGTCTATGACGGCGCTCACCTTGTCGGGGACGAGATCTTCGTCGGCGAGGGCGCTGTAATTCAGCCGGGCGTCGTCCTTGATGCCGAGGAAGGCCCGATTTACATCGACGAGGGCGCTGTGATAATGGCGAACTCCACCGTCGTCGGCCCGGCCTTCATTGGGAAGGGCTCGAAGATCAAGATCGGCGCAAAGATTTACGAAAATGTCTCCATAGGGCCGATCTGCAAGATTGGCAGCGAGGTCGATGAGTCCATCGTCCACAGCTACGCCAACAAGCAGCATGACGGCTTCCTCGGGCATGCCTATGTCGCGCCATGGGTTAACCTCGGCGCAGGCGTGTCGAACAGCGACCTCAAAAACAACTACTCCACGGTCAAGGTGTTCCTTGCGCCTGACAGAAAGGTCAACACCGGGTCGATGTTCGTGGGCTTGATGATCGGCGACCACTCCAAGGCCGGCATCAACACGATGTTCAACACCGGCACAGTGGTCGGAGTTGCTGCCAATGTGTTCGGTGCAGGGTTCCCTCCGAAATTCGTGCCATCGTTTGCGTGGGGCGGCGCCAGCGGCTTTGTGCCCCACCAGTTCGACAAAGCGGTTGAGACTGCCCGTCGTGTGATGGCGCGCCGCAAAGTCGAGCTCACCGACGCCTACCGCCGCATGTTGCAGCACATATTCGAGATGACAGCCGATGAGAGGAAGGACTTTTGATTTGAGTGCGGGGCGGCCAAAGGCCGCCCCGCACAACATAATGACAACTCTAACCTCTTAGAACCCGCCTCTTTTCAGGATCGGCACTGTCACGCTCTCCCGTATCTTCACCGAAATCGCACCCGTCGGACACGCCTTCACACACTCAAAACACCTTATGCACTGCTCCGAGTCCGGATCGTCGTAAATCCTCAAATCCATAGGGCATACATCCTGACAGATGTCGCAGTAAGAACACAGCGAGTCGTCAACCTCCATCTTCACAAGACTGACCCGATTGAAAAGCGAGTAGATTGCACCTAACGGGCAGAAAAAGCGGCAGAACGGACGTTTTATCAAAATCATGGCCGCAATGAACGAGAAAAGTATGAAAAGCTTGATGAAAAACATAAACCTGACGGCCGCCCTTATCCCGCTGTCAATGATGACCCAGGGTATCCCTGCCTCAAGCGCACCTATGGGGCACAGCTTGCAGAACCATGGCTCAAGCGTGATGTAGGGGATGATCAGCACCAGGACGACGAGAACCACATACTTAAACCAGCCGAACTTGTTGGACACACTGATTTTGGGCGTTTTTATCCGATAGAGCAGGTCCTGGAAGAAGCCGAACGGGCAGATGAATCCGCACGGCATACGGCCGACAACCGATCCGATCGCACCGAGCACGCCGATCGTGTAAAGCGGCGTCTCTCGCACCGTTATGAAATGCTGAATTGTGCCGATGGGACAGGCTCCGGTCGCCAGAGGGCATGAATAGCAGTTAAAGCCCGGAGCGATAAGTCCTTTGGTGGCAGATTGATAGATGGGGATGTTGTGCAATATTGTGGATGCAAGCTGGACACGCCACCGCTTCGCTTTGTATGCAAGCCAGTCAAGAAGTTTCAGTTTCATGTTGCGCCTCCTATTCGATGCCTATGCAGGAAAGGCAGATTATTCGGGCGTTATTGAGGACTTCGGTAACCTCATCCCTCAAAATGCCATAGACGGCCATTGCAACGAAAATTAAGGCAAGAATGACGCCGAACCACCTGAGTTTGAAGCTGACTTTTACCATGGGATCCCTCCGCAGTGAAGTTTGGGCACTAATTTAAACCGAGTTGATGTGGAGGGTCAATATCAATGAAAGGTCGCTCAGGTGAGACTAAGATGTGAGTTCAATTGGAGACTTAACTTCAGCGCATTGGAAAGTTAAATGGAAAATAAAACGCCATAGAGAGCTGCAGGTCAGCCCAGGATTAGGTGCCTCAGAAACTTAACCTTCGGTTTTGCGTTCGGGCCAGTAGATTAATCGGCCGCAGTTCTCACAGATGCCTACGGTTCCACTCTGCATTATCTCGTTCACGGTCTGAATTGGGATAGTGGCGCCGCACCCGCTGCAAGCGTTATCAACTATCGGCACAACAGCGTCCTTTTTGCCGAGTTTTCTCAGCTGTTCATACCTCTTGAGTAGCTTTTTAGGCACAAAGTATGCCCTTCTTTCGCGCTCGGATAGCAGGAGTTTGATCTTATCGTCAATTCCGCTGAGCTCCTTCCTCAACTCCACGATCTCCTTCTCAATCTGCTCGATCTTCAGCTCCACTTCTTTCTCCATCTCCGGCTTGTGTTTCTGCATGTTCTCGAGTTTATCGAGGATTTCGATGAGTTCGTCCTCAAGCTCAGAGATCCGCTCTTTGTCCATCTCGATCTGCTTGATCATTGCGCGATATTCCTCGTTGCTTTTGAGTGTCGGCAGCTGGGACTCGTGTTTCTGGAGCGTTTCTTCTGCGGATGCAAGGTCGAGCTCTTTCCTCTTGCTGAGGAGCTCCATGTGTTTTATGGACTGGACGAATTCCTCAAGGTTTTTGCGGGCGGATACTTTCTCGCCTTCAAGCTCTTTTATCTTCTGAGGAATGGTCTCTTTCCTTGACCTGAGCTCATCTATCTGTTTATCAACTTCATAAAGTGCCAACAACCTGATAAGTTCTTCTTTCATTTCAGTTTCTTATGATAAATTATTGTTATCGCATAGTCAAACGAGGCCTTTGTGTGACAACATTTACATCGACTTATTGAGTTTATGTCTCATACCCACTTGATGCAAAATAATCAAATACCTTTCAAAACACACTTGACGGAGGTGGGGTTATGAGGAGCAAAAAATTGCTTTACCTGATTCTTTACGGCATATCGATGGCATTTGTGGAGGCTGCGGTCGTCATATACCTCAGAGAGCTGTATTACCCTGAAAACATCCGCAACATCTTTCCGTTCAAGCCGATCAGGAGCTTTGACCTGAAGGTGGAGCTTTTGAGGGAGCTTTCAACGCTGCTCATGCTGTGGTTCGTCTCAGGATTGGCTGAGCTGAAAAGCTTTCGCCGCAGGTTTTTCGTATTTCTGGGCTTATGGGGACTGTGGGACATCGTGTATTACCTGTGGCTCAACATCTTTATCGGATGGCCAGCCTCACTCCTTGATGTCGATGTGCTGTTCCTGATTCCCGTTCCGTGGGTAGCGCCTGTGATATGCCCGATTTTGTATGCGCTTGTGATGACATTCTGCGGTCTGTCAGTGGAGCTAACCGATCGGGAGCCGATTATGGACGCAAGGTTCTGGCTGTTGGTTGGATCGGGCTCTGCACTGGGGTTGGCGGCATTCATAATGGCCAATTCGGCCATCTATCGAGGCGGTCAGATGGCGTTCCCATGGTGGATTTTCATCGCGGGGATTGTGCTTTTTGTAGCCGGCATGTGCCGCTCAGCGATCCTGTTGTTCAAAAGGACAGACAAAATCGACGAACAGCAAGACCGAGCCCAAGTGTGATGAAATTCGTCAATTTGACACTATCTTACTGCACCAGATATAATAAACAACCTCAAAAATTCGGAACGGATCGAACAGAGACCTTAAGGAGGGTAAAGTATGGCAAAGACCAAAAGCGTCTTGAAGAGGATAAGGCAGGCTGAGAAAAGAAGGCTTCGCAACAAAAGTTATCGCTCTTTTATCAAAACGCTGACAAAGAAGTTTCTAAGGGAAAATGACCCTGAAAGAAAGAAACAGCTTCTTGATCAGTTGTATTCAGCACTCGATAAGGCTGTTAAGAAGGGCATTTTTCACAGGAACACGGCAGCGAGGAGAAAGAGCAAAGCTGCCAGAATTATGCAGGTATTCAGCAGTTCCCAGAGCAAGTGAGAGTGAGTATAGAAGTGGGCGAATAGCTCAGTGGCGAGAGCGCCTGCCTTACAAGCAGGAGGCCGGAGGTTCGAATCCTCCTTCGCCCACTTTAAATTTTTGATGGAGGATTAAATATGAAAATTCTCGTGACGGGGGGGGCCGGGTTCATCGGCTCACATGTGGTTGACGCATACATCGAAGAGGGACACGATGTCGTTGTCGTGGACAACCTTTCGTCCGGTAAAAAAGAAAACCTCAATAAAGCAGCCCGTTTCTATCAGGTGGACATCCTTGACGAAGAGGTCCTGAGATGGGTGTTCTCTGAGGAGAAGCCGGATGTTGTCAATCACCACGCTGCACAGATAAGCGTCAATTATTCAATCAGCCACCCGGATAAGGACGCCATCATCAACATCATCGGGAGCCTCAATGTCATCAGACTCGCAATCGAGTATAAGGTCAAAAAATTCATCTACATCTCATCGGGAGGCGCATGTTACGGCAATC
>JALVZN010000026.1:9424-14321 GCA_027037615.1 Caldifarciminota bacterium | reverse complement strand
CGACATCAAACTGTTCCACGGCGTATCGCCCGCCCCTCAGACGATCCCGATCGGCAATTACGGGCACTTTTCCGCCCAATTTTCTGAAAATGAGAGCAGGTTCATCTCCCACGATCATGGGATCGACCGTGGAATTTGGGGCAACGGCCTGCAATCCCTTCGATTTCCGCCTGTAACCCCTCGAAAGGACGGCGAATTTGATGCTTCTTTCCATGAGTTCGCGGCCGAGCTCGATCACGAAAGGCGATTTGCCGCTTCCGCCGATCGTGAGGTTGCCAACGGTTATGGTGTAGGCGGGGATGTGCGGCCTTTTGCGCCTGAGCGCGAGAAACTTCCATGTCTCAAACCCCATCCGATAGGGCAAACTGAGGACATCGGCGGCGATCCTGAGCACATTCATGTCGGTTATATCAAGCTGAAGGCCGCCTCGCTAAAGCGAGGCGGCCTATCTTTCGCATCCGTAACGGATTACTTGTAATAGCCGCGCGGTATGTTGTCGGTGGTGCCGTGAGTCAGCTTGTGCTTCTCGACGAGCTGGTTCCAGTTCTCCTCGACGAATTCCTTGAATGCCTCAAGCCATTTCTCGCCGCCCGGCTTAAACAGGTGCCTGAATCTCCCCTGAATTTTGAGGTATTCTTCTATCGGAATGCCTTTGGGCCAGTAGTTTATCGTGTATTTCCTGCCGCCATCTTCGATCTCGTAGAGCGGGAAAACGCGCGATTCAACTGCGAGCCTTGCCGAATGGACGGAGTAGTCGGATGCCATCTTCCAGCCCGGCGGGCACGGGGCAAGGATGTGGATGAACCTGAGCCCCTGTCCTGCCATCTCTTTGGCTTTGCGGAACTTGCGAATTAGGTCTTCGGGATAAGCGGGTGTGGCAGTTGCGGCGTAAGGCACCTTGTGGGCGGCCATGATCTCCATAAGGTTCTTCTTCGGGCGTGGATTGGGCCGTTTCGCCGGCGTTGTAGTCGTCCATGCGCCGGGAGGCGTCGCACTCGACCTCTGGATACCCGTGTTCATGTATGCCTCGTTGTCGTAAACTGCGTAAATTATGTCCTCGCCGCGCTCTGCGGCGCCGGACAGCGCTTGCAGGCCTATGTCAAAGGTCCCGCCGTCGCCCGCCCACGCAAGCGAGATGGTCGATTTCCTGCCTGTTACCTCAAGTCCACCTTTTATGCCAGCCGCGACGATGGCGGCCGTCTCAAATGCCGTGTGAAAGACCGGCACCTTCAGGGCGTGGCCCGGGAAACCGCCGGCGATGATCGTCCAGCAGCACGCCGGTATCGTGACAGCCACATCGGTGCCGAGCGCTTTGAGCGCAAGTCTCATCGCAAGGGCACCACCACACCCCTGACAGGCAGTGTGCCCGTAATAAAAATTCTCGTCATCTGGAACATCCCAGATCCTTCTTGTTTTCTTCTCGCTCATAACCTTACCCCCTTCCAGATGATTTCGGTCATTTCATCCCGTTTCAACATATCGTCGATTATGTCCTCGATATCAGCAGGTGTGACATCGCGCCCTCCAATTCCGATAATGTAGCCGAAGACAGGCGGCCGTTTCTCAAGCGGATAAAGCGCCGATTTCAGCTCCTCGTAGAACACGCCGTGATAGCCAAATCCGATATTCCTGTCGATGACAGCGATTTTCTTCCTGTCACCCAACACTTTGCGCACCTCCTCGAACGGGTAAGGCCTGACAACGCGCATCTTCAGCACACCGATCTTAAGTCCTTTTTCCTTGCGCAGTTTGGCGACCGCATACTTCACATCGGAAGACAGCGAGCCTGAAGTCACGATCACATAATCGGCGTCGTCCATCATGAACTCTTCGAAGAACCAATGTTTCCTGCCGAAGACCTCTTCAAAATTCTTGAACTCCTTTTTGAACACCTCAATTGCGCGCTCGTGTGCCCTCTGCACCTTATAGCGGAACTCGTAATAATCGGACGGCATCGTCAAAAGCCCATAACCTCTTGGGTCTTCAGTTTTTATCGTGTAATACTCGCCGGGATCATAAGGCGGAAGATACTCATCGACCTCTTCCTGAGTGTGAATTTCCACCGGCTCGGATGTGTGGGAGAGGATAAACGCATCGAGCACCGTCATGAGAGGTAGGTGAACCTGTTCGGCGACCTTGTAGCCGATGATCACGGAATCATAGACTTCCTGATTGGATTCGTTGTAGATCTGCATCCAGCCGGTCACAAGCTGAGCGAGAGAGTCGTTCTGATCCGTCCAGACCGACCATGGCGGCGCCATTGCGCGGTTAACATTTGCCATGACGATCGGCAGTCTTGCGCCAGCGGCCCAGTGCAACATCTCATGCATGAGAGCAAGTCCCTGAGCGGATGTCGCCGTGAAAGCCCTTGCGCCTGTCGCCGACGCGCCTATGCATGCCGCCATTGCGGAGTGCTCGGACTCGACGGTGATGAATTTCGCCTGAAGTTTGCCCTCAGCAACTATCTCAGACAGAAGCTCAACGATCTGTGTCTGTGGGGTTATCGGGTAAGCTGATATGATCTGAACCCTTGAAGACCACACGGCGTATGAAACCGCATGGTTACCGGTTGTAACTTTTTTGAAACTCATTGTTCTCCTCCTTACTTCCACTCAGGTTCAAGGTCAATCACTCCGCGAGGACACTCAACGACGCAAACTCCGCATCCCTTACAGTAATCGTAATTGACCACTGGCAGATCGTTGACCCACTGAATGGCATTGTCAGGGCAGTAAACCCAGCAGTTTCCGCACGAGTTGCAGTTTCCACATGAGAAACAGCGGTTTGCCTCATAAATGGCCTCTTCCTTGGACATGTCTTCGTTTTTCGTCCTTGGGGCAAGCGGGAAGTGGAAATAATTGACCTGACTTGGGGTGACGACGCCCGACGGGCGGGGTTCCGGCTTGATCTCCTGACCGGTGAGATACTGATGCACCGAGAGCGCAGCCTTTTTCGCGGCTCCCATCGACCTGACGGGCTCGGTGTGGCCGGCTTTGAATATGCGGGGGTCATCGGTCACGCCCGTCGTCTTATCGGCATCTTTCGGGACCTCGGTCATCGCATAGAGGACGGCGTCAAAGCCGCTCAGGTCAGGATCAGCCGCATTCGTGATTATCTCAGCGCCCATCGTCTTGACCTTCTCGATCTCGCGCTCAAGCACTTCTTCCGGCAGATCCTCTCTCCCGCGCAGGTGTTCGCATATCACGCTGCCGCTCTCAAAAACGGTCACCTCATGTCCCCATCTGCGCAGGTAGTAAGCGGCTGCGAGGCCGGCGATGTTCGAGCCGACGATGGCGACCTTCTTGCCGGTGGGCTCACCGGGCTCCTCTATCACGCCGAGATCGCCGAGGAAGCGTTCGACCGACCTGATCGCGACCGGCTCGTCGAGCTTCCTGCGGTTACACGGCTTCTCGCATGGTGCCGGACAAATTCGACCTGTTATCGACGGGAACGGGTTGCGCTCAAGTATCACACGGGCTGCGTCCTCTAACCGTTCCTGAACCACGAGGTCCATGAACTTCGGAATCAGCACCCACATGGGACACGGCCCAACGCATGGCCCGACTTTGTGGTCGGTGATAACCGGCTTAACATTTCGCCACGCGCCGGTCTTGTTGAACTTCATCGTGGTGAGCGTTACCGGCACCTCTGGATAGTCGTCAACATGTTTGAAAACGAGCGGCTCTTTCCCTTCCTCATCTGGTGGATATACGGATGGAGGCAGTTTGTTGTCAGCCATTATGACACCTCCTGAACCATCTTGACAGATTCATACGCCTCGACTGCGGCGTTGACATTTTCCTCTTTTTTCACAGGTGCGTTCTCCCTTATGGCCTCTTTGAGTGATTCGAGCGTCACTATGCCGGTCACCTTCGAGAGGGCGCCGAGAATAGCCGTGTTGACGATGGGCTGCGTCTTCGAGCCCAGGCCCCACTTGACGGCTATGTCGGACGCATCCACTGTGGCGACTTTGTAATCGCGCGGGAAATTGAAGTCCTTGTAGAAATCCTCAGGGTCTCTCGGCGAATTGATGATCACCCAGCCGCCCTTTTTCAGCCCCTTCAACACATCCACGGTGAGGAGCAGGGTCGGATCGAGCACGACCACATGGTCAGGTTCGTATATCTGTGATCGGACAAAAATCTCGTCGGGACTGCCCATGCGGTTGAACGCTGTGACAGGCGCTCCTCTTCGTTCAACACCGTATTGCGGGAACGACTGCACATACATGCCGTCCCTGAAGGCGGCATCAGCAAGGATCTTGGAAGCTACAACGGATCCCTGGCCGCCTCGCCCATGTATCCTTATCTCAATCATAGGCAAACTCCTTTGTTTGCATCCCGGTTTTTAAGATTAAAAATCCCCCATTGATAGGCGATTGATAATGCTGTTTCCGTTGAGACACCATAACTTTCAAGGTTCAAGGATAATCCACATAAAACTTTGATGTCAAGGAAAAACGGGGAAGCTGACAGGCACGGTTCCGACATCGGCGAGAACGGGCACCGTGAGGGCTTCGGGGTTCAGGAGCGACAGATTTTCATCAGCGACTGTGTTCTGCGGCAGGCGCCGAGATAGATGTAGGTCAACCGCTTAGACAGCTCGTCGCACGGGATTTCGCAGTTCCGTATCGCTTCACGCTCGGACTCCGACAGCTCCTTCTCCCAGATGTCCCTGTCGATCCCGAACTCAGCGGCCTTGCGCAGATGCCCGATTGCGGCCGCCAATTCCGCTTGATTCAGCGATCTGGATTTCGATTTTCGTTTTGATGTCGCTTCATTCCAGTGGGTCAGCTGAGGTTCAAGCAGGCCGAGCCGAACGAGTTCGAGTTCGGCAAGGAAATTGTGGATGTCCGCAAGTTTGAGCCGATATTTGGAGTTCTCGGCAATTCTCAGGG
>JALVZN010000026.1:0-9414 GCA_027037615.1 Caldifarciminota bacterium | reverse complement strand
GCTTCATCGGCGTGTTTTCTGGCTTCGTCAAAGGTTTTACTGATGCCCTTTTTGGCGGACGCGAGGGTGAGCCGTGCAAGTCCGAGCAGGATGTCGGGTTCAACTTCTACGAGGTTGATCAATCTGCACCGCTTGAGCGCCTCATTGAGATGTCCTCTCGCTTCATCCAGTTTATTCAAAGCAAGATTGGAAAGGCCGAGCAGCCATTCGGCCCAGATGATGTCACTCTCGTATTTTTCCACATCGGCGAGTTCACGGGCGTTTTTTGCATGATCGAGAGCATCTTCAACCTGAGCGTTCATCAAACTGACGAGCGCACGATAGGCCCAACTCATTCCTTCATAATGTTGATGGTTAAATTTTCTAAATCCTTCTATCAACTTAGATATTTCACGCATTGCCTCGTCGGTCTTTCCGACAGTTCCTAACAGTCGCCCAAATTCCAGATGCGCAACGGCTTCATCCAACTTGTCTTCGATCTCTCTGAAGATTTCAGCACTTTCCCTCAATTTTGCCTCTGCCTCACGGATTCTGCCGATAATGTGGAATTGAATCGCCAGGTTTACGAGCCCGATGGCAACTCCTTCTTTATTTCCATGTTCCTCAACTATTGCATTTGACGCTTCAAACAACCTGACTGCCTTTTCGGGTTCGCCGTTGTTTCCGTATGAGTTCGCAAGTGCATTCAGGACAAAGGCTTTGTAATCATAGCGTTCGAGGAGCAGCCTCCCGATATTTCCATCCTTATCGAACACCTCGCCACCATCAAAAAGAGCGGATAAAAGCTGTATTATCAACCGGTAAGCCCCAAAACGGTAGTAGGTGAGTTTATCAAGCCTGTCGTAAAAGAGGTCGATAGCCTCCTGATATCTTCCTGCCCTGACGAGATGATGGTAGAGTTCGATGACCGGGTTGAGGTCCTCTATTCTTTCAACTTGTTGGGGTTCTGGAACATTTGAGAAGTAATCGACAAGTTTTCCATGGACATTACCTTTATCGCCAAGTCTCTCATAAAAGAACCTCCTGACAATCGGGTGGAAATCGTAGGTATCGCCCGAAAGCATCAGAATTCGCTGCCTGACAAGAGAGCTGAGGGCTTCCCTTACCTGAGACTCGTTTTTAAAGAGCCGCTTTGACCACCAGTGAAGCCTTGCCATACCGACTACTCTGGCAAGCTCGAAATCTATGGAGCCGCGGAGTGCCGCAAGTCGAGAGGCGAACTCCCTGAGGACTTTCGGCATCGATTCGTAACGGTAATGCAGGATGTGGTTCCTCGCTCTCTCCATGACCGTCATTCCTCGCTCCTCCATCTCCTTTCGGAATGTTTCCTCATCGGCTATCAGTGAATCAACGAGTTTCCTGGCCTCATCGAGCCGCTCGCTTTCGGGGATAACATCAAGTCCACCTACCACAAGGGCGATTGTGAGCGGATGGTAGCCAAGCTCATCGTTCCCGATCCTTTCGAGTATAGCCATGAGTTCAGCCTCTGGTGCATCGGGCAGCACCTCACGGAGCATCGCAATCGCATTCTCAAGGTCAAGCCCTTTGAGTTCGATGTGTTCAACCGCGCCTCTTGCCAGTTCAATCCTGCCCAAAGGCATAAGCCTTGTCGTCAAAATCAGCTTTGAGCGGTTTGCCTCGTCAAGGAACGATTCGACAAATCTCTCAACCTGAGTGTCATAGATCTGCCTCGCTTTCCATGACTTATCGGCCGCTTCGTCGCCAAGATAGGCGGCGTCCATACGGTTGTATGCAACGAGCATCCGCTCAAATCCGTCAAGCACAAATAGCATCTTTTCCCTTCGGCACAGGTCGATAACCTTATCGACCATCTCGCCAACCTTACCTGCCAGTTCAGTTGTATCAACACCGCCCGTTTTAAGGACATCCATCAAAAACCTGTCGAATGTTATCCTCGACTCGTAGATCGACCACCAGAAGACCTTTTCGATTCCGATCTCGTCCCTCACATTCGGGCGGATCTGCAGTCCTTCGGCCAGCACATTGTTCGCAAGCCAGTGGTAGGTGAGCATGGTTTTGCCTGTGCCGCCGATCGCTTCGATGACCATGGCCTTCTTTTCACCCTCCCTGAGCCATCTGTCGAGCAGTCGGAGTTCATCCCGGCGGCCTCTGAATTTTTGCCCTACCCAGCCCGGAGCGTAGTGGATGACGACATCTTCTGTTTTCTTTATGGCGCCTCCGCCCGATTCAAGCGGCTTCCGAGACACCCACCTTGAGAAAATTGCGCTTACCTCAAGATTTTTCCAGAAAAGTTCCGGGAACCTGCTTTCGATGTATTCGGCGATGCCTCTCGGAGTGCCTTTTGGGATTCTGAACCATTCGTCGATGACCGCCCTTTCAAGCTCCGCTCGAAGGTCGCCGCCTCTGCCGATAACCGCATCGATGTCTATGTCTATCTTCTTGATTTCGAACTTAATTCGGTTGGTCCATCTTTTGACCGACTTGCCGTAATCCATGACAAGTGCGGCCTCAATCTCGTTTATCGTTTTGCCGACAATTCGGTGTAACTCTATGAGTTCGTGGGCGTTCTTTTCATGTAGTTTTTGCTCAAAGAGCTTGTCGTAGAGGTTTGCAAAGAACGGAGCGAGATGCTCAGGCTCAACTTTATCAAAAATTTCCTGCAAGATTTTGGAGAGGAACATAAAAGAAGGCCTCAGAAAACGGCGCCAGATTGGACGCCATAAGAGCCAAACTATAATGGCCCCTAGAATAGCTGCTGTCCATTCAACCACATAGTTCGTCCACTGTTCAACAATGAATTGCCAAACTTTGCTGAGGACGCCCGTTAGAAAACCCATCCCTTATCCTCCGATAGGTTCAAATTTTAGAGAAAAAGCCTGCTGTTTGCCATTTACTTCGGCCGTTTCTCCTTTGTTGATGCACTGTTATGGCGATAGCGGGCTTCAGGATGTTGCTTTATAATTCTGCCCCACAATTAGATCATTGTAAGCCGAATAGGAGGGATTTATTATGCCCAAAATGAAAACGAAAAGAGCGGCAGCCAAGAGATTTAAGGTTACCGGCAGCGGAAAGGTGATACGCAGAAAGGCGTATCACGGACATATCCTGTCGAAGAAAACCCGCAAGAGAAAGAGGGTTTTACGCCAGCCGGCAATCGTCGATAAGACCGACCTCAGAAGGCTGAAAATCATGCTGCCCTACAAATTCTAATCCGACCATCTCAAACTACCTCTTAAAACATGAGGGTGAGCCGCCAACCGCGGTTTGCCCTCATTATTTTATGACCCTGCCGAGCGGGGTCAGGCCTTTTATTTCGGTTATTTTCACTTTCACGATTTCGCCGATGGGTATCCACCTGTCCAGCACAACCGGGAGGTAGCCCCTTGTCCTTGCCATTGGCAGAGACGGGTCTTTGTCGCTCGGCCTCTCCACGAGCACCTCAAACACCCTGCCGACCATACGCTCGCGCTTCTGCCGCGCAATTCGATCGACTTCATCGATGAGCTTCCTGAGCCTTGCGGATTTCACCTCGTAAGGCAGGTCTGGCCACATCGCTGCCCTCGTCTTTGGACGGGGCGAATAGATGAATGTGAAAGCGTGATCAAACTCGACCTTACGCACTACATCGAGCGTATCTAAGAAGTCCTCCTCCGTCTCCGTCGGGAAACCCACCATTATGTCAGTGGTTATGACCGCTTCAGGCAGTATCCTGCGGACATTTTGAACCATCTCTATAAACTCCTCCTTTGTGTATCCTCGTCTCATGTCTCGGAGCACTTTCGTGGAACCCGATTGAAGCGGCAGATGGAGCCAGTCCGTGAGTCTGGGCAGGTGCGACGCAACGACCCTCAACATCTTGATCGACACATCACGTGGGTTCAAAGTCGTGTATCGAATTCGGTAAACCGATGAGTTGGAGGCGACATAATCCAGCAGCTCGGCGAAATCCATCCTGCCGTCAAAATACGAATTCACATTCTGACCGAGCAGAGTAACCTCAATAACGCCCTGTTTTTCAAGATGATGTATCTCTTTGACGATGTCCTCTGCCGGCCTTGAGACCTCGCGCCCTCTGGTGAACGGCACGATGCAGTATGAGCAGAAGTTATCGCAGCCCTCCATGATGGTGACGAACTCGGAAAAACCCGTTTTCACACGCCTGAAAACCACATCGGTGAACTCAAGAAGCTTTCCGTTCAGAGAGATGTCCACGACACTTTGAGATTTCTCTATGATGTCCGGTATTTTGCTGTATGCCCTGTGTGCGAGGACGGCGTCAGCGCTGCCATCCCTGAGAAGCTGCTCTCCTCGTTCGCGTGCCACACAGCCGACAAAGACCACAAATTTGCCCTTGTGCCTCAGGAATCGAGCGTGATCAACGGCTTTCACCTCCGCCTTCCGCCTGACAGCGCATGTGTTGAGGATAACGACATCGGCATCGAGCTCGCTTTCCGCCTGTTCATAGCCTTTGTCGATCAAAAGCTGCGTGATGAGGTGCGAGTCGTAAACATTCATCTGGCAGCCGTATGTCCTGACATAAAATTTCCGCATAATCATCACCCTTAAGGTCACTTTTGGGTGGAAAGTATAAGGCAAATCGTAATTTCGGGGTCGATAGGCGGGGCGATAAGTCCCTTTATTAGACAGCGGTAATGCGTTAAAATATCGACGCTTAGCCGTAAAATAGCAGGTGAGCCATGAAACAGGTAAAGGAGAAATTTAGCGGGAAAACGGGGGAGGTATGGAAGTGGACATGGGAAAAGCGATATTCGCTTAATTCTTTCAATCTTCGTTCCGACATTGACATAGCCGAGACCATTCCGTGTATTACGGGCAAGTGGATTCGCCGCATTCACCCTGACCTTACTGATCCAACAAAACCGGGCGAGGTAGAATTTGAGGATGGAACACGAATTAACTTAAAGAACCCACCCTGGGAAATTGTTAAACCACTGATATGGTGGTGAGTTATGAAAACGCTTGAGGAGATTCAAACTATCCTAACCCTGCACAAAGATACCTTGAGAAAGCGGTTCGGTGTGCGCCGATTATCAATCTTCGGTTCTTACGCCCGCAAGGAAGCAGTACCACAGAGCGATGTGGATATCCTTGTTGAGCTTGAACATCCCATTGGTTGGGAAATAGTTGACCTGCACGATTATCTGGAGAACATACTGGGGCTAAAAGTGGACCTGGTTACCGTCGGCGCCCTTAAACGCAAACCGTGGCTCTATCAGTCGGTGAAGGAGGATCTGATAAATGTCTAAACGAAGTCTCGTGTTCTTTATCAAAGATATGCTGGAGGTCATAGCGAAGGTTTGTGGGGGCTATATGCCGCTTACTTTGTGGTGTCAGAGATACCTTCCGTATTATCATCTCTTTGCATAGCTGACCGTCCCTATACACATACCTGCCGCCATTAGGCAAGCTACACGGTCATTCACAGGCGTGATAAGGCATTCGTTTTCAGTGGGATGTGATTGATAGATGCGAATTTGGGCCTGCAATATGGCCAAATCAGCCTCTTATTTTGAGGTCGAAACCGGTTGAGGTGTCCATTCCCTCCGCCTTCCCATTTGGTAGTTCGCTGTTAGATGCCCAACAAAGTGTTAAGTTTCGATCACAAACAAAACGGCAAATAGCTGCCGTTTTGTTGACACGGCTTAGCGCTATTCGTTAAAATGCACATCATAACATAAAAACCTATGGAGATAGATTATGTGCCTTGGAATTCCCATGCAAATCGTTGAAGTGGATGGAGATGTGGGCATCGTCGAAGCGGGCGGGATTAAGCGCAAAGTCGGGTTGATGCTGATAGACGAAGCAAAAGTTGGCGACTGGGTCATTGTGCATGCCGGTTTTGCCATCGAGAAGATAAAGCCCGAAGATGCGATCGAGACCCTTAAGCTCATCTCGGAAGGAGCCGCTTCGCTTGAAGATGTCCCATCGGGAGAGGAAAAGTGAGAGATTTTCGCGACCCGATTTTGTTCAGACAGCTTGCAGGTGAGCTCAAGGCGTTTGAGTTCGAGGAAGAGGTTAAGATCATGGAGGTGTGTGGCACTCATACCATGAACATAAGGCGATACGGGATACACACCATCCTTCCGAACAACCTCGACCTCCTTTCCGGTCCTGGATGCCCTGTCTGCGTCACCGATAACTCATACATCGATTATGCGATAGAGCTTGCGCGGCTCGACGATGTGATCATTGCGACTTTTGGCGACATGATGCGTGTGCCCGGCTCATACGAGAGCCTTGAGATGGTTCATTCGCGTGGAGGCGATGTCCGCGTGGTCTATTCACCGCTTGACTCACTTGAGATAGCAAAGGACAACCCGGATAAGAAGGTCGTGTTTCTGGCCGTCGGATTTGAAACCACTGTGCCCACGATAGCGGCAACGATCATCTCGGCCGAGAAGCTGAAAATCGACAATTTCTACATTCTGACAGGCCACAAACTCATAATTCCCGCGCTCAGAGCGCTTTTAAGCGCTGAGAACGACATTTCGGGGTTCATACTGCCCGGCCATGTGTCGGCTATCATCGGGGTGAACGCTTACAGAGAAGTGCTTGAACATTACAATGTCCCCGGTGTCGTGACCGGATTTGAACCTGTTGACATACTCAGAGGCATCCTTCGGCTTGTGACTGCCATCAGGGACGGTGCGTTTGTCCTTGCCAACGAATACAGGCGTGTGGTGACCGATGAGGGGAATCCCAAGGCGCTTGAGCTTATGGACGAAGTTTTTGAGCCTGAGGATGTGGCATGGCGAGGGCTTGGGGTAATACCCATGAGCGGCTTGAAGCTGAGGGAGAAGTATGCTCACAGAGACATCCGCAATGTGGTGGATGTTACGCCGCCACCGCCGCGGGAACATCCTGCCTGTCGGTGCGGGGATGTGTTGCAGGGGAGATTGAAGCCGGACGAATGCCCACTTTTCGGGAACCTTTGCACTCCGGACAACCCAATTGGGCCGTGCATGGTCTCATCGGAGGGAAGCTGTCATGCGTATTTCAAATACAGATAGGGTGCTGCTCTCCCATGGTGGAGGCGGCAGGCGGACGGAAGAGTTGATCAATAGGGTTTTTCGCAACCATCTGTCAAATCCCTACCTCGACAGCATGGACGATTCCGCAGTTCTGAAGCCGATGGACAGGAAGTTTGCGTTCACGACGGACAGTTTTGTCGTAAAGCCGATTTTTTTCAGCGGCGGCGATATCGGGCGGCTGGCAGTGAGCGGCACGGTCAACGACCTTTCCGTGATGGGCGCGCGCCCCATAGCGCTCTCTGCGGCGTTTATCCTCGAAGAGGGACTGTCCTTTGACGAGCTTGAGTTGATCGTGGAGTCAATGGCTTCGACGCTCAACGAAGTTGGCGTCCCGCTTGTAACCGCCGACACGAAGGTGGTTGAGCGGGGAAAGGCCGAGAAGCTCTACATTTCCATGTCGGGAATTGGCGTTATTGAGACAGAACCCGCGCCATCGATGGATAGAATTGAGCCTGATGACCTCCTGCTCATCAACGGGCCTATTGGACTGCATGGGTTTGCGGTGATGCTTCAGAGAGAAGGGCTTCAGTTTGAAGGTGAGATCGTGTCAGATGTGGCGCCTCTGTGGGGCCTCATAAACTCCGTTCTCTCGCCCGAAATCAAGTTCATGCGTGACCCGACGCGCGGCGGGCTCGCCATGACGCTCAATGAAATCGCAGTCGCGACCGGACTTGGAGTTGAGGTAAACGAATCCGACATCCCGATAACACCTGAGGTGGCAACCGTGTCCGAGCTGCTCGGCATTGAGCCCATCGAGGTGGCCAACGAGGGCAAAGTCCTGATGGTCGTAAAACCCGATGCGGCAGAGATGATTTTGCAAAAGATGAGGAGTCATCCTCTCGGCAGGGATGCTGCCATCATCGGACAGGTTACTCAAGAGCACGGCGGCAAAGTGGTTATGAACACATCGCTTGGCACCACGAAAATCATCACGAAACCCGTCGGTGAAGCCCTGCCAAGGATATGCTGAAACACTTCCACTCGGGTTTATCACGATATCCGCTAACAGGGCTTGATTGGCAATCCTGGCTGTGTTTAAAGAATGGACAGTTGTTTATGAATGATTTATTCGGAAACGGGCTCTATGACCGGGTAAAGCGGCAGCAGTCTCCGTATTTCCTCGATCTCCTCGTCCGAAAAAGGGCGTTCGATTACCCTGAAGTCCTCTTCCTCAAATTCATGGATGATTGACTGCGACAGCACCGTGCGATCGATCTCAAAAAATTGTATGGATCCCTGTTCAAGAAACGCATGTTTGCGCCTGACCTGAGCGGCACCGACGATTTTCTTTCCGTTGAGCGTGATCTCATAGCGAGTTGTCGAGTCAAAGCACAGTTCGGTGTGTGTCTGTGGCGAGCCGGGCGCAAGTTCAACCGGATAGCCGTGTTTCCTGAAAGCCCTCACAAGTAGAGTTGCAATTTTTCTGTATGTCTCGAAGATGGAGCCCGCAAAATAGCCGTCTTGATGTGAGCCGACGACGGAATACACCAGATCACCGTTGTGCAGCACAGCACGGCCGCCAGTTGGGCGCCTGACGGCTGGATACTTCTTGAATATTCCCGGCACCCTTTTCTGATGGTAACCGAGCGTCACGGACACGGGTTTAAACCCGTAGAACCTCACAGATGGCAGCCCTTTGCCGTCCATGAATCGCCTGAAAAGGTATTCGTCAGCTGCCATGTTCCAATTCGGCGGGTTCTCGGAAAAAGGTATGTATCTGATCTCCATTTTTCCTCCTTGCTTTTGATTGAATTGGTTCAGGATAAATCAGTAGCTGTCGTCTGCAAGCTTGGCCGTTTCTTTTCGTTGAGCCTGTATAGTATAATTCTTTTACCGTTGTTTATGCCGTTCGCTGCAGCTGTGTGGTGGGGATTTCCAGATAAGCATTCATTAACAAATAACCAAAAGGAGGGATAAGATGAAGAAAATTGCCGTAATAACAGTGCTAATTGCAATGAGCTTGATCGTAAGCTCGTGCGACCTTCGAGAGGTAATAGGTGGAGTTACGGTGTCAGGAAGGGTAACTTACGATGGGCAGCATACATATCCACATACATTTGTGTTTCTCATGACATCGCCTTCTGATACAGGTGGAATAGACATCGCCAACGGGATGATAGTTGATCAAAATGGCAACTACACGATTTACAGGGTGGAAAACGGGGTTTACTACCTGTTCGCCATAGCGGACACGAACAACAATCTGATGCCTGACCCTGATGACCCAATTGGCTGGTTTGGCCATCCCGACACCCTGGCGGATTCCATTATCGTGACTGTCCCTGATTCCATCGTTGTGAGTGGTGAGGATCTCACGAACATAGATATTGATACGATGTATGTGGTTCCGTCCACCAGAACCCGTCGGCGCCCCGCGTTT
>JALVZN010000025.1 GCA_027037615.1 Caldifarciminota bacterium | reverse complement strand
TTGACAAATTTATCGACACGGCCGCCCGCATCGAGCGCAGCTCTTGCTTTCAGCTCGCCCGTGTAGAATGGGTGACATTTGGAACAGACTTCTACCCTGATCTCTTTTTTTGTAGAGCCTGTAACGATCACATTTCCGCAGGCGCAGCGAATTACCGCATCCTCGTAGTAAGTCGGATGAATCCCCTTCTTCATCTTATTTTCACCTCCTGAATTAGCGGATGTTTATTATAGCCGTGCAAAAACCAGCCGTCAAACGCAGCGAGGCTATTTACTCCCTCGTTTTAGGTAAAATGTTTAGGTAAAATGAAAATATCACCGAGAAAATGTTGACTCCTATTTTTTATTTTATCACTAAACCTCACCGAACAGGGAGTAGCTCATCAGGCAATTCTATGGGTGGCTTTAAAGTTCTGCGGATGTCTTCACTAACCCCGGGTTTGGCCATAGACAATGCGTAAAGTTCATTTATAAGCTTATAGATGTCTTCTCGGAGATCCAAGGATTTGTCTCGGCTCGCAGCCTTTTCAACAACTCCAACTTTTCCAACAATTCATTCTGTAAGTTCAAGTTTCCCGAAGCTTGCGAGATGGCGAGCGGTGGAAAGGAGAGCAGGTTTTAATCGTTCTGCGGCTGGGTAGTCGAGAGCTTTAGCTACTATGCGGACGGCATCTTTAACCATTGTACCATAGACCGGGCTCCTCTCACGAGCGCGAGGTCTGCGCTTAGTGGTGAGAAATGGGTTATTCATCAGGCTGATGATTTATTTACGGTGGAGACCTGTGACCTGTTGCATTTCATCGAGGAGGATATGTTTTTCTTTCTTAGGGGCCTTTTTGTAGCGAGGTTTCATCAGGAGTAAATATTTGCGCTTTTCAGAGAAGCTCATAGGTAGCTTTTTGTGCATAATTTACCTCCATTTTGGTAACATTATCATTTGGTGAGCGGTTTCATTTCGGTAGTATTTTAAATGAGTGATAAAGGCCGCTTGACGGACGGGCTGTGCAGCGGTTATCATATTGACCGCATTTTTGAGGGCCCGTAGCTCAATTGGCAGAGCAGCTGACTCATAATCAGCGGGTTCCAGGTTCGAGTCCTGGCGGGCCCATGGGTCTGGGCGGATAGTTCAGCTGGCGAGAACGCTGGTCTCACATACCAGAGGTCGGAGGTTCGAGTCCTCCTCCGCCCACCACTCGCTGAGAAAAAGAGCTTTTTAATAAGTGGGCGACTAGCTCAGCTTTGGTTAGAGCGCTTGCTTGACATGCAAGAGGTCGGAGGTTCGAATCCTCCGTCGCCCACTTTTATTTTTCTTTACGGAGAAAACCTATGACAAGCGTCCTGTGGTTCGGTGCCGCTGCTGTTTTGGGTGTCGTTTATCTGTTTGCACCTGAGCAGTTCGTGCTCATCTCAGCTGTTTCGGCACTCTATACATCGATCTTTGCTGTGCTCGGCGTGAACGATCTCTTACAGAGCTTTGCCGTTTTTGTCGGGCTCATGATCACATTTTCGCTTGTCTCCATCTTTGCGTTAAAAAAACACCTGAAAGATGAGGAGGTCTGATAATGAAAAGGACTTTTCAGCCACACAACATTCGCAAAAAGCGGACTCACGGCTTTCGCGCGAGGATGTCAACAAAGGGCGGCCGTCGCGTCATCAAGAGAAGACGCAGGAAAGGCAGAAAAAGACTTACACATTGAAACCTGACCTGACGCTTGGCCGTGATGAGAGAATTAAATCCCAAAGAGTTTTTAACCGTGTTCTGAGAAACGGCAAATGGGTAGCCTCCAGATATTTCGCAATTTATTTCGAAGAAGCGCCCGTTCGAGCAGTGGGGTTTACGGTGTCGAGAAAGGTGAGAAGCAAGCCAAAGCGGAATCGGATAAAGAGGAGGCTGCGGGAACTATATCGCACCAACAAAAACCTCTTGCCGCAATCGGGTTTTTTTATATTCATGGGCCTTCCGCCAGCACTCACAGCGGATTACAGGGTACTGGAAAAGACCCTCAAAATACTTTCCAGAAAATTAACTCAATCCTTGCAAAAGGGGCAATCTACCTCATAAGGTTCTATCAGAAGTTTATCTCACCGGGTCTGCCCCACTCGTGCAGGTTTTACCCCACATGTTCAGAATATTCCATTCAGGCTATCTCCAAATACGGGATATTGAAAGGCGGAATTATGAGTTTGTGGCGGATTATCAGGTGCAATCCGTTCAATCCGGGCGGCTATGACCCTGTAAGGTAAACCTCGTCCTATTCTTCACTTTCATCGTTCCAGTCGAAATCAACGCATTTTTTAAAACAACATATTGGTTATTTCTTCAACATTTCGGGGGTTTTGAGTGGGTTTTGTCGTTGAAAAGCAAACTATTACATTGTAGCCACAAAGTTTCATCGTTTGAATACGCCTAGAGCACATCCACGAAATTTCAACACTTGAATATTCGCATCGGCAAACAAATAATTCGCCGTGGGACTGGAAAGGAGGCGAACATGCGAAAGGGTATTGTGTTGCTAGCCTTGATTTTGTTGGTGAATGGGCTCAGTGCCCAGCAGGAATACAAAAGATGGAATGTTTTTCAGATCAACAAGATAGCGACCAAGTTCTCGAATGCACTCGAGCTATGCAACGGCAACTGGCAGGAACCGGCTCTGGCCATGCCGCCAGCCTTCGAATACCCGGCAGGAAGCGGCATATCTTATGGGACAGACTTTGCTTTTATCATAGCGGGGCGCAGGCAGGCGACAGCCGGTGGACGAAATCCCGGCGATAAACCTTATGTTGAAGCTGGCATGACGGAAGGGCCTTCCGACTATTGGGATCCAGACCATTTCGACCCGTTCGCCATATTCGTTGGCGGTGACCGTGCAGCCATATCGAATGACCCATCGACATGGCCCACTAACGGGCCGAATCACGGGTGGCCGGCATACTACCCGATGTATCCCAACGATGACGGCTCAGTGGATTTTACCGATGTGCCGGTTCTGGTCAAACCTGTGATAAACCCTGAAGACTCAACGGATACACTTGGGTGGTGGCCCGGTGCTGCGCCCGACGGCTCGATGTTGGGCGACCTCGAGTATTTCACTGTGGTTTATTCCATCGACCACCTCGCAGAACGACCGCCGGAGAGATGGCTGAAAACAGTGGTAATCGGCAGGGGTTTCGCCTGGAGATTGCCGCTTTACGAGGACTTCATCGTCTGGGAGTTCATCTTCTACAATCCGACTTCTGCTCCCATTGAGTCCACGGTCGTCGGAATATGGTCCGATTACAGTTTTGTGTCGTCGTTCTTGCCTCCCTACCCGTGGGGTGACGATGGGGATCGGATGTGGTATGACCGAAATCATCAATTCGCCTACGCATGGGACATCGACGGAATGGAAACTGCCCCTGACGGTTCCATGCTGGAAGGGGATCAAATCGCATGGGCTGGCACAGTGGTGCTCAAAACTCCCAAAGGCGATGACGGTAATGAGCTTGGCGTAACGGCTTACGATGCATTCGACAATTGGGCTAACCAGAACGATCCATCTCTCGGCAATTACAACGGCGCATACAAAGAGGCATTTTACTGGTATAACATGCTCAACATGGACGATCCGGATGACACGGACGGCGACGGGATAGACGACACATGGTATGATTCCCTTGGAAATGCGCACGATTACTATGAAAGCAATGCGGAGCCGCTTCAGCTCCTTGCTTCCGGGCCGTTCACGCTCGATCCCGGTGAGTGGGATACTCTAATTGTGGCGACCGTCTTCGGGGAAAACAGGGCGGATCTGTTCAAAAACCTTGCAATTCTGGAGCAGCTTTACAGGGATAACTGGCAGGTTATACGACCGCCTGCACGCCCGCGCGTCAGGGCAGAGGTTGGAGACAGATTCATAAAACTTGTTTGGGGCACGGAGAGCGAAGCTGACACCGCCAATTTTGAAGGTTACCGCATATACCGTTCCACAGATGGCGGCGCGACATGGGGCCAACCCATCAGGGACCACACGGGAGCCATCGTGGGGTATGTCCCTTATGCCCAATTCGATCTTGCTGACGGTGTCAGAGGCACCAATCCGATGGATCCGTGGTTCTTCCTTGGCGACGACACTGGTCTTGAAGCCATAACTCAGGTGGATTCCACGGGAGACACAATTCATGTCTTCGTTGACAACAATGTTGTTAACGGGGTTCCGTATCTCTATGCCGTCTGCGCTTATACCAAAGGCGGTCCCGGAAAGCCACCTGTTGAAAATTCAAGGTATGTCAAGGATCCAAACATTCCCAACGACAATGTGGTTCTGGCTGTCCCGACATTGACGGCGGTCTCAAACCCATCTGATATAAGGGTTGTGCCCAATCCTTACATAGTTTCTGCTGGATGGGAGACATCTCCGGGTGAGGAACGGATAGATTTCAGCGGGCTGCCTGATGCATGCACAATCCGAATATACAATGTTTCGGGCGAGCTTGTCAGAGTGCTGCACCACACATCCGGGCCAAGGGAATCATGGGATCTGTTGAACGAGGAAGGGCAGCAGGTCGGCCCCGGCCTCTACTTTTATGTGATCGAGACGGATAGCTGGACAGTTAAGGGGAAATTGGCAATTGTGCACTGACCGATTTATTCAGGAACAGGCACAGACTCAAGGATTTCACTGATCACATCGGTGGGGGATAGTGTGCTATCCCTCACCTTTATCCTGTGAGGAATGGCAAATTCTGAGACCTTTTTGATGTCGTCCGGCACAACAAACTCGCGGTTGTGGATAAACGCCCACGCTCTGGCAAGGTTCATTATGCTCAACGCACCCCTCGTGCTTATGCCGAACAGCAGAGCTTTATGCCTTCTCGACGCATCGGCTATCTCTAAAATGTAATTGACAAGCGATTGCTCAACTTCCACAGAAAGGGCCTGTTCCTGAAGTTCTATAACCTTTTCAGGATCCAAAACCGGCGTGAGTTCCTCCGCTTTATCCCGAAGAAATCCATCCGAAAGTATTTCAAACTCAGCGTCTTTCTCGGGATACTGCAATACGGCCATTGCGATGAACCTATCGAGCTGAGAATCTGGCAGGGGGAATGTGCCAAAGTGGTCTATCGGGTTTTCCGTGGCTATCACAAAAAACGGTCTCGGCAGCTTGTATGTTATGCCTTCAACTGTGATTTGACCTTCACCCATGGCTTCAAGGAGGGCAGATTGAGTTCTCGGTGTTGCTCTATTTATCTCATCCGCAAGGATTATGTTGTGGAAGATTGGCCCCTTTTTGAAAACGAACCGCTCAGCGTGCTGGTCGTAGATAGTCGTGCCGATGATATCAGTGGGAAGCATGTCACTTGTGAATTGAATCCTTTTGAAAGAGCAGCCAAGCACCCTCGATAATGCGATGACGAGGGTGGTCTTTCCTGTGCCGGGCGGACCCTCCAGGAGTATGTGACCTTTAGCAAGAAGGGCAGCCAATGTAAGGAAAATTATATCATCTTGCCCCTTGACCACCTTTTTGATCTCTTCAATTGCAGGGGCAAGAGCAGGATTTAGATTATTTGCTCTGGAGAGTTTTGGCTTTTTCAAAAGACCTTTTAACAACGAGTTTTATAATAGCTTCCAGAGTTTTGAATACACCCACGCCCTTGACAGCGATGGCAGGGTAATACGGGAAATGATACCAATTCACCTGCTGCTCAAGCTCTTCAATCGTCAGAATATCGGGCAGATCGCGCTTGTTGTACTGCATGATTACAGGGAGAGAGCCCTCTTTGACGCTCTTCTGCTGAACTCCATAGTACTCAAGATGCTTATACATTTCCTGATGGATGTCGATGTTGTCCTTAAGCCTTTTCCGCTGCGAGTCAGCCACATAGACGATACCGTCAGCGTTCTTCAGGACAAGACGCCTCGTGGTTCTATAAAAAACCTGTCCGGGAACGGTGTAAAGGTAAAATCTCGTTTTGTATCCACCTATGATCTCGATTTCAATGGGCAAGAAGTCAAAAAATAGTGTTCTTTCACCTTTAGTATCGATTGTTACTAAATTACCCTTAAGCCCGGGGAATTTTGAGTAAATATACACGATGTTGGTCGTCTTACCGCTGAGGCCAGGGCCGTAATAGACAATCTTGAATTTTATCTCCTTTTTTGCGGATTCGATCATCATGATGCCATTACCTCCTCACAGATAAATGCTAAATGCCACCGGAAGATTCTTCACCCGGAAGGGAAAACTCTTCTAGGAATTTAGTGATCTCGTCTTCTCCAAATTCATCAAGGAGCTGTGAAATGCTGGATTCGGACTCCATTTGTTCCTCGGACTCCTGAATCTTCTTTGAGACTCTTTTGGCTTCCATAAGGATAAGCCCAAGTTTAGCGAATACCGGAATAACAAGGAATAAAAGATATTCTTTTCCAGCACTTACGATGAGCACCATTCTATCGGTGCCTTTGATATAAACCTCGCTTAGCTTACCCCCTTTCATCTCGCTCAACACATTCTCACCAAGTGCGAGAATTGCTGCGGACATAGCTGCTACCCCTTCCTCGTCAATTCCGGGGCGAAGATAAGACGCATTGCAGATCCCCTGCGAATTGACGATAGCAGCTGCTTCAACTTCGGGATTTCGTTTTATGAGATCTCTAAGTACTTCATGAAATGTAGATTCGATCATGCCATGACCTCCTCAACGCGAGGCGAAAGCTCTTGCATTTTCAATTTGAAAAAACCCAGCGATGATGCACGCCCTTCAGATAGAACTCCTACCAAATAACCTCTTCCTTTCAAGTCTCGTAATAGAATATAGCTCTCTGTAGTAGAAATCAATAGCTCATAAGGTGTGCTGACATTCGCTTTTGCCAATTGCTCTAACAAAAGTTTGTATCCAGTTATGAGTTGATGAACCGTCAATGTTGCCATGGATCTGTATTCATCGCTTGCGATGAAAGATATGATCTCTCCTGTATTGTCCACAACTGCAACGAGATCAGCATCTTTAACAGCCTTAACGAATTCATCAAGTATAGCTTCAAGCACCTGTTGTAAACTTTTTTGTGGGGCAGGCTGTTCCACAGGAGCTTCCGGAGCGATGAGCTCTTCAGGAAATATGTGTTCTTCCTCGGCAACTGGTTCCTTTTCGATCGCCTCTTCGGCAAATTCCTCCTCAGGCTCAACATCCTGAAAAAGGCGACTGACCTGCTCAAGCGCAAGGTCAAGCGGAGATTTCTCTTCTTCTTCCTCCTTTTTCTCCTGTTCGACAACTTTTTCTTCTTGTTCTTTCTTTTTGAGAATCTCAGCCTCTTTATCGCTCCCAACTATCGCCTCAAGCAGAAGGAGGTAAAGAGGCTTGTAAATCATCCTTTCCACTCTCGGGGTTTGCCATAAGATGTTGAATTTAGATTTATCGTAAGATATGAGTTTCATGAACGCTTGCTTGCCCTTTAAACCGCCAAACTCAGCATTGTGGATTTCTCCATTGACAATGAAAATCCTCCCTTTCCCATCGGGCGTGTTGACTTCAACGATAGCCGATTTGCCCTCGATAGTTATCAATTGCAGGAGCTCAGTGAGCGTCCATTCGGGCGCCTTCTTCTGCTGGCTGAGCTCCTCGACCTTCTTTATCAGGTCAGATATGTCGAAGGGTTTTTCGAGGTAAGCGATTGCGCCTTTGGAGAACACCTCTCTTTTCAGGTCTTCTGAGCCGTAAGCTGTTATCACAATCACCTTAATGTCTGGATTGATGTCCTTAGCCATCAACAACAGCTCCACGCCGTTTATATCGGGCATCCTGATATCGGTGATGAGGACATCGATGTTCTTCGCCCTCATCTTCAAAATTTCGAGGGCCTGCCGGCCATTCAGAGCCTTATGAGCAACCATTCCCTCCTTCTCGAGGGCATCAGCTATCGCATAAAGGATATCTTCTTCATCATCAACGACAAGCGCTGTTATTGCCATAATTCATCTTCCTCCTTTGAGGTAAAGCCAAACGGAATTGTTATCAACCGATCACTCGCCTGCTGGCAACATAATGGTGAAGCTTGTACCTTTGCCTAATTCGCTTTTCACATTAATGAAGCCGTGATTTTGCCTCACCAACTGGTGCACTATGAAGAGACCGAGCCCCATTCCGTGTTTTTTAGTTGTATAAAATGGATAGAAAATTTTTTCAAGTGCTTCAGGTGGGATACCGGGGCCATCGTCCTTGACGATGATATAAACGCAATTGCGGTCAACATCACGGCATCTGGTGTTTGTGAGGCCTGCCCGTATGAATATGTGGCCTCCTTCCCCAACAGCATCTATGGCGTTGAGAATCAAGTTAAGCAGTATCTGATGCGTTTGGTTATAGTCTGCCCAGACCTTTAAGTTTGACGGCACTATTTTTACCATCTGGACGTTTCTCTGTCTCAATGATGTCCCAACAATCCCCTCAATCTCATTAACCAATTTTATGAGATTGAACTCTTCGGATTGAGGCGGACTCGGTTTCACATAGGACACAAACTGCCTTACCAGTCTGTCAATCCTCCCTATCTGGGATTTTAACTTTTGGAAAAGTTCTCGCAGCTCTGAATCCTCCACATTTTCATGCGCTTGAATCATCAACCTCATAGCCGCAAGCGGGTTCTTGATCTCATGCGCAAGACCGGAGGCTATGATCCCGAGGTTGGCAAACTTATCGATTTGTGCCATAGCCTCCTGCATTCTTTTGGTCTCGGTTATATCCCTAAACAGTATTACCCATCCCTTGACACTACCATCAGGAGCAAACGGGTATGAGGAAACACCAAATATGCGCCCATCGGACAGTGTCAACTCCATACTCTGCATGATTTCCTTGCCTTCTTTTGTGGCCTTCTGTGCTATTTCAAGCATTTTCCGGAAGTCAGGTTTCAAATCACTTATGTGATTATAAAGTTTAAGGTTAAGTTTATCACGGGCATACTTGTTGGCATAGATTATGAGGTCGTTTGCACCTAAAAATATGACTCCAGAATTTATCGAGTCTAGGATCAGATCCCTTAAGTTTGCGCCGCGCCTTGATATGTAAATTGTGCCGATATACTTTCGCTCACCGCTTGGTGTAAATATCCTTTGGAGCTTTATTGTACCTTCAATGTTTTTCCCTTTGTTAGATACGAGTGTGCCTTTGATGGCAATCACGGATGAACGGAGCCTCTCAAGCATGTTCACGATGTCAGCCTGCGTGGAAGGCCTCAAAATTCGGCCTATAGGCTGGCCTTTTAGCTCGCGCGGCAGGTAGCCGAGTTGTTTGACCTTCCCGTTTATGTATTCGATGACAAATGAAGAGGAAAGCACAAACGAGATGTCGGTTGATAGGTCAAGCAACCGCTGGAAAAGAAAACACCATGAGTATATCTCACGAGATTTACTAATATTTTTCCCATCTTCAGGATTGGATCCACTTATCCGCTTGTTCATTTCCTTACTCATTTTGCTCAGGCAAGTATAATTTCGGTTGCAACAATTTTCAACAAAACGGGATGAAAGATTCCCCATTCTTTGTGATGCTTCTCGACCTCTATCAAATCGTCGCATAGTTCAGTAAAATTTTTGACATGTCAGAGAAAACCAGATTGAAAGAGCTTTTGACTGTCAATGGGATGACGGAAGCGCAGATTGTAAGGGATCTGCTTCTGTCCAACGGCATAATGGCCCAACTTGAATACGAGCCGATAGCATCAGTGTTAGGGATCAACATCGGAGACATAGGCGCAGTTAAAATAATGGTTTCTGAGGAGGATTTTGACGATGCAAGAGAAGTCCTTAAATCAGCAGGAAAGTTTGATAGGGATTAAGGGCTATGAGGGGACAACCCTGATCGACTTTCCGGGCAGGATCTCAACGCTGATCTTCATCGGCGGATGCAACTTCAGATGTCCGTTCTGCCACAACCCTGAGCTCGTGCTCCCCAACCTTTTGCGCGAGACGCCCAACCTGTCACTTGAGGAGATAAAGGACATCATACGGAAGCGGAGCAAGATAATCCGCGGCGTGTCCTTCACGGGTGGCGAGCCACTCATCTGGAACGGGCTGCCTGAGCTTCTGCGGTGGATCAATGACGAGCTCGGCCTGCCAACCAAGATCGATACAAACGGCTATCTGCCCGACAGGCTGCGAAAGGTCATCGATGAAGGGCTCGTGGATTATGTCGCAATGGACATCAAAGCGGCTCCAGAAGACTACCCAGAAGCAACGGGGGTGCCAAACCTCGATTTCGGCAAGATACTTGAGTCCGTTGACATCATCAAATCATCAGGCATCGAATATGAGTTCAGAACCACGGCCGTCCCGACATTTGTGACCGAGGAAAGCATCAGGAAGATAGGCGAGGTGTCCAGAGGCGCCAGACTCCATGCAATTCAGCAATTTCGCAATCTCAAAACGCTGTCAGGCGATTATGCTGACATCAAGCCTTATCCGAGAGCCGTTCTGGATAGACTCGTCGAGATTTTGAGCCAATTCGTCCAGAAAGTCGAGCTCAGAGGGGTATAGGTTGAACGGTTTGGGCGTTGACATAATCGAAACTCAACGGATAGAGGAAGCCGTTGAGCGATTTGGGCAACGGTTTCTCAAACGAATTTTCACGGAAGGCGAGCTAAATTATTGCCTTCCAAAAGCCACGAAATTCCAGTGCCTCGCCGCAAGGTTCGCAGCAAAAGAGGCCTTCATGAAGGCCATGGGAGATGCCATCACGGGCATCTCCTTCAAGGACATCGAGGTTGTGAATAAACCTAACGGGCGACCGACCATCAAACTGCACGGACATGCACTGGAACACATTGGCAATCGGAAAGTTATGCTCAGCCTGAGCCATGTGAGGTGCTGCTCCGTCGCAGTGGTGTTGATCGAGTGATGCAGACTTCACGCAGGGTAAGATCATTTTGAAAAAGCTGTCCCGCTGCGAAACCGAAACGCTTTCAGGCGATGGTTAAAAATCAAGTTTTGCTTTAGAATTCAAGCACTTCAGAGCGCATCATCATGGAGGAGAAGAAAGAAGATATGGGTTCAATAGACGAACTTCGCGATTTAATCTACGAACTTATAGAGCAGATGGACGAGGGCGAACTCAAGGCGCTGATCGAACTCGCCCGCATCCTCATATCCGACGAACTCATGGAGGACGATGAGGAGGATGTGGCCAGCGCCAGCGGGCTCGTGGAGGGAAAAACAAAATCAAGAGACAGAGTGCTATGGAAAAAGGTGATATGGTCAGAAACGATCAAAAAGATCAAGGAATGAAGGAAATCGAACTTGTCGCAAAGGTGGCTTACGAGATGAGCGGCGAACAAATAGTAGTTATGGACATGGCTGCGATAGGCTACAATGTGACCGACTACTTCGTGATCATAACGGGCTTCACGAAGGAGCACATGCAGGCAATAGCGGACAAAATTCAGGAAACGCTGTATAAGGAACTTAACATCTTCGTTGACCATGTGGAAGGATACAACGGCGGATGGTGGGTCCTGCTCGACTATATGAATTTCATCGTTCACATAATGAGCGAAGACGCACGAAACTATTACATGCTTGAACAGTTATGGGGAGATGCGCCGACATGGCGTTTTCCGGAGGATTTCTATGCAGAAAACGCTGAAGGAACGGATCAAGCAGATAATTGAGCGCAAAGTCAAAGAGATTTACGGTCAGGATGTGGATGTCCAGCTAACCCCTCCAAGGTCGGAGGAGTATGGCGATTACGCCACCAACCTGGCCTTCCTACTTTCAAAGAAGTTGAGGAAACCGCCGTCTGAAATAGCGTCAGAGTTCGCTTCAGCGCTCAGTGAGGAGCTGCGGCCAATAGCCGAAATAAATGTCGTGTCGGGGTTTATCAACCTGCAAATCCGCATGCCCATCCTCAGAGAACTCGTTTACGAGATCGTCCACAGCCACCAGAGTGACTACGGGGAGAGCGATGTCGGTGGTGGCAGGCGCGTGCTTGTGGAGTTCGTGTCCGCCAATCCGACTGGCCCGTTGAATGTCGTCAGTGCGAGGGCGGCTACCGTCGGCGACTCGCTTGTGAGGATAATGCGGAAATCGGGTTACAACGCCGATGCCGAATACTATGTGAACGATGCCGGTGGTCAGATCAGAGCGCTGGGCGAGTCCGTGGCATGGCGTCTCGGCGAACGGGATGAACCGCCTCAGGACGGCTATCTCGGCGAATACCTCATCGAAATTGCAAAGAAGCTGAGGGATCAGGGAGTTAGCAGAGAGGATTATGGCAAAGCCGCCGCTGAGCTGATATTGAAATCGCAGCTCCAATCGCTTGAGCGGTTCGGGGTTAAATTTGACAGCGTTGTGCGCGAGAGTGAAATCAGGGCAAGCGGGCTTGTGGATGAAGTGTTCAACCGGCTCAAGGAGCTTGGACTTGTTTCAAAGGCAAGCGATTTGCCTCCTCAATTGGCGTCCGAATACAGGGACAGGAACAGTCTTGTCCTCAGGACAGATCTCATCGACAAAAACGAGAAGCCGAGAGTGCTCATCCGTTCAAACGGGGAGCCAACCTATTTCATGGTGGATCTGGCTTACCATTACAACAAATTTCAGCGTGGATACGAATGGGTGATAGACCTCTGGGGGCCTGACCATCACGGCTACATACCGCGCATGAGGGCTGGCCTCAAAGGGCTGGGATTGCTTGAAAATGGCCGTTTCGATGTGATGATAGTTCAGCAGGTTAACCTAATAAGGGACGGTAAAAGGGTCGTGATGTCCAAGCGAAAAGGCGAGTTTTTCACGATGGATCAGCTGATCGATGCGGTCGGCGTTGACGCAGCGCGCTTTTTCTTCCTTCTCAGGTCGGCTAACGCACATCTCGATTTCGACATAGACCTTGCACGCAAACTCAGCAGCGACAACCCGGTCTATTATGTGCAGTATGTGCACGCCCGCATATCAAGCCTCATGGAACATGCCTCAGAGAAAGGCGTCAGTTTCGATGATGCTGAGCTGGAACAACTCGGCCTGAAAGAGGAAAGAACCTTGATGAAAAAACTGCTTTATTTCCCGGATGTCGTCAGCAACAGTGCAAGGAGGATGGAGCCGCATCTCATACCTCACTACCTTCTGGATTTGGCAGGCGAATTCCACAACTATTACCAGAAACATCGCATTGTGGACACTGAAAACAAAGCCCTATCGGGAGCAAGGCTTCTGTTGGCTGAGGCCGTTAGGACAGTGGTTCACAACGGGCTTGAGCTCATCGGCGTGTCTGCACCGTCGAGGATGTGAGCAATGACCGATTTCTTCGTCGATACAAAGTTCCATGTCAGATATGCGGAAACCGATGCGATGGGAATTGTCCATCATTCCTCTTACATCGTCTGGTTTGAGGAAGGGCGATCCGAATTCATGCGTCAAATCGGGTTGCCATACAGCAAGGTGGAGGACATGGGCTTCTATTTCTCCGTCCTTGAAGTCAATGCGCGATACATCTCACCTGCGGTTTACGACGACATCGTGGTCGTCAGGACGAGGTTGGTCGAAGTCAAGAGCAGGAAGCTGGTGATAAGATACGAAGTCCTGCGCGACGCAGATGGCAAGCTTCTGGCACAGGGGAACTCACTTCACATCTGCCTGAACAGGGAGTTTAAAATCGCAAGGATGCCGCAGGGGTTGTTTGATTTACTCAAAAAACATTGTGTTTGTGATGGATAAAGCGGCATCATTTGTGGCAGAATTTACCGAAAGGTTATTTACCGTCTATTTTGTGGTGCCCGATATAACTCTAGCATTATTAGAAGAATATAATCTGTAAACTTCCCACAATCTCTTCGTATAACTGATCATTCCCATACACATCCCGCTCTGCTGCCATCGCATTAGCAGTTCACGCCATCTTATCAGTAGCTCTGGACCTAACCGCAATATACTCTGACCTTATAACCTTTCCCATTTCCATCCATGGTGGTGTGTTCTTCATCTTTGTCCTGAATAAACTGGAAGATTCTGATGCTTCTAGAACACGGGAAAGGGCAAATCTTAAAAAGGATTCGATTACAAACAATACGGCAAATAGTCGGCGAATCCCGTGTCAAGTCAAATGAAAATGTTACCGAGAAAATGTTAACTCCCATTTGATAATGTTACTAAACCTCACCGAACAGAGAGTAGCTCCTCAGGCAATTCTATGGGTAGGTTCAAAGTTCGGCGGATGTCTTCACTAACCCCAGGTTTAGCCATAGGCAATGCGTAAAGTTCATTTATAAGCTTGTAGATTTCTTCTCGGAGATCTAACGGATTTGTCTCAGCTCGCAGCCTTTTCAATAACTCCAGCTTCTCGGGTTCAATGGCATTGAGTCTCTCAAGCCTCTCCAAAGGTGTGACAGCTTGATCAAACTTCCTCCTGACCTTAAGTGTGCCTTTGCTTGAAGCCACAACTTCCTTCTTCACCGTCTTCCTGCATGGCAAAAAGA
>JALVZN010000024.1 GCA_027037615.1 Caldifarciminota bacterium | reverse complement strand
ATCAGCCACCCGGATAAGGACGCCATCATCAACATCATCGGGAGCCTCAATGTCATCAGACTCGCAATCGAGTATAAGGTCAAAAAATTCATCTACATCTCATCGGGAGGCGCATGTTACGGCAATCCTATCTACATGCCATGCGACGAGAACCATCCCATAAATCCGCTCAGCCCCTACGGTGTGACCAAGCACACTGTTGAGCATTACCTTTACCTCTACCATGAAAACAATGGGCTTGAATATGTGGTTTTGCGCTATCCGAATGTGTATGGCCCGCGTCAGGATCCTTATGGTGAGGCCGGCGTCGTCGCAATCTTCCTGAGCAGGATGTATAAAAATGAGCCTGTGGTCATCTACGGGGATGGCACTCAAGAGCGCGATTTCGTCTATGTGGGAGACATAGCAAAGGCCAATGTCCTTGCACTTAAAGACCTCGACATAAATTTCCCTCCAATTTTCAACCTTGGAACAGGCAAAGGCACATCGGTGAACGATATTTTCCGTATCCTGTCCGAGATTACAGGCTACAACCAGGAGCCTGTGCATGAGCCGCCGAGGCCCGGCGAGGTTTACAAAATCGCACTCAACGCAAGCCTTGCGGAAAAAACTCTTGGCTGGAAAGCGACACATTCCATAGAGGAAGGCCTGCGACTCACGGCTGAATGGTTCAAAAATCTCTGAGCGATACTTTTACTGGCGTTGTCCTTGCGGGAGGCAGGGGAAAACGGCTCGGTCTGCCCAAGGCGTTTCTGAAGGTAAACGGCCAGAGAGTCCTTGATAGAATTCTGGATCAATTCACGGCCATTTTCTCACATTCGCTTGTAATCACCGGCACCTATGACATACTCATCGAACGACAGGATGTTTCCACCGTCAAGGATATCCACCCCAATCTCGGCCCGATAGGTGGGTTGATAACAGCATTGAAACACGCTGACACCGAATGGGTTTTCATGACAGGGTGTGATTATCCCTACCTCAAACGCCAGCTTGTGGAGTTGATTGTGCGTAAAGCGATCCAAAACCCCGATTTTGACATCATAATCCCGTTCCTGAACGGCTATTATCAGGTTCTCCACGCCGCCTACAGGAAATCGATAATTCCGATAGTTGAAAAGCGCATTGCAGACGGCAGATATAGCATAAAATCGATGTTGAAATTCACTCCGGTCAGGGTTCTACCCATTCACGAGGACGAAATCAAAGAAGTTGACCCTGAAATGAGCTCTTTCATAAACATCAACACCGCTGAGGAGTTCAAAAAGTTTGGCATTCAAGGGCTTTGACTGTCAGACCTGAGCTTTCTCCTTCGCAAGCCTTACGATTTCGTTGAAATCGGGCGATTTCTCATCAGACGGGCGAAATTCCACTATCCCATACTTGAAGTCCGGAAGCGGCAACATGTCAACTCCGACTTTGACTGACATTCCGGATGTGTGTTTTTTGAACCATTTCATAAATTTCTCCAGCTCCTTGGGCGATTTTTCGCTTACAAGAACAAGCTCATCCTTGCCAATCGATGCAAGGATGTCGTCCCTCGTGATGGAGCGTTTCATCTCGCCGACAAATTCACGCCTGACTATGCGGCTGATGCCTTCTCCGTAGCGGGTAGCGACATCGTCAAGCCCAAAGATCCTGATATAGACTGTTGAAAACCGCTCGCGCATCTTAATGCGATATGTTATAGATGAGAAGTGATACAGGCCGGTGGATGGCTCGATCAGAATGGGTCTGAAAGATACCGATGGCGTGAACCAGAGAAGCGATGAGAGGTAAGAGGCTGTCGTTTCAAAGAACCTTATGTCGTCAGGATCGAACGGCTGATCGTCGTTTTTCCCGATGTAAATGGCTCCCACAACGCGATTGCCTGAATTTATCGGGATGACTATTTCTCTTGCGACATCTGGGGCTTTTTTCCGCATAGCCTCGATTATCTTGTCCGACAGTTTATCGGGGTCATCAGTATGAACAACCTCTTCTCCTTCGAGTTCTACTCCGAGCACGGCAAATGGGATGAAGTTACCGACCTCGTTCATGACAAAGATGCCGAGATACTCGTAGCCCATGTTATCGTGGAGCGTGATCAGAGATCGCGTGATGATCTCTTCAAAATCGCTGCTGTTTCGGATAATGTTGGCGATCTCGTAAAGGACAAGCAAACGCCACTGCGCGAGTGAACTCTCCATCCTGATCTGTTCCAATATCTGTGCTTCTTCGGGGCTTGATGACATGCCAGTTTCAATAGGCCTCTTGAATATCTTCAGTGCAACTTCCACGATCTTGGGATCCCACTGCTTGCCGGCGCCGTCCCTGAGTATTTTTCTCACTTTTGGCCACGGTATAGCCTTGCGGTATATCCTGTTAGCTGTCATAGCTTCGAGCGAATCAGCAACCGAAAGTATCCTTGCCTCAAGGGGTATTTCTTCGCCTTTTAGTCCGTAAGGGTAGCCTCGCCCGTCCCATCTTTCGTGATGATGTGCTATCCATGGCAAAATCTCCTTTAATTCCTCGACCTCTGACAGGTATTTCTCGCTCAAAACGACATGTTTGCGAATGATTTTGACCTCTTCTTCTGTGAGAGGGCCGGGTTTGGATAGTATCGAATCCGGGATCCCTATCTTGCCGACATCCTGCAACAGTGCGGCGAGACGGAGTTTTTCCAGATGTTCAGGTTTGAAACCCAAAGCTTTGCCTATCCTCACGGCATACTCGGCTACACGGTTGGATCTGCCGGCAGCCATCGGCTCTCTTGCATCAATTGCCGCCTGAATGGCTCCAACTATCTTGAAAATCAGTTCATCCATGGCTTCCTCTCTTTTTAGCTGAATTTTAAGTTATACCACAGGAATTGGTCAACAGGTCGTTATCACTCATCTAAAATGTTACCGAAATGAAACCGCTCACCAAATGATAATGTTGCCAAAATGGAGGTGAACTGTGGACGAAAAGCTGCAGATGATATTATCTTACCCGGATAGCTCAATCCTTGCGATTCCTGACGCTCATCATGCCCAGCTGGTTCTCACAGAACCGCGGGCAGAATTTACAGGCGTGTCATGGCAAAAAACCGGCTGAGAATAGTCTGTTATAAAAACTTACTGAACATTATATGACTCTAACTCCGAATAGTCTATGATCGAGTCGGACGACACACTTCTAATTTTGACTATGCCAACATTATTTCTTTAAATTCCACCTTCATGGTTCTCTCGAAATAACCAGCTGGTGTCCTAACAGATTCTATCCCCTGTGCAGTTGCAATTACGGTAAAAGAATAATCTGAGTCACTTTCCGTCTCAACAACCCAGCTATCACCTGTCGAAAGCGGGAATTTCACGAATTTCAAGATATCCAAATAACCACTTCCATCATAGGTTTCAATGTAAATATAGCCATCCTCCATGTAAATGTAGGAAGTATCCTCTCCAGCAGATACGAGAAACGCATCTTTTCCATTCACAAAGCCTGCTCCAACCATTCTGATAGTATCTCTTGTAGCATCTCCTTTAGCACCAGCAGATTCATAGTTCAAATACACCCACCAGTTCCCAACGGATAGCGGTAACGGACTACGGATCGTTTCGCCGCCTTCCGGCCCAGATAACTCTCCTTTCTGGCAGCTCACAAATATGAGACTGCCTATGGTAATAACTTTTGATAACATTTTGCTGATAAACTCTAATAAAATGGGGGAGTTATGCATCTTGGACTTCTTCAATATATTGAGCAACATCCGGTGCAGAAACGCCTCGTGAAGTGGCGGCTCCGGGGTTGCCTTTACCGGGATGGCTCAAGCACGTGATCGTCAACCAACTTCATGCCGAGATGTTAGCGCGTTTGGTGGCAGTGACCCTCCGCAAGGGACACCTTGATCTAGAGGAAGCACTGGCCGTTCAATATAGACTGAGTGAAGAATTGGCCTAACAGGTACCGGATTACCTTGCCCTGCGTTCTGACGATGCAAGCAGCCTGGCCAAGGTGGTGAACTTTTTGCATAGCGTTTTGGCATACGAGGGAAACGGGTTGTGGTGAAGGGACCAGGGAAACATGTTAGCTAGTGGACGCGGCGCAACTGAGCGAGGCCGAAGGCGGAGCAGGTGTATGCTATTGCATCTCTACCAGGAAATGTACAAAGGGATAATGGCCTCCCTCAATTCCTAGGCGCGGGCGAACACCTTGACGGTGACTCAACCTTTAGGAAAGCCTTACTGTGAGATCAGGACATGGACAGCCGATACCCAAAATACTTAAACCTCACAAAATTTTGAATATTGACTGCAAGAATGTCTTGCGATGAACTGCGTGATTTCACTATATCTTCTCATAAACTTCATAAACTGGAAGGTGGTGAGACTATGGATCGCAAAGGCTTAACGCTTATAGAATTGATCATTGTGGCAGCAATTATTGCAATTCTGGCATCGCTGGGAATTGCCCAATACAAAAAATTCCAGCTCAAAGCAAAGACTGCTGAAGTAAAAGTCGTTATAGGCGCAATTTCATCGGCCGAAGAGTCATATGCTGCCGAAAATGGCGTGTATCTTTCATCTGAATGGGCACCGGGTTTCACCGCCCCCGGATGCAGACCATGGCATAATACCTATCATTTTGACATTCTTGGCGTCGAAGTTGAAGGCTGTGTATATCATGTCTATGGCGTAGCGAGAGGCGATTGGCGCTATCGTTCAGACCTTGCAAGCGTTGAACCTCCATACAACGACACTATCCCCGCAACCGACGCGATCGACATCTCGATCATTGCATCCGGTGAGCTTGATGGTGACGGCATCTGGAGTTTCTATGTCAGCACAGATGAAGATAAGCGGATCATCCACAGATATGACGATTTCTAAAAGATAGGCTGCTGCCTTTCTCGCTGCAAAAAGAGCTTTGTGAAGGACATCTAACCCAAAATCGGATATTGAATGTTTTTTTATCAACTAAAAGCTCGACATAATGGGACTTCTGATGGCGCGAACTCGTGATTACCTGCTCACGGCACAATTGGTTTCCGCATAACACAATAACACATTTACCATCAACTAATTAGTTTACATCTAAGCCTGCTAAACAGATGCAACATAATCAAAACCGTTTAAGCGTAAAACGATATGCATGGATGTATTTAATTTTGGCCAGATGGGCGATAAAATTAAGCTCTCACATAAGGTTAAAACGAGGGCAAAAAATCACGAGGAGGGCAAAGTGAAGGATTACAAGGAGACATTAAATCTCCCAAGAACGCGGTTTCCCATGCGGGGCAACCTGCCCAAACGGGAACCTCAGCGACTGAAGAAGTGGCAGGAAGCTGATCTCTACCGCAAATGGGTGGAGAAGCGGGAGAAAACCGGCAAATACTTCATCATCCACGACGGGCCGCCATACTCAAATGACGCCATACACCTGGGCCACGCATTGAACAAGATCGTCAAGGACTTCATCAACAGATATAAGGCCCTCAAGGGGTATGCCACTCCGTTCATACCCGGCTGGGACAACCACGGCATGCCCATTGAGCACAGGGTCACCAAGCAGGACCCTGAAATTTCAAAAATTCTTGAGGATCCTCACGCCCTCAAGGATCCCCGAATACGCGAAAAGATACGAATTAAATGCCGCCGTGAGGCGGAAAAATGGATAAAAGTTCAGCGTGAACAGTTCATCAGGCTCGGCATCCTCGCAGATTGGGACAACTATTACTACACGATGGCGAGCTCCTACGAATCGAAAGAGACCGAGATCTTCGCAGACATCGTCGAAAAGGGGTTCGTTTACCGCGGCTTTATGCCCATCCACTGGTGTCCACACTGCCAGACGGCCCTTGCCATGGCAGAGGTCGAATACAAGACCAAAGAATCGCCTTCTCTCTGGTTCCTTCTGAAGGTCAAAGATGACAAAAAGGGCATTTTCGACGGCAAAGAGGGATATGCTCTGGTGTGGACGACCACCCCGTGGACGATCATCTCCAATGTCGCACTTGCGTTCAATCCGACATTCGACTATGTCGTCGTGGAAGTCGATGGGAACCGTTACCTTTTAGCAGAGGGACTGCTGGAGAGCAATGCGAAAACGCTCGGCTGGGAAAATTACAGCGTGGTCAAGAAGGTCAAAGGGGCCGAGATTGAGGGCACGGTTTTCGAGCATCCGTTTTTCGAGCGTGACTCAGTGGCAATTCTGGCGGATTTCGTGACGCTTGAGGACGGCACCGGCATCGTGCACATAGCGCCGGGGCACGGTAAGGAAGACTTCGAGGTTGGCCGCGAATACGGGCTGCCGATAATCTCGCCTGTCGATGAGACCGGCCACTTCACAGAGGAAGCGGGCGAGATGTTCGCAGGACTTGACACCAATCAGGCATCGGATAAGGTCGTTCAGGTGCTCAAGGAGCGCAACAGGTTCATGCATCTCGGAACGATAACCCACGAGTATCCGCATTGCTGGCGCTGCAAATCGCCTCTGATATTCCGCGCAACTGAACAGTGGTTCCTGAATGTGGATCACAACGACCTGCGCAAAAAGGCGTTGGACGAGATCGACAACAATGTCGTATGGATACCGCCCACCACGCAGGTCACCATGCACAACGCCGTCGAATTCAGGCCGGACTGGGTGCTTTCGAGGCACAGGGCCTGGGGCGTCAACATACCCGCCGTGAGGTGCAAGAACTGCGGCGAGATCATACTCGACCCGATCGTCATTCGGAACGCTGCCAAAATCTTTGCTGAGGAGAATTCGGACGCATGGTACACTCATCCTGTGGAAGATTTTCTGCCCGAAGGCTTTAAATGCCCGAAATGCGGCGGAGAGGAGTTTGAAAAGGAATACGATGTGCTGGATGTCTGGTTCGATTCAGGTGCGTCGAGCCTCGTCCTTGAGCAAACGCACAACATGCCGTGGCCTACCGACATCTATCTCGAAGGACTTGACCAGTTTCGCGGCTGGTATAACTCCGCCCTGATGGTCGCAGTCGCTGAGAGGGGCAAGGCGCCATACCGCATCGTCGTTACTCACGGCTGGACGCTCGATGAGGAAGGCCGTCCGATGCACAAATCGCTCGGTAATGTCGTTGATCCCGTTAGAGTTGCCGATGTGAACGGGGCAGATGTGCTCAGGCTGTGGGTGGCAAGCACGAACTTTACTCAGGATGTGCGACTTGGCGAACACATCCTCGCTCAGGTGGCCGATAACTACCGCAAAATCCGCAACACCATCAGGTTCATGCTCGGAAACCTCTCGGATTTCGATCCGTCCAATGACCAGGTGCCTATAAACGAGATGATGCCCGTTGACAGGTTCATGCTGCACAGGCTTGAGGAGGTCAAAGAACAGGTTACCGCTTTCAACGAGGCCTACGAGTTCCACAAGGGCTTCTACAACATGTTCAAATTCATGGTCATCGAGCTCTCAGGGTTCTACTTAGACATAACCAAAGACAGGCTCTACACATGGGGCAAAAACTCGAAGGGCAGGCGCAGCGCTCAAACGGCCATCTTCCAGATACTGCGCGAGCTCCTGATCATGTTGTCGCCGCTGATCTCCTTCACGGCCGATGAGGCGTGGGAGCACCTTCCGGGCGATAAAGAGGAATTCGTTTTCCTCGAGGATTGGCCAGCCCCTGTTGACGAGCGCAGGGATGAGGAACTCGCAGCCGACTTCAACAGGTTGCTGCAGGTCAGGGACACGGTTCTGGTGGCCATCGAGAAGGCGAGGAAGGAGGCCAACATCCTGAGCGATAGGCTTGAGGCACGGGTGGAGATCTTCACAGAGGATCAAAAGCTCAAGCAGGTGCTTCAGAAATACCGTGACCAGCTCTATGAGATTTTCATAGTGTCTCAGCAGGTTGACATAGTCGATTTGCGGCCTGACCTCCCGATTGTCGTTGAGGGCGAGGGTTATGTGGTCGGCGTTGACCATGCGAGGGGCCAGAAATGCGCAAGGTGCTGGCTCTGGAGCGAGGACATCGACGAGGACGGGCTGTGCCCCAAGTGCAGGGTGGCGCTCGGAAAGGAGTGAGCTCTGCTTTGGGTGAAACTATCAGCGGGCGGCAAGATTGCCGCCCGCTTTTTTTGTTAGGGGAGCCGATTTCAGATAGTAGTCATAACATTGGTCTTTTCCGTCACTGAAATCTTCGCGAATAAACTTGATCCTCAATCCGCCGTTACATCAAACTTGACGGCGATCACTACTCAATCGGTGCTTCCAACCATAATTGAATTGGATATAAAGACATTGTGCTGATGGGGATTTTCATTCTTTCAACAGCTAACAACCTTTTTGATAGGAGAACCCAACCAGCAAAAGCCGCGGGAGAAGGAGGCCCAGAAGGCCCAGACGGCGTTAACCCGTCATAAGAGCTCAGGATCGAGAATCTTAATTCGGATCTCCTTGCCCTTTTCGACGCCTTTGAGCGAGTAAACGGCGCCTTTAAGCACGCTGCCGATAATGTTCTGCACGAACGGGTTCAGCGGCACTCGTTTGCCACCGACGAATATCTGAACATTATCCTTCTGCATCATCACACAGTCCTTGATCGTCTTCTCGCCCTTCAAGATCAGCTCCGCCATGCCCGTGCAGTCCGTGCCGCAGTCGCCACAGTCGAAAAACGGAAGTGCGGGGAACACCTTTTCCATCACGATCTCAAGTACCTTATCGGGCTGCGATAGCGGGTTGACCACAGGCAGGCCATCCAGCTCGTCCATCTCGTTTGAAATCACGCCTGAAAACATGAAAGTGAGGCCTGTCCTGAGCTCGCGTGCCTCTTCGACGCTCTTTGCACAGACTATCTCCGGAACGGGCAGGTACAGGCTGCCTTCGACGACAAGCCAGTCGTTGTTGAAGTATTTGAGCAGGGCCATGGGACGCAGCCTGCGCGGGAAGATGATGGCGGTCTCCTCAAGCCCCCATGCGGCCACCGGCTCGGCGCCAGCTTCCTTGTGGGCGTAGCTGTTTGTGCCCTCGGTGTCGATGTGCCAGCCCTCTATGTGAATCGATTTGATTGAGCCGACCCTGAACCCCTCCTCTTTCAATTTCCTGATCAGGGTCGTGGCAACCGTCGTCTTTCCGCTCTTTTTGTAGCCACGAATGGAAAATATCTTCATCTTCTCCTCCTCTTTCTGTATTCCTCTGAGATGCTGTTGACGATCCCTGTCAACGCATAAATGTAGGATATCGATAAAAGCGCATAATATTTCAGCCAGCCGACAAGGATCAGGGCGACGATAAGTGTGATCGTCTGCAACGATTCAGGCGTTTTCTGCCCCTTGTAAGTCGGATATTTGATGCGGCTTGTCATCAACATGGCAAGGACAAGGACGAGGATTACATAGAACTCAGTGCTCAGAACAATGCCCTCATTTTGCTGCACAAGCACCGTCGAGATAACGACGGCAGCGGATGAGGGCGACGAAAGTCCAAGATAGTAATCCTTTGGCGTTTCAGAGGTTATGACATTGAAACGGGCGAGCCTGAAGACCACTGCAAGCAGGTAGATGAACGGCACGAACGAGATCACAAACCTGCTTGTCTGAAAGGCCACCTTGTAAAGGAGCATTGTCGGAGCTATCCCGAACGATACGGTGTCGCATATTGAGTCAAGCTGGAGTCCGAAGTCACTGGCTGTCCCTAATTTCCTCGCTATCTTGCCGTCGGCCATGTCAAAGAGCATGGAAAAGAATATGCACCAGCTGGCGCCCACAAAATCGCCGTTCAGCAATAGCGTTATGGATTTGTATCCGCAGAACAGGTTGAGACCTGTGAAAACGCTTGGTATCGCGCCTTTTACCTTCAAGCCGCCTTCTCCTTCACAATGGCAATGGTCGTTTCACCGGCTCGGACTATGTCGCCGGGCGTGACGATGACCTCGACTTTGTCGGACGGCAGCTCCACCTCGGCCCTCGAACCGAACTTCACGACGCCACACCTTTGGCCCGTGGTGACGGACTCTCCCGGTTTCAGATGGCATACGACCCTTCTCGCAAGGATGCCTGCGATCTGCCTGAAACGGTATTCTCCGATCCCGGATTCGATTTTGATGATGTTCTGCTCGTTCTTCTCGTGCGTCTCCGGTCGATATGCTGGCATGAACTTGCCCGGCCTGTAATCGACTGACACTACCCTGCCCCCGAACGGCACACGGTTGACATGGACATCCCAGAGTGACATGAAGATAGTGATTCTCACGGTGTTATCGCCCTCGTCGACTACTTCGATGACCTTTCCATCCGCAGGGGCGACTATCGCGGCCGGGTTGTCTGGCGGCTTACGGGACGGGTCTCTGAAGAAGAAAAACAGGAAAAGCGTGACGACGCCGACCAGCGCAGTCAGCGGCCATAACCGTAAAAGCCCGAAGCCGATGGTGAACGCAAGAAATGCAAAGATCAGGTTCAATCCTTCTTTGGCAATAGTCATGCCAAAAGTTTAAGTGCGGCAGTAAAAACGGTCAAGGAAAATCCTCAACTCCAAAATACGCGTGGGAATAGACAGAAAATGGATTTGAAAAGCGTTTCATCGCTTTATGTTATAGACTTGTTGCGGGCACTGGAAATAAACTATATAAATTGAACCGTGATGAATATCCATGAGATTTTGGCGAAATTGAAAGCCCTGAAGCCGGAATTGCAGCGACGCTACAAAGTGCGTGAAATTGGCCTCTTCGGCTCATGGGTGCGCGGCGAACAACATGAGAGAAGTGATATTGACATTCTGGTTGAGTTTGAGGAGGGGGCCGACCTCTTCGATTGGATTGGGCTGGAGCTTTATCTGGAAGAAGCCTTCGGGTGTCCTGTAGATGTCGTGCCGCGCAAAGCGCTTCGGCCGGAATTGCGGACGGCGGTGTTGGAGCAGGTGGTGAAGGTATGAGGGATTACCGTATCTATCTGAAGGACATCGTGGCGGCGATGGAAAGCATTGAGCGTTTTATTGAGGGGATGGATTTTGAGGCGTTTCAGGCCGATGACAAAACAGCCAGCGCGGTGATGAGGAAGTTAGAAATCATAGGGGAGGCGGTCAAGCAAATTCCGCAAGAGATGCGGGTGAAATATCCGCAAGTGCCATGGCGTGAAATGGCAGGGATGAGGGACAAATTGATTCACGGGTAGATTACTCTCTGATGTGGTATGCGATCACCGAGCGGATGCCTAAAATCAAGGGAGAAATTCAGCGGATGCTTCGGCAAGAGGAGGCCTAACCTCGCGTTTAGCGGATGCGGCTTCGCCCCCTCAGATATTGGCAAATTTTTGGTGTAAAATTATGCAGCAACGGTGGTAGTTGGACGGTAACGCCGTGCTGCTGACGCCATCGTTAGCCTGTCGTGGGGTGATTATGGTGAATAAACATTTTACGCTTAATCAAGTGGTTGTTTATCATGATGAGACCAAGAATGTTCCTGGGCGGAACTTCAAAGGGCATGTTTTGTTTTTTGTCCCCGTAAAGTTAACTGTAATAGAGCAAACACCTTTGGATGGTACAACAACTGTTGTCGAATATTCCCCCCAGCAATTGCTTTTTGAGGCGGTAGAAGAAGCTCGCCGCAAGTACCAATGTGATGGCAAACTTCATTTTAGTCAACTCAGTGGCAAAACATGGAAAAAGTATGACCTTGCTTACTATGAGACGATTGTGGCGGCAGTGGATGCATTGCGACACAAGTTCCAAAGTCGCTTCCCGTATCCGTTACAGTGTAAGGTTGCTGCAATATTTTACCCAAAAGGAGCGGATTGGAATATCTATGGGGAGTACCCGCGAAAAGAGCAAAAATTGCGCCACGACGAGACACTTCTGAGGATGTTGCTTAAGGGTGCTGCCCATTACTTATATGATGACCACAATCGCGTTGAAATAACCGCAATTGTGGCAGACGGAGAATCGGCACATAGGCATTTTGATGAAAATCGAGTCATATGGCAATTGTTTCATGAGGACGCATATGGTAGAACCCCGCTGCGGGATTATGTAAGGATTCCGCCTACAGCTTCAATAATTCATTTGCCATCGGATCACAAACTCTATGAGAGAGACTCGGAAGAGTACAAACATGCTACACTTCTTCAAGTCACGGATTTGTTATTGGGTACTATAATGCGTTCCTGTTTTGTAGGGCTTACGAGAGTAACTGCACTTCCGCGAATCAATGACAAGTGTAACAAGCGCGATGTGGTGTCATGGCCTGTACGAGAAATGCTCGCTAAGACAGAGCGTGGAGGTGGGTTTAAAAACAGTGGTCATTACCGGTCTTTCGCCCTCACTGAAGTGAAATTTTCAAAAAATGGTGTAACCTTTCGTGGCGTGACACCTAAAGAATTGGTGATTCAGGATGAGGAAGGTTTTCAAATGAGTCTGTTTAGCGAAGACTATGAGGCCTAACCCCGCGTTCAGCGGACGCGGCTGCGCCGCGCGCGAACATCGGCGGAATTTTTGGTGTAAAATTACGCCATATCGATGGTAGTTGGATGGTAAGATACACCGCTGTTATTATCGTTGGGCATCTATGGTACATCATCTGATTAGGAGGATTTATTTTGTTAAAAGACCATGAAATAATAGAACCTGTTGAGAAAGCCATTGAAAATGCCGCTGAAGATGCAGTTCAGCATATATTCTCGATGTACGGTTGGAAACTAAAAGGCCGAGAGGAGAATATCACAGCCCAGTTGGCATCGGAAATTACTTTACATTTGATGGATAAAGTGAAGGAACGTTTGAACGGGGAAGTGATAAACGGCGTGCATTTCTGGGTATATCTCTTTCGGAAAAGAGAGGAAAAAGAAGTTGGAGCGGATTTGGCAGGTGTATTTAGGTTTGAACGAGAAGGCCGTGTGGTAACAAAGGCCTACCTTGCTCAAGCCAAAGTAGCAAAAGTTATCATAGATAAGAACAACAATGAAATAGTTGTTGTAAAAGATCCTCGTTTGCGTTCTCAGGTTCGCAACATGCTATCTTTCACTTCAAGTGCTTATGTGTTTCTCTATTCGCCACTTGGGGTGCGTGTTGTTTCAGCCCATGTATTGAATATGCTTACTCATGATGTGCTCCGAACAGATGAAGTGTATTACCATGGCATTGGTTGGCTATATTCTGAAATGTTTAAATCGTTTGTTGGGGATCATCGGCTGGCATGTTATCTTCGGCGCTACGATCTTGGGCAATTCGCTAAAGATGTAGGTGTTAGCAATGTTTTGATGATCAAAGGAGTTGTAGAGGACGACAAAGAGAAATACCTAACGTGGATGTAACAGAGAAAACAAACAAGAAACGTCCCAAAAGTTTTAGAGAGCAATAGAAGGAAAAAATATTCAATAAATTTCATCTAACTCCATGTTCAGCGGACGCGGCTGCGCCGCGCGGGAACATCGACGGAATTTCAGGTCAAGCTCATGCGCCAATGGTGGGGAAAGGACGGCGGCGTCGCGGTATGTTTCCCCTTTAATCCTGAGCGAGGATCCGGCCTAATACTCCATCGGCCGTTGTGCATATCCGAAATGGTTGACAGCCGTTTGATGGCTAATTAAAATTCCAACCACTTTCTGGGGCGTCGTCTAACGGCAGGACACAGGATTTTGGATCCTGTAGTGGTGGTTCGAGTCCACCCGCCCCAGCTTTTTATTTCCTGTCCTTGACAAGCTCGACCTTGACTTTCTCTATTCGGCCGTTCTTTTCGTTCAAAACCTCAAATCTCACGGGCACACCATGCTTGTCCCTGGAAACAAACGATTCGCCTTCATGCGGGATGCGGGACAGCCTGTCCATGATGTAACCCGCAACGCTCATCTCCTCCCCAAAATCCAGTCCCCACAAAAACTCAAGCCTCGACAGAAAAACATCACCATCAACGATGGCCACATTTTTGCTGATAGATTTCACCCCTGATTCGCCAAATATGAAGTGCTCAAGAAGCGCTTTTAAACAAACGACACCGGATGTGTTTCCATATTCATCCACGACGATCGCAACCTTTTCCTCCCTGTCCCTGATCAGTTTCCACAGTGAACGGATATCTATGCTTGACGGCACTACGAGCGGAGTCCCTTTGACCTCGACGACAGGCGTATAGGGCGTCCAGTTGGAACTCCTGATTATCCTTTTCGGCGTCACAATGCCGATGATGTTGTCGGGCGACCCCTCATAGATGAGCACAAAATCGATGTCAGCCGTGCGCATGACGCTAAGTGCCTCCTTGACAGTGGCATCAGGTTCAACAAATCGCACATCGCTCAACGGCATCATTATGTTCTCCACGCTCCTCTCTTTTATCAACTCAAGGATTCGATCTATGAGCTCGACTTCCTCTTCCTCAATGACCCGCTCCTTCTTGATCTGAATCAAAATCGATGATATTTCGTCGAACAGGGCCGTGCCGTGATGCCTGTACAGGTTGTCAAGGGGCAACAACTTTTCCGACCATTTCAGCACTATTACGAACCAGCCGAGAACCCTGTCCACGAACTTGATGACTTTTAAAA
>JALVZN010000023.1 GCA_027037615.1 Caldifarciminota bacterium | reverse complement strand
GCTGATGTATCGGCAATCATGTTCTCCCTTGACATTTGTCCACCGGACATAGACAGGTGAGGTGAAAAATGGCAATCAAAAATTTCTTTGAACCGTTTACGGCACTGAAACATCTGGGGATGAAACCTCATACGATCCGCCTGCCTTACGAGAAAAAGATACCCGCGGATCGTGTAAGGGGTTTCCATTCAAATGACCTCGAGAAATGCATCGGGTGCGGCAACTGCTCACAGATCTGCACATGTCAGGCCATAAAGATGGTGGAAGTCGAGGATGTGCCCGACGGATTTGGCAGGACGAAATTCCGCCCACAGGTCGATTACGGGAGATGCTCTTTCTGCGGCCAGTGCGTCGATGTGTGCCCAACAGGCTCCCTCAAACTCACTGACAAGTTCGTGTGGATAACCGAGGACCCGTTCGATCCGGAAACCGGCTGGGTCTTCATACCCGACAACGAGAAATTCCCGTATGAGGGCAAGGGCTGGACGACATCGCCTGAGACATCGCTGCTTCAGCTTGAGCGGCAGGAGATGCCGGAACGGGATCCGGAGGAGCGCAAAAAGGATTTCGAGCCCGTCATCAAAGGGTTCACGGAGGAGGCCGCACTCATCGAGGCGAGCCGATGCATGGGCTGCGCAATCTGTATGCAGGGCTGCCCGACAGGGATGTATATCCCGCACTATCTCAACGCAATCGAGCATGCCGATTACGAGCGCGCCGTCGATATCTTCTTCATCAACAACCCGCTGCCGGAGATCTGCGGCATAATCTGCACGCACAGATGTGAGGAAGCCTGCGTGCTGGGCATCATGGGCAAACCCATTCAAATTCGCTATGAGAAAGGCTTTGCCGCAGCTCAGGTTGACGATTATCGCAAGGTTCTCGGCCATCCCGAGCCTGAAAAGAAGGGCAAGAAGGTGGCGATCATCGGCGGTGGCCCCGGCGGTCTCACAGCAGCCTACTACCTGCGGCTCAAGGGCTACGATGTGACCATCTTCGAGGCGCTCGATGTGCTCGGCGGAATGATGAAGGTCGGGATTCCGCGCTATCGCTTGCCTCAGAATGTGCTCGACAAGGAAATCAACCACATAATCGATTACGGCGTTGAGGTCAAATACAATACACGCGTCGGGAAGGACATCACATTCGACGAGCTCAAGCAAAACTACGACGCCATCTACATCGGCGTGGGTTACCACAAAGGCCTGACTATGAACATCCCCGGCGAGGATGCCGAGGGCGTGTTGCAGGCGGTCTACTTCCTGCGCGAGACCAATCTCGGAAGGCCGCCGAAGATCGGAAAGAAGGTGCTGGTCGTTGGCGGCGGCGATGTGGCTATGGACGCCACGCGCACTGCCCTGAGACTTGGCGCTGAGGAAGTGCTGCTGTCCTACCGCAGAAGAATCGTCGATATGCCCGCTTCCGACGAGGAGAAACATGAGGCGATGGCAGAAGGCGTGAAGTTCCTCCCTCAGACACTGCCGATAGAGATCGTGAAGGACGAAAACGGTCATGTGAAGGCTGTCAAGTATGTCAAGACGAAGATGGTGCCTCAGCCCGGCGGAAAACGGCCTAAACCGGTGCCCATAGAGGATGAAGTTTACGAATGGGATATTGACACCGTTATCTACGCTATCGGTCAGGCACCTGACCTCTCGTTCCTGCCCGAAAACTGGCTCGAAAAGCTCGAACTTGACAGTCGCGGAAAGCACATTGTGGTCAACGAATACGGCATGACATCGATAGAGGGCGTATTTGCAGGTGGTGACATCGTCAATCCTCGTGCAGATGTGATAAGCGCTATCGCTGATGGTAGAAAAGCGGCTGAAGGCATCGATAAATACCTGAGCGAGAAAGGGTGATCGCAAGGGAATTTAACCTAACTGATAAGAGGGAGGGAGCTCTTTCCCTCCCTCTTTTGGTTTCCAATGCTATGCAAAGGGGCGACAAAAGCGGTAACTCTCTATTTTCGGATTTTATTGCAATCCATGTGACTTTTTAATATCATAAAAGCGCCATGAGGGCTATTATCATGATGATTAAAACGCTGATCAGAAAATTGAGATTCAGGCCGAACGAATTCCGTTTTAAATGCGCTTTCCCGAGAGAACTTAACATAGCAGTCTCTCTTTCGAGAGACTTTAACCAGCTTTCTCTGGCTCTCAATTCCGCTTATTCGCTGATAGAATTCTTTTCAGGCAACAAATACATAATCGGCATAGATGAGGCGAAACCGTTGATTGAAGACTTCCTCTTCAAAGATAAAGTCGAGTTCATACCGGATTCAGAGCTAAAAAAAGACCCTTTTGAGATGTTTCCGGATGATGTTGACCTCATCTGGGACCTGAGCAAACCGCCAACTCCACATGCCAGACTGCCTCTCTACGCCAAAAATTCTAAATACAGGATTTCGACCGATCCTGAGACATATCCATACTACAACATAATCCTCGCCCCGTCACCTGAGTCGGATGATATAAACTACTTCGAGAAGCAGCTCAAATTGATGAATGTGCCACTTCTTAGGTTCAAGCCTTCGCTCCGAGATCTGGCCAAGAGGACGGCGTGGGACTATCTGATATTCAAAGGGCACGGCGAACAGCACATCCTGATAGTGATCGACATCAGAGACAAGGCGGTAGCCGAACTCGTCAGGTCAGCATCGAAAACCGCATTTTCGACTGGTGTCACATTCGTCTCGCCGCATGATCTTGGGAACGGGATAATCGACATCTCACCGCTTGGGCCTGAAGGGATCGCTGCGACCATGTCGCTCGCTGACCTGTTCGTCTTCGATAACAGCCTTTATCTCGGCATCGCTGCCCTTATGAAAATCCCTATCCTTTTGATCAACAGCGAAGTAAAGCTCCCCGAAAACCTTGTCCATCGCTCATGGAGAACGGATGCGGAGATCGGGCAGTTGGTTGAAGACATACGCAGCCTTGTAGAATAATGAGCGCAAAATCCGCCCAATTTCCCGCAAAAACCCACATCAAACTGCTGTCTTTTCTCAGGAAACACAAGCTTTTAGCGGCCGCCGCATTCTTTTTTATGACCGTCTCATCCCTCTTAAACGGCATATCCATAAGCATGTTCTCGCCGTTGTTGAGAGTGCTTTTCCGAACAGGCGGAAGCGATCTCATGATGTCAGCAGGAAAGAAATGGCAGTGGCTCAACCACATCCTCAACAACTTCATCTTCTCCGTTGACCCGCTCACAGCGACGAAAAGGCTCTCACTCGTGATAGTCGGCATCTATTTCGTAAAGTTCGTGTTCAATTACGCCCAGAAAATCAGCTCGGTAATGCTTCAGGAAAAGATTGTGCTGGACATCAGGATCAACCTCTTCCACAAGCTGCTTCAGCTGCCGCTCAGTTTTTTCCACAGAACAAGCGTTGGAGAGATAATCTCGAGGTTCATCAACGATGTATCGCTTGTGCGGCAGGCGTTTGTCGATGGCATATTCGTCATGGTGTCAGAATCCCTCAATGCGCTCGTGTATCTCGCACTTGCGATCATCATAAGCTGGAAATTGACGCTCTTTGCGCTGGTTCTCGTCCCCACATCCATGCTCCTGTTCGCTGTGATTGGTAAAAAGCTCAGGAAAAGGTCAACTCGCACTCAGGAGAAGATGGGAGAGATCGGCAAGTATCTGAACGAATCTTTGAACGGAATTAAGATCATAAAAATCTTCTCGGCGGAGGACCACGAAAACAGGAATTTCGTCCAGAGGGCAAAGATGTATTACCGCTCCGTCCTCAGGTTCGAGTATCTTAGCGCGCTTGGGCCGCCTTTGACCGAACTGTTCACAGCGGTAATCGCCTCAATCGTGCTGATTTACGGCGCAAGGTTGATCTTCATCGAGAAAACGCTAACTCCTGACAGGTTTTTCGTGTTTCTTGCCGCCTCCCTTTCCATGATGCGACCGTTGAAAAGGCTCTTTCAGGCAAACACTTTCATCCAGCACGGCCTCGCCGCAACCAACCGAATTTTCAAAATGCTGAACGAGCCATCTGAGAAACAGATGATGAGTTACGGGAAGCGCAGGTTTGAGAAGCTTCGGAAATCGATTAAGTTCGATGATGTGTGGTTCAGCTACAACGGGGAGAAGCAGGCGCTTCGCGGGGTCTCGTTTGAAATTCTCAAGGGCGAGAATGTCGCACTTGTGGGGCCATCAGGTGCCGGAAAATCGACGATAGCGGACATGCTCGCTGGATTTTACCTGCCCCAGAAAGGGAGATTGCTGATCGACGGCGTGGATCTCAGGGAATACGACATCCAGCAATACAGGCAGAAGATATCCGTTGTGCCTCAGGAGCCGTTCCTTTTCAGCGGCACGATATTTGAAAACATCCTTTATGCGAGGCCAAATGCCACCGAGGAAGAGGTGATCGAGGCTGCGAAGGTGGCAGCGGCTCATGACTTCATAATGCGTCTGCCCAGAGGCTACAACACGATCGTGGGCGAGCGCGGCGTTATGCTATCCGGTGGTGAAAGACAGCGCATCGCACTCGCAAGGGCCATCCTGAGGGATCCTGAAATCCTCATACTGGACGAGGCGACTTCATCCCTGGACTCCGAATCCGAGGAACTTATCCGTCAGGCGCTTCAGGAGATCATGAAAGGCCGAACCACACTCGCCATCGCTCACCGCCTCTCGACAATTCTCGAGGCGGACAAAATCGTAGTTATAGACGATGGTCAGGTGAAAGCCATTGGCAGGCACACCGACTTAATCAAAAACTGCCAGCTTTACCAGAAACTTTACAAGCTCCAGTTTGAGCTCCCGGTCAGCCGCGCAGGCGACGCCCATTAACAGCATCAAAATCCCCATCCCATTCAATTCGTGTAACTAACCCACACTGAGCTTTATCATAAATCTCCAACACGGAGGATTGAAATGGAGATAGCAAAGGAAATCAGGGAACTTGCAAAGAAATATCGTGAATACACGGCAGAAAACCTCTCTGAGATAGTGAAAATCCCGTCTCTGAGCGGTCAGGAAGGGCCGGTGATCGAAAAACTTAAGCAGCAGGCCGAGGAAGCAGGATTTGACGAGGTGTGGGTGGACGGGCTCGGAAATCTGATCGGTCGTGTGGGCAACGGAAGCAAGAAGTTAGCGATAGACGCCCACATCGATGTCGTGGACACAGGAGATCCATCCCAATGGAAATACCCTCCGTTCTCAGGGCTCATAAAGGACGGAATGGTGCACGGAAGGGGCTCGGTTGACCAGAAAGGCGGCGCCGCCTCGATGATAACGGCCGGCAGAATCCTGAAAGAGCTCGGTTACGATGGCGATTTTACCGTTTACTTCACTTTTACGATCATGGAGGAGGACTGCGACGGCATGTGCTGGCTTTACATCATCGAGAGGGAAAAGCTGGTGCCCGACTTCGTAATTCTGACGGAACCGACCAATCTGGGCGTTTATCGCGGACACAGGGGTCGCATGGAGATGGAGATCCACTTCAAAGGCGTGTCCGCCCATGCGTCTGCCCCCGAAAGAGGCGACAACGCCATACTCAAGGCCGCAAGGGCGGCTCTGGCCATAGCCGAGCTGAACGAGCGGCTCAAAGTTGACGACTTCCTCGGCAAGGGCAGCGTCGCACCGACCATCATCGAATCGAAATCGCCTTCGCAATGCGCCATACCGGACTTCTGCCGCCTCTATCTCGATAGAAGGCTCACATGGGGCGAGACCAAAGATTCCGCCATAAAAGAGGTTAGGGACATCGTCGGCGAGGAACCTGAGATAATCGTGCCGATTTACAGCAAAAAGAGCTACAAAGGCACCGTCTTTGAGCAGGAAAAATATTTCCCGACATGGAAGTATTCGGAAGACCATCCTCTCGTTCAGGCGGGCGCTGAGACATACGAGCTCTTGTTCGATGAGAAGGCAAGAATTGGGAAATGGACATTTTCGACGAACGGCGTTGCAATTTCAGGCCGACACGGCATCCCGTCCATCGGGTTCGGCCCGGGCAATGAGATTTACGCCCATGCCCCAAACGAGGCAACGCCTATCGACCATCTCGAAAAGGCATCGGCATTCTATGCGTTGATGCCGTATGTCCTTTCCCGAAAACTGTCTGAATAAAAATGGTAGCTGCCATCATCGGGTTAGTCACGGCGTTTGGTTCCCTCAGATACCCCTATCAGGCGGGGGTGCTATCTTTCCCTCACGACGAGGGTGCCCATTACAGCGACACCGCGCGGTCGGAGTGGTGGTATCTGAACATGCGCCTTGAGACCGATGAGCAGGACAGCTTCGGATTGATGCTCACATTCTTCAGGAAACCGGCATCCGCTCTGATCTTCAACATCACCGATATGTCCGCCGACACATTTCTGTCGGCAGTGGACATACTTGGCAGGTTGCAGGCGGATACAGGCCACCTCTCGCTCTCCTATGCTGGCCTCACAGGCACCACATTCGACACACTTAGATGGACATACCCCGATGACGGACAGGCATTTTCATACCTCGCAAGGGCGTTCAGCCGAAACACCGCCACTGCGTGTTCCCTGAGAGTTCAATCGCTCTCCTATCCGTTTGCCATCGATAGCATCGGATACATAGCGCTCGGCGATTCCAGCGAAATGAGTTACTACTACGCAATGCCTTTCATGTATGTCGAGGGCAGCCTTGTCTCAGGGAGGGACACAGTTTCCGTCACCGGCACAGCGTGGTTCGACAGGCAGTGGGGGCCGTTCGGGGTCTCGCCGTCCGGCGGATACGAATGGTTCTCGATAACGGCACAATCCGCAGATGGCAACATCGTGGCCGCTCAGGTCTGGAACCTGTTTGAAGGCGACACGGTGCCGCCAGATTCGACCCACAGACACATCAACATCTTCGTCCAGACCCCTGACACAACTCTTCAGGTCTTCACATCAGACTTCACGCTCGAAAGGCTCGGTTATTACCACGATCCGATAACAAACCTCTACTTCTCACAGGGATGGAGGGTGATTTACCACCATGACAACGACATCGTCCTGTTTGAAATGCATCCGTGGCTGGAAAACCAGATCGTCACATTCGTCACGGACAGGTTCTACGAGGGAATCACATGGCTGTCTCACGCCAGTGCGAAAATCGATGGAATTGACTACATAAACGGACTGGACGGCGGATATGGATTTGCTGAGCTCGTCCAGAAATTCAGCTCGCCTACCACGCCGCCGTCTCGCCCGTCTTTCGCCGAATTTTCGCTATCGAACGACACGCTGACCCTGTCATGGCATCCGTCTCAAGCTGGCTCCTACCCATTGGGCGGCTATCGGGTTTATCTCTTCACGGACATGGGGACCCCTGAGCAGATCGATAGCATCTACGAGACAACTGACACGAGCATCTCGATAAAGGTCAACCTGTGCGATACACTGGGCTTTTTCATCTCAGCCTTCGATCAGGCACCGGCAATCAACGGAAGCGAACTGTCCGGCCCGTTCATTTACACGCCCCAATCCGTGAACGAATTTGCGGATGCGCCGATTTCTCGGAAGTCATTGCGCATACTTTCGGGCTACGGAGTTGCTGAATTCTCCATCTCGCATCCCGGCAACTGGGAAATGGAGGTCTTTTCGGTCTCAGGAAGGTCGATAAAGCGGGTCAGCGGCTCAGGTGACGCCACATTTGCCTTGAGCCTGAAACCGGGCGTCTATCTTGCAACCTTAAAGTCCCGCAACCTGAGCGAGAGAAGAAAATTTGTGGTCATAAGATGAAGCGAACAGGGTATTGCTTTAAAATGGGCTTCCCAAAATCAGGAGGAATTAAATGTCGATGAGGAAAAAGATGCTGATCATGCCGTTGTTTGCAATTTTGCTCCTGGCATCCTGCGCCAAGAAACAGGTCTTTATTGGTTACAGCAGTGCGGCTGATCAGTTCAATTCAGCCATGAAACTGTACCAGAAAGGGCATTATGAGGCCGCAAGAGAAGGATTTAAAAATGTGATCTACAAATTCCCGATGAGCGAATATGTTGACGATGCACAATTTTACATTGCAATGAGTTACATGAAACAGAAAAATTACGAGTCGGCAATCAACGAGTTCCAGTTTCTCATAGAAAACTACCCTTACAGCGATCACATCGAGGAAGCGGTTTTCAGGATCGCCGAGGCCTATTATCTGAAAAGCCTGCCGCCGGACAGGGATCAAAGCGACACAAGGAATGCGATGCAGCTCGCCGAGCAGTTCCTCAGCCAGTATCCGAACTCGAAATTTGCGGACGATGCGAGGGAAATCATACAAAAATGCCGCAACAAACTGGCGTTAAAAATGTTGGTGTCAGTGAAAACATTCATAAACCTCGAAAAATACCGTTCCGCCGAGATCTATCTCGACCTTTTCGACAGGGATTACAGCGACACAGACGCGAGATGGCTGGCAAAATACTACCGCGCGCTGTTGTTTTCCAGAACCGGCAAAAAGGACAAAGCTGTCGATATCCTTCAGAGTCTCATGCAAAATCGGAATGTGCCACCTGATGTGCGCGCAAAAGCCGGAGCACTCTACTGGAAAATAGCGTCATGACCGATCGGGTTGGCATATTCGGCGGACGGTTTGACCCCATCCACATAGGCCATCTGATTGTCGCTCAGGATGTAGCTGAAAGGCTCGGACTCGACAGGGTCGTCTTCCTCGTCAGTTACAGGCCGCCTCACAAGGCCACATTCACACCGTTCAAACACAGGTTCAAAATGGTTCAGATCGCCACAATGAGCAACCCGCTATTCGAGGCATCCGATTTTGAAAAACAGTTAAATCTTGTCAAAAGCTACACCGTTGAGGTGATCAAGGAGATGTCAAAAACCGTCCTGAAGGGCAAATCCCTGTTTTTTCTGATGGGCACTGACCAGTTCCTGTCGATGGAAACGGGTTGGTACAGGCCGGAGCTGCTTTTTGACATGGCAAAGGTGGTGGTGCTCAGGCGCCCGTGCCCACCGCATGTGCGGCCGACCATGTCAAAATTTGCCGAGAGGGCGATCTTCGTCAATCAGCGTCAGATCGAGCTGTCATCAACGGAGATCAGGCAGAGGGTGCGCGACGGCCTGCCGATCAAATACTTGGTGCCTGAAGGCGTGGAGCACTACATCCATCGCAATGGCCTTTACTCAGGGAGGAAGATGCTATGAAAAGGTGGTCACCATTTGTAACCGCGATGCTTATCATACTTTCAGCGATTCTGCTGTCATTTTTGATAAAAGGCGGCAGTCCGCTGAAAAGTTCATTGCTCCCGTTCAAAAGGGTAGGCCTCGTGGAGATAAACGGCGTAATCTCAAGCTCAAAGGAGATCGTCGATTGGATCGATGAGCTCGAAAACGACAAAAATGTGCCTGTCATCCTCGTCCGCATAAACTCGCCGGGCGGCGGAGTGGTTCCGTCATACGAGATTTACGAAAAGCTTTTGGAAGCCAAGGAGAAGGGCAAAAAGATCGTTGTTTCGATGGGTTCGCTGGCAGCATCCGGCGGATACATGATAGCTTGCGCAGGCGATGTGATAATGGCCAATCCCGGAAGCATAACGGGTTCCATCGGCGTGATCCTGCAAACGCCCGACTTTTCCGGCCTCATGGACAAAATCGGGGTGAGGATGAACACCATAAAGTCGGCTAAATACAAGGACATAGGCTCGCCGTATAGACCGATGAAAACGGACGAAAAGGAGATCCTCAAGGGCGTCATAATGGATGCCTACGACCAGTTCGTGGAGATAGTGTCAAAATCCCGTTACATGTCGGTGGATTCCGTGAAAAAGATCGCCGATGGCCGGATATTCACCGGGCGACAGGCGCTCGAAATAGGGCTTGTCGATACGCTTGGGACGATGGAGGATGCTGTGAACCTCGCTGCCAGCATCGGGGGACTGAAAACTCCGCCTGCCATCAGGAAGAAACCCAAAAAGAAGGTCACAATCTTCGACTTGCTGAACAATCAGGTCTCCGAACTGCTTATCCCATTCAGGCTCATGTATATGGCAGAAATTCAACCGCAGTGATTGAAACACCAACTGCCTTGCGGCTCAGGATGATTGCCTGATCAGCGATTTCTCGCTGCATGAATTGAATTCCATCTGAAGGGTAACATGTCCAATGCCAAACTCATCGTGTAAAACCCTCTGAATTTTCTCCCTTATGGCGTCTGCCTCGCTGACCTTTATGTCCGATTCCATATCGACATGTGCCTCAAGCAGGATGCTTTTATCGTCCAGCCGCCAAACATGCAGATGATGGATGTTGGCAATCCCGTCGATCGATTCCACGACCTTCTTGATCTCATCGGGATCGATGTCAGGCGGCGCGGCTTCCATGAGGATTTCAACAGACTCGATGAATGCTTTGATCCCCTCCTTGAGTATGTAGATCCCGATAAGCACCGTCAGAATGGGGTCGATCAGATACCAGTTCCACAATATGACGACAATTCCACCCGTGACAACGCCGAACGAGGACAGAGTATCGCCAATGAGGTGGAGATAAGCCGTCCTCACATTCAGGCTCTCGCGTGCCGATTCCCTGAGCAAAAGCACGGAAAACAGGTTGGCGAGCAGCCCGATTGTGGCCACGATCAGCATCAATGAGCCTCGAATGGGCACAGGGTTGAACATCCGCAAAATCGATTCCCTGAAGAGCAGCAACGCAGCGGCTATGAGCAGCATCGAATTGAAAAGTGCAACGAGTATTTGAGCCCGTTTGTAACCAAATGTTTTCCTGTTATCGCTCGGCTTCTTGCTTAACTGAATGGCCACATAGCTGCCGACCATGGCGATTGCATCGTTGAAGTTGTGTAATGCATCGGAAATGAGCGATAGACTGCCGGACACGAGCCCGCCGATAACCTCGGCGGCCGTTATGACGAAGTTCAAGAAGATGGAGATCAGAAGCCCTTTTTCGCCGGTTGCGTGGTGATGGTGGTTATGGCTCATTTAAGCCCCTCAACGGATTTTTGCATCCTGTAAAGCTTGGCGTAATAGCCATTGAGTTTCATCAGCTCATCGTGCGTCCCATGCTCCGTTATCCTGCCGCCATCAAGAACCAGAATGAGATCGGAGTCTTCGATGGCAACCACTCTGTGCGAGATGACGATGGAAGTCCTGCCTTTCATGACATCTCTGAGCCGCTCAAGTATCTCCGCCTCCTTCTGAGCGTCCACAGCTGAGAGCGCATCGTCGAGGATCAGTATGCGAGGGTCGAGCAGCAGCGTCCGCGCAAGTGCAATCCGCTGTTTTTGCCCGCCCGAAAGTGTGACGCCGCGCTCTCCGACCACAGTGTCAAAACCGTCCGGAAACTCAACGATCTCATCGTAGATCCCGGCAACCTTAGCCGCCCATTCGATCCGCTCCATGGGCGCATCGGGCACTGCAAATGCGATGTTTTCGCGTATTGTAGCCGAGAAAAGGAACGAATCCTGTGGCACAACGCCGATTGCATCGCGCAAAACCTTGAACCGGTAGCGCAGGATGTCGATGCCATCAATGAAAACGGTGCCTGCCGGAGGGTCATAGAGCCTCGCAATGACCTTGACAAGCGTTGATTTGCCCGAACCTGTCCGTCCTGTTATTCCCAACCTCATGCCCGGCTCAAGCTCAAATTCTATGTCCTTGAGGACGGGCTTGTGGGCGCCATAGCCGAATGTAAGCTTCCTGATCGAAATCTGACCCTCGATCGGTTTTTCGATGCCATCACGCGGCTCTCTGATAGGCTCAACGCTGAGAATTCCCTCTATGCGGTCATAGGATGCCATTGCGCGCTGGAACAGGTTGGTTACCCAGCCAATGGCTATCATGGGCCATACGAGCATCCCTATGTAAACCGAGAATGCGACGAAATCGCCGAGCGAGATCTCGCCGTAGATGACATCCTTTCCGCCGAGAAGCAACAAAATCGCAAGGGCAAGGCTTGCAAACAGGGCAATTGTGGGATGGAACAGACTGTAAACTTTCAGGAAATCGATGTTTTTCTGGACATAATCCCGGTTGTATTTGTCGAAATGCTTTTCTTCCCCCTCCTCCTGGACGAATGCCTTGATGATTCGTATGCCGCTGACGGCCTCACGAACGCGCTCGGTGAGGGTCGAAAACGAGTCCTGAACCCTGCGGAACCTGCTGTGTATCGACCGTCCAAAGCCAAGCACGATAACCGCAAGGAACGGCATCGGGATTACGGCGTAAAGGGTGAGCCTGACCGAGATGAGGAGCATGGCGACGAGCGTCATAACCATCATCACAGAGCCGTCGAACAGGCCGACGAGCCCAATTCCAACGGCCATCCTAACGGCATCGACATCGTTCGTGGCATGCGCCATCAGGTCACCAGTTTTCCTCTCTCTGAAGAAACTTATCGGGAGCTTGAGCAAGTGGACAAACAGGTTTCGGCGCAGATCCATCTCCGCTTTTCGAGATGAGCCGATGATAAAATAGCGCCATAAGAACCTCAAAATTCCCATAACAAGCGAAATGCCAAGTATCTCAAGCCCATAGATGAAAAGCAACCTGCCGGTCGCTGTCCCCCTCGCTATGCTGTCAACTGCATGGCGGATGATGTTCGGGATCAAGAGGGAAAGACCATCGGTTATCGTCAGAGCGATAACGCCCGCAAGCACATACCATTTGTAAGGGGCCATCAACCTGAATAATTTCTTCATGGTTCCTCATCAAAGATAAGCATTTTCCTCAATTCGTTAAGCAATGTGTATGCCGTCAGACGCTTTACGCCGAGACGATCGGCGGAAAAATGTCTCAGAATTACCTTTGTCCTGCCCTTTATCGAAATGCCCATGTAAACGGTTCCAACGGGCTTTTGCGGCGTCCCACCTGTCGGGCCAGCGATGCCTGTCGTCGATATCCCCACCTCAACGCCGAATTTGCGGCGGACACCTTCCGCCATCATCAAAGCCACCGGCTCCGACACGGCACCAAAGTGGCCGATGAGCGGCTCAGGTATCCCCAAAACCTGCTCCTTGATCTCGTTGCTGTAGGCCACAACGCTGCCCCAGAAGTAATCCGAACTGCCCGGCACATCCGTTATCAGGTTGGCCACAAGTCCGCCTGTGCATGATTCAGCCGTCGCAATCCTCAGACACTTCTGCCTTAACAACTCGCCCACAACCTTTTCGAGCGTATCGTCCCCATACCCGTAAATGTATCGCTTTCCGAGTATCCCTTCGATAAATTTCACCCGCTCCTCGATCCATTTCTGGACTTCTTTCTCATCCTCACCGCACTTTTTCAGAACGAGCTGAACACCATACGGGGAAGGCAATATGCTGAGCGAATCAAAAGCGTCAAAGTTTTTATCTTTAAGCAATTTGGTTATATCAACTTCGGGGATACCGAATGTCTTGATGGTAAATTCGCGGCATTCTCCCTGTGAATACTCCTCAAACAGGGGATCCAGCTTGCCGAGGAGATGTTCGACCTCGCGCGGCGGGCCCGGAAGCAACACAACGAGCTTTTCCCTACCGTTGTGCTCGACTTTAGCTGACATCGCCGGTGCTATTCCAACTTCGTTATAGTGATGATCAAATCCTTGAGGCACCAATGCATAGTTTTTGTGAATATCCTCGTCGTATTCCATCTCAAGGTCTTTCAGCCTCTTAAGGACAAATTCCATGAGAAGCTCGCGATATTCGAGCTCTCGGTTGAAGTATTCGGCCGCGACCCAGCGCGTTTTATCGTCGTGAGTTGGCCCCAGCCCGCCTGTGGTGATGACGATGTCAGCGGAATTTAAAGCGTGATCAAGTGCCCGTTTTATCGCTTCCTCCTCGTCAGGGACAATCATTTCGCCCGCGACTTTAATCCCCCGCGCCGCCAGAAAACGGGAAATCAATTGAAGGTCGCGGTTTAAGCGTCTGCCTGAAAGTAGCTCATCGCCAATGGATATGACAAACGCTTTTTTTTCCATGACTATTCCTCTTCGATCTCCTCAAATTCTTCCTCAGCAAGACGCACAGGCATAACGATGTAAAGCAGATCCTGATTTTCATCGATCTCCGTGGGCCTTATGAGGATCGCCCTCAACGGATCGTAGAAGTGCATCTCGATCTCGAAAGACCTGATCTTTTTGATTATGTCGAGCAGAAAGCTGGCGTTCAGAGCGATCTTCATGGGTTCTCCCGTGTAATCTCCCATGAGCGTCTCCTCAGCCTCGCCGCTATCCGGAGAGGACGCTTTCACGGTGATTTTGTTACCCTCAAGCGTCCAGACGGTTGCGTAGGATGGCGATTCGGTGAAAACCATCAGCCTCTTCAGCGCCCCTGAAATTTCGTCCCTGTTAATTCTCAGCACGCCTTTGCCCGGTATCTCCGGCAGGACATTCTGGTATTCAGGATATGGGCCCTCGATGACACGAGCCACGAGCCGTGCATTCGGGAATGAGAATTCGATGAGCTCCTTCGATGTCCGTATCACCACATCTTCGTCGTCCCTGTTCTTCAAGAAATCGAACACCTGAGGAGAGACAATCGCTTCGAAATCGGATGGATAATCGCCTTTTATCCCGAACAGGCCAAGCCTGTGGGCGTCTGAAGCCACGAAACGGAGTTCGCCATCGAATACATGCCAGTAAATGCCGGTCAGAAACGCCCTGAGGTCGTCTTTCGACACGCAGAAACCCACATAATCAACGCCTTCGAGCACGAGCTCCCTCGGAAAAACGATTTCGCTCTCGCCCTCCGGATACGAAATTTCGGGGAAGTCTTCAGGGCTGAGCCCGATGAATTCGTAGTGGTTGCCCTTGGGAGTTTTCAATGTCGTCGTCCCATCGTTTGAAATC
>JALVZN010000022.1 GCA_027037615.1 Caldifarciminota bacterium | reverse complement strand
TTATGGCATATTCGGCTCTGGCCAACGGAGGTTATCTGCTCGTCCCGAAGCTGATAAAGGCGTATGAGAGCGACGGCGAATTGGTCAGGACACCCGACAGGATTGTCATTCGGAAAGTTATGAAACGGAAGACAGCCGAGCTGCTTACCGACATCCTGACGCAGGTCGTCGATTCAGGAACGGGCAGGTTGGCGCGGATAAAGGGCGTGAAGATCGCTGGCAAGACCGGAACCGCCCAGAAATTTGACAAAAAGACAGGCAGATACAGCACCAACCGCGTTACAAGCTCGTTTATCGGCTTTTTCCCTGCCGAAGCGCCGAGATACCTCGTCTATGTCGTGATAGATGAGCCCAAAGGCGTGAATTACGGCGGGTATGTGGCCGCCCCGCTTTTCAGACGCATCGCCCTGTTCCTCCTGAACAGGAACCGATTTAGGTCGTGGTGAAATCGGCGATTGAGTGGGTGTTTCAGTTTGGATTTGCGTGTGTCGCATTGCATTCCCAATAGCATTTCTCAGTTCCCGATCATCTGGCGATTTTGCATCCCGTGATGCGGACGCACATGGCAATTCAAAGGCTCTCTGACGGCTTCAGGCCAATCTCACTGTGCGCTTTTTATCGTTTCTGGCATCTAAGTTCTTGTTGAGCAATGATATTTCCCTTGATGGTTTATCGGGGAAATGTGGTTCCGATTTAATTTTAAAATTGGGCGGTGACGGGCATTTCGGTTGAATTTTGATGACGCAATTTGCCTTGACAGGCTTTTTCTGCAACCATTAAAATGTCCCCAATAAAAGGGAGGCGTTGGAAGATGTTGAAAGAGCTTTTGAAGAAAGAGCATTTGATCATGAATATGCAGGCGCGGCAGAAAGACGAAGCGCTCGAAGAGCTGGTCAAAGTCCTTAAATTCCCACCGGACAAAGAACGCCTGCTCCTTGAAACGCTGAAAAAGCGCGAATCCATAGGCTCAACTGGAATTGGCAAAGGGATCGCTATTCCGCATGCGAGGAGCGTCGTGCTGGACAAGGTGTATCTGGTCGTGGGGCGTTCCAAGGAGGGTGTGGACTTCGATGCGCTTGACGGCAAGCCTGTGCACCTATTTTTCATGCTCGCAGCTCCTCCTCAGGATCCTGGCACTCAATACCTCATAGCGCTCGGTAAGATAGCGGCGCTCGCAAGAAAACTGGTCAAAAATCAGGATTATCTCAACATCGATGATCCCGATGAGTTCATAGAGTATCTCGTAAAATTAGCTGAGGAAGAATAGCCATGATAAGCGGAACTCTGGAGATCCTCATAAAGCTCCAGGACCTTGAGCACATGCTCGAGGAGCTTAACTCCCCTGAATACCTTAACATCCTGAAAGAGTCCTCCGGGCTTTCGGATGAAGAAGCACAGGAAAAGATTCAGGAATCCATAGAATCGTTAAAAAAGGAGATAGAAGGGCTTAAGAAAAGTCTGCCCAAGGAGATAGTCCGAAAATACAACAGGCTGATAAAGCGTTACGGCAGGGCCGTGGTGCCTGTTGTAAACGAAACCTGCCTGAATTGCTTCTCCCATATCCCAACATCGTTTCTCACAAAATCAGGTGAATTGGTCGAGTGCCCCAACTGCGGGGCGTTTCTCTACCTACCGATACCTGATAAAGAAAAGAAAAGCTGATAATTTTCAGGCGGGGCGGCCGAAGGCCGCCCCGCCTTTTCTCTATCCACTTACCACAAAGCCTACCGTGATCGTCCTTCCGGGCATCGGGTAATACGGTTCCTCCTCGTAGAGCGCATCGAACAGGTTTTTGATGGAGATAAAGCCTTTCACCGGCCCCCAGATGACCTGTTCCGTGTAAATGTTGGCGACGATGCACGGTGCGAGCATCTTTTCGGGCCAGAATCGCCTGCTGCGGTAGTAAATCGACCCTCTGATGAGCTGTGTTTTTGACGGCCGATATTCCGCCGAAAGGGTTATTTTGTGGTTGGCTATCCCCGGTAGTATCCTGTGCGTTGTCAAATCCTCGCCTATCAGGTTTGTGTAAGAAAATGACAGGTCGAAATAGTTGCCTCGTCTGAACTTAACCGTCAGCTCCGAGCCCGCCGTGAGGGCATGGGCGATGTTTCGGTAGATGGAATCCCTTGATGGCCTGTCGATCATGTCGTTTATGTCGTTGTAAAATCCGATCAGGCTGAGTTTGATAGACCTGTAATCGATCGAAATTCCGCCCTGAACACGCGTCGCCTTCTCCGGTTTCAGGTGTGGGTTGCCCGATCTCGTCGAGAATAGCTCATGGCCGGTGGGGAAGCGGCTGTTTCGGGAAAGATACAGCCATGTTCTGGCGAAACTGAGTGGTGAAACTGACACACCGACCTGAGGGTTGAGTATGTGCGCCCATGCGGCCATCGAATCTGTCTTGAAGAACGGAACGGATAGGCCCGCTGAGACGATGAAGCTCTCGGTGTGCCTCTCTATGTTGGCGACGAGGTTGGCGGTGTTCATCGTGTTCCTTCTCCACTCCGCATTGAGATCTGGGTGCCGATTCATCTTATCGAGCCGATACTGGAGCCCGAACTTCAGTGTCATGGAATTCGACGGCGTGTATCGGGTTTCCCACACTGTGCCCCAATCGCGCAGATCATGCAGGCTGTTCCACCAGATGTCGTTCGGATCGAATTCGCGCGTCCGATAGCTTATCAGGTCGTTGACGAACTTATCGGCGTAGAGCTTACCCCTTATGCTCAGGTTCACGGTCGGCCTGAACTCGCCGCTCAGATCGACAAAATCACGGTTCCAGTAAGGAAATCGCCAGAAAGAGGCGTCCATCTTCATCGCAGGCGGCACCCCTTTGCTCGACCTGTAACTTCCGACCGACATCCCGACATGGAGCTGCGAGCCGTATCGATAACCCAATTTCAGCTGGATGTTTGTCCTCGAATAATCGCTGTTATCGCGGAGCCCTCCATCTTCAAATCCGTTGGGCTCAAATGTGTCGGGGAGCGGAAAGCCTTTTGACGCGCCACGATAAAAGTTCAATGCGTAGTAAAGTCTGGCAAGGTTGGGCAGGGAGAACGGCCTGCCGTGGTTGAGTTTGAAGTCGTAGGTGCTGCCTGAGCCGTAATCGAACAATATCCGGGTGTAAGGTTTATCGTCAGGTGCTTCTGTCACGATGTTGACTATGCCGCCCATGCCGTTAACCGCAACGGTCGGCGCAATGTTGCCCTGAATTACATCGATGCGCGAGACATTATCGGTTGTTATCGAGAGCAGATCGGCGCTCCCGTAATACGGGTTGTTGACAGGACGGCCATCGACGAGGACGGCTATCCGTTTGGAAGTAAAGCCCTGAATTGTCAGGGAGGCCTCATTTTTGAAGCCAACGGTGATGTCAACGCCGGGAACGAGCTTCACGGCCTCAGCCACAGTGCGCGCACCCTGTTTCTGAATGGTTTTGAGATCGACTTTTTCGGGCGGTATGACCCATTTCGCAACCCGTTTCGCGACGACGAACATCTCGCCGAGGAAATAAGTCGGCATGGAATCCGTTGATGTCGTGTCACTTTTGACAGCGTGCAGAGGAAAGGCAAACAGCAACAGAATTAGAAGTTTTTTCATAATTTATCGCCTCTCAGAAGGGGAGCTGCCCCGATCGGGGCAGCCACAATTCAATCCGAAGGTTTGATTATGGCCTGAAGGAATTTAATTCGGTAAGCACTGCCCATGTCCGGCACAAACTTGACCTTTCTGGAAACCGTATTCCAGTAGCCGTTGAGCAGCTGCGCGCCGGTAACATCCTTCGAGTATCCATCAACCGCCCTCAATGTGTAAACCGCCGCCGTGTCCAGCACAAACATCGTGTCGGACGCCTCCAGAACGCTTACGAGCGGCACGCAGAGCGTATCCTCGACCGTCACGGTATCACAATCGTCTATCGGAACCTGAACGCTGTCAGTGTCGCCCACGACCCAGAACTGGCGAATCACTTTCAGCGTATCGACATCCCTGATGTTGTAACGGCGAGATAGGCCGAGTGTGGTGTCCCAGAAGACATCCCTCGTCGAGACATCGATGTAGCCGAACTCAAGCTGATCCCATGTGTTGTCGGGCGAGCCCTTCTTGTGGGCGTAGAACCCGTCTGAGCCGATGAAACGGTAGCCGTAAAGTTGATAGAGTTTGTTCCCGTTGTCATCGGTCTCAAGCGGCAGATCGGATGTGGTAATGAACTCGGACGCCTGAATCGCCTCGATCCCTCCGACATTGATGTGCGGCAGCTCGCTGAAGTGTTTTTGCAGCTCGACATTCTCGAACTTCACGGTGATGAACTTATCCTCCTCCTGTGGGGTCTGAGAGCATGCAGTTAACCCCACTATTGCTGCAGCTATTGCTATTACCAGCAGTCTTCTCATGGCTTTACCTCCTTTCCGAGCACGGGAGGCCGACGGATTTCTCCATCGACCCTATCGGCCATGTGCCTTGGGCTGTTGCCTTTAGGACACATGGCTCGGAGGCTCGGCATGTGTTTTGATGGGTGTCCTAAAATCATACGACTCTTGCACGCATCAAGTCGTGTAAATGGATTATCCCGATCGGATGCCTATTCTCATCGACAACGATAAGCGCTGTGATGCCAAACTCTTCCATCTTCCGAGCGGCCTTGATGGCAAGCTCATGTTTTTTGATCGTCTTGGGGTTTCTGGTCATCACATCGCGCGCCTTGAGCGAAAAGATGTCCTTCTCCCGTTCAAGCAGCCGCCTCAGGTCGCCATCCGTGAAAACGCCGACAACCCGGTTTTCGCTGTCAACCACACTCGTTATCCCCCTCTTGGATGTCATTTCGAGGATAACCTCTTTCATGCTCGCATCTTCGGGCACCACAGGGACATACTTCTCGCCTGTCAGCATCATGTCCTCGACTTTGAGCCAGAACTTCTTGCCGATAGCGCCGCCGGGATGGAGTGCAGCGAAGTCCTCGACCTTCAGCCCTTTCTCGTTCATCAAAACGATGGCCAGTGCATCGCCGAGCGCCATCGTGGCCGTGGTCGAAGTGGTCGGAGCAATGTCGTAGGGGCAAGCCTCCCGCGTCACGCTCAGATCTATGACGATGTCGGCCAGTTGTGCGAGCTGGGAACCCGGACTTGCCGTGATGGCGATTATGGGCAGTCCCCACCGTTTGAGAAGCGGGATCAACGCCCTGAACTCGTCCGATTCGCCGCTTTTGGATATGGCGATGACGACATCATCTTTCCCCACGATGCCGAGGTCACCGTGAAGCGACTCGGTTGGATGCAGGAAGATGGCAGGTGTGCCCATGCTGGTCAGAGTTGCGGCTATCTTTTTGCCGACGATGCCGGACTTGCCAACTCCTGTGACGATCACCCTTCCGTTCGGCGAATGCTCAAGGATGAGCTTGACTGCATCGACGAAGCTCTGTCCGAGCCCGTTCAACAGCTCTGTAAGGCCTTTTATCTCGGAACGAATTACATTTCGGCCAAGCTCTAAAATCTCTTCGTCGCTCATCTTCTCAATCCCACGATTTTAAGTTTCTCGTAAATCGGGCCTGAAGGCGTCAGCGTGCTTTTGTAGATCACGATTTCCCTGATCGTGAACGGAGGCAGCGGCTCATTTTTAAGTCCGAGCTGCGAGAACCTGACTTTGGGGCCGTATCTGCGCGTCCTCGCTATCGTCAGATGTGCCTGAAATGGCCGTTTTTCGCGCTTGAACCCGATTTTGGATAGCGCAATGTCGATCTCGTTGGCGATACTGGAAAGCGCATCAGCTCCCCTGTCGATGCCCAGCCACAGCACGCGAATCGCTCCGCCGGAATCGAAGGATCCGGGCGCCCCGATCTGAAGCTCAAATGGTCGGTGGTTTGAGGCAACTTCCCTGACAGCCCTCTCCACTTCAGGCAGCCGTTTCTCCTCGATTTCACCTAAAAATTTCAATGTGATGTGGAGGTTGATCGGCTCCACCCATTTCAGATCGGGATATTTGATCTTTGCTGGCTTTATGGAAGATGCAATCCTTTTTTTATGGCTTTCCGGCAGGTCAACTGCGATAAAAGTTCTCATGGCGCTGAGATTTTAACTGAAAGAAAAGCCCTTTTCAATTTGATGCGCGCCACATCGTTATGGCTTTTTGGTTCAGATGGTTATGATGAAGTCTTTTTCATGGCCGTGAAATGCGGCGTCGGACTTCGAGATAGGGGGAAAGATTGCGATGGCCATCTGAGGAACATCCATTGTGCGACGAATTGTCTCTGTGCCAAGTGATTGCATAACATAGTCTAACACATTAAAATTCAAGGCCAAACGAGGGAGAGAGTGTCATGGCCGACAGAGCAGCCAAAAAAGCGGAAGAATATCCAGCTCACGAAATTGAGCCTAAATGGCGTGAATGGTGGGAGAAGATCGGGCTATACAAAGCGCCGCGAGTTCCTGGCAAGAAATACTATGTGCTTGAGATGTTTCCGTATCCATCGGGCTCATCGCTACACATGGGGCATCTGAAGAACTACTTTATCGGCGATGTGGTTGCTCGCGTGAAACTTATGGAGGGTTATGATGTCCTGCATCCGATGGGATGGGATGCATTCGGGTTGCCTGCCGAGAACGCAGCCATAAAGACCGGCGTTCACCCCAAGGTCTCGGTCGAAAACAACATCAAAAACTTCAAAGAGACCCTGAAAATTGCCGGGATTAGCTACGACTGGGATCGCGAATTGGCGACATGTGATCCCGATTATTATCGCTGGACACAGTGGATTTTCCTGAAACTTTATGAGAAAGGACTTGCTTATAGGGCAGACGCTTATGTGAATTACTGCCCGAACTGCAAAACGGTTCTCGCAAACGAGCAGGTCATAGACGGGAAGTGCGAGCGGTGCCACACCCCGGTCATCAAGAAGAAACTCACTCAGTGGTTTTTCAAGATTACGGACTACGCTGACAGGCTTTTAGAAGACCTGAAAAAGCTTGAGGGCAAATGGCCTGAGCTCGTCATCAAGCAGCAAGAGAACTGGATAGGCAAATCTTACGGCACGACGATCGTGTTCAAACTTGAGGACGGCACTGATTTCCCCGTGTTTACGACCCGCGCGGATACGGTTTTCGGCGTGACATTCATGACCATTGCGCCCGAACATGACCTTGTGGAGAAGTTGATCGAAGGCTCGCCCCACAAAGAGGAGATCCAGCAGTATGTGCAGAGTGCGCTTCTCAAGACTGAGGTTGAAAGGACAAGCGCTGAACGGGAAAAGACAGGCGTTTTCACCGGCAAGTATGCGATTCATCCGTTCACGGGCGAGAGAATTCCGATCTGGGTTGGCGATTATGTGCTTGCTGCCTACGGAACTGGCATCGTGATGGGCGTTCCCGCTCATGACCAGCGCGATTTTGAGTTCGCAAAGAAATACGGGCTCGACATAAAAGTCGTGATAAAACCCGTTGATGGCCCGGAACCCGATCCGAAAACCATGACCGAGGCGTTCGAGGACTACGGGATTATGGTCAATTCCGGAGAATTCACCGGCATGACCTCGGAGGAGGGCATCAAAGCGATTCAGAAAGCGCTTGAGGAGAAGGGACTGGGCGGAAAGACCGTCACATATCGCATCCGCGACTGGCTCATCTCAAGGCAGAGGTATTGGGGCACACCGATCCCGGTTGTGCACTGCCCCAAATGCGGGGTTGTGCCCGTGCCGGAGGAGCAGCTGCCCGTCAAACTGCCTGAAAACATCAAAGACTTCAAGCCCAAAGGCCGCTCTCCGCTTGAGGATGTGCCTGAATTCATCAACACGACATGCCCCAAATGCGGCGGGCCGGCCAGAAGGGATCCCGACACGATGGACACTTTCGTCGATTCCTCATGGTATTTCCTGCGGTTTATCGATCCGAAAAACGACAAAGAGATCTTCGAGAAAGAGGTTGAAGATAAATGGATGCCGGTCGATCAATATATCGGCGGCATAGAACATGCCACGAAGCACCTGATTTATGCGAGGTTTATCCAGAAAGTCCTCTACGACATGGGCTACACATCACACGATGAGCCTTTTGAATACCTTTTCACACAGGGACTTGTGCTAAAAAATTTCTACTGGTGCCCGAAATGCCTTGCGGTCGTGCCTGACGATGAGGTTTATGAGCGGGACGGCAAGTTTTACCACAGACACGGAGACGAGGAACATGAGGTGGAGCAACGGCTTGAGATGATGTCCAAGTCGAGAGGCAACATCGTGCCTGCCAAACCGTTCATCGAGGAATACGGCTCCGATGTGGCGAGGATAACGATACTCTTTGCGGCGCCGGCCGAGAAAAGCATGGAATGGACCGATGCAGGCGTTGAGGGAGCGAGGAGGTTCATCAACCGCGTGTGGCGCCTTTACATGAAGCACATAGGCGAGCTATCGACTGAGCCGCCGAAAGTTGACCCTGAGAAGCTGTCGAAGGACGAAAAAGAGCTCTATGTGACGCTCCAGAAGACCATCTTCGAGGTTCGCAGGGATTCCAACGAGTTCCACTTCAACACTGCAATCGCCAGAATTATGGAGCTTGTCAACGAGCTTTACGGCTTCCAGAATACGCAATCGGATGTGTTCAAGCTTGCGCTGCACCAGCTTGTGCTGCTTCTTGCGCCGTTCACGCCGCACATGGCGGAGGAGCTGTGGCATCGCATGGGCAACGAGGACTCCATCTTCAGGGCAAGGTTCCCGCAATACGACGAGCGGTATCTTGTCTCTGACGAGGTGGAGATACCGGTTCAGGTCAACGGACGCGTGCGCGGTAGGATCAAAGTCGCCAGAGACGCCGACGAGGAGACCGTGCTTGAAGCTGCTAAGTCGGAGCCCAATGTCGCAAGGCACATTAAGGACAGGGAGATCAAGAAGGTCATCTACATCAAGGGCAAGCTTCTGAACATAGTTGTGAAGTGAGTTAGACCCCGGGAATTGGACAGCAGATAAGGCGCCCCGAAGGGGCGCCTTTTAAAATCTGGACACCTTGAGGTTGCACAGGTCCATGAAATTGCGCGCCTTCAGCAAATACCCCGCCCTGACTGCTCGAAGTCGTAAATGATGGCTCGAAATGTGGCAGGAGCGAGGGAGTTGTTTCAGGGTAGGGGAGTGGATGGTGATGGCTGACTAACAGGGTTTTTAACGGCCGAATTGAAATCACCGAAGATAGCCAGCAATCGCCGCATCTATTCGCTGTGTTTACCATTTACCAGCTTTCTTATCTCATCTTTTATCAGGTTTTCCCTCAAGGCTGTAAATTGCTCAAATTTTCCCTTTATTTCGTCCGGAGTTGAATCCTCTCTTACACTTTTTAAAATCTCAAACATTTCCTCATTTATGAAATGCTTCTCCAGGATCTCTTTTACTTTTTCCTCGCTTCCATGTATTGTCATCATCTCATTGATGTAGGTAGAAGGAGCTTTCCTGCTGATTTTTCTATTTGTGGACGACAAAATAAGTGTTCTGTTTAGCACAACATCCCTTTCAACTTTTACATTTTTGTTTTCTAAGAATTTCTTAGGAAAAATATGGTGATCCTCTAAGTCTTTTGCTGAAAATTGGATTTTATCTTTTTCATAGAAATCCCAGGCCCCTTTTCGAAAGAGCAAATTAAAAACGCCTTTATAGATGGAACTTCCGGGATACTTCGTATCTATTTTCATAATGTCTAACTTGTTTCTTATGTCTCTTATCACCTCTGGAGGATTGTCAGAATCCGTCATCCATGAGACTAAATCTTTAAAATCTTTAGTTTGCTTGGTTTCAGTAGAACCGGAATATCTCTCTGTGAAAATCACGCCCCAATACCATTTATTTATTTTGGTGATGTCAATATGAACCTCTCCTTTTTCTGCTTTTAGGAATAGTCCAAGCCATATTGAGATCATGGACGGGTAAGATAGCCATCTGTTGTCTGCAATTCCGCATTCAGAAATGTCAAATAACCTGTTTAAAATCTTGTTTTCAAGTATTTCTATTGCCTTTTCCCACGAGGTTTTGTTTAGAATTTTGGAATCTATTTTTATCATCTCTCTCGCTTTTATACTCCTGTCCTCACTCAGCGCTAATCCTTGAATAATATAGTAAGGAATCTTTGTGTTTTTTATGTCATTGGCTGCTATTCGTTTCAACCAATATTTTTCATTAAATGCTTTTTCCCATTCTGTTCTTAAATTGATAAATTTGTATAATCTGGCTGTGAGTAAGTCAAATATTGACAACTTAATTCCTGTTCTGTTTATTCGTTCAAATAATATCGCTATCTCTTCTGGTTTTTCTGTCAGAGGTATGCTCAATACATAAATCTGATAATCTATAACATTTTTCAGATAATTCTCTATTTTTTGGGCGTCGTTTTCATTGAATAAATTTCTAAATTTACCATACCAGGATTTCCAGAAACTGGACTCATCAGCCAGAACAGTTAATGGCAATAATTTCTGTTCTAATAGGTAGTTTTCACCACCCTCCATCAATGATTTGTATTCTCTCCATCGTTTTGACCAGCTAAAAACAGCATCCTCAATATTATCTTCGCTTAATTTTCGTAAATCTATAAAAAATGCATACGGATTTGTTGTATTTTTTAACGGGATATCTGGGGAATACAGGGCATAAAACAACGAGGTTATTCGTTGTTGTCCATCCAGAACAATAATCTCTGGTTTGGGATCAAAATTATCGTTTATCTGGTCTGCACCTTCTATTGGAATGACTTTGAAAGGAACATCTGATGGATTTACCCGCTGTATGAGAAATGTGCCTATAAACATCCTTTCCAGCAGAGAACATATAAGTTCTTCAATGTCATTTCTTGCCCAGACAAAATTTCTCTGGAAATCGGGAAGCACAACTTCTCCACGGTAAGCTTTCTTTACCAATTCTATCAATCTCTTTTTTGACCACTCCAATTCCATATTTATCAGCTCCTTTTAACCTCTTAGATTTTAAAGGTAACATCGATTTCAAGGGGATAGCCGTTAACACTTATCTAACTGAAATGTTGCCAAAATAGAGGTGATCTATGATAAAAATGCTACCTGCGAACTTCTCTGAAAAACGTAAATATTATGAGAACCCGATACTCCCAAAGCATCAAAGAAAGAAAAAAACATGTTTCTTCAATTAGATACAACGGGCCACAGGTCTACAACGTAAATCTATCATCCGCCTTATAAATAACCCATCACTCACCACCGAGCGCAAATCTCGCTGCTTGCTCCACTCAAATGGAGGGATGCTGGCGAACTCCAGAAGTACCGAAGATATTTCTATGATTATGGAGTGGAAAATAGTATTTACTGGTTAAACTCTTATGAAATTACCAATTATTAAAGATAGACAACAATTAAAGACAGGAATTCATCAAGAGAATAGAGAACTTATTATGCCGAAATTTTGATCAGGTTTATATTCAGACTCGCAGATGTTTTGGGTAGTTGTCAAATATGGAATTGCTGAAGGACTATATTTTTGACAGGTTTTAGTCCGGACTTTCCTGAGAGAAAGAGCACTTCATGTATTTGGTCGGGAAGGTTATCGATAATGAAATATAACTTTATCGAGATAATCCTTTAAACTTACCTGGCCACTTTGATAAATTTTTCTTTAAGTATACCCTTTTCTGTGAAAATTTTTGCAATATACACACCCTGTGTTAAATTCCTTAGATCAATTTTACAGATCTTGCAAGATGAATATGTCATTATTTGCTGACCAGTGACATTTAAGATCTCAACTTTTATCACATGAGAGCTTCCCGAAATGTATAAGAAATCCTTTGCCAAAGTTGGGAAAACTTTCACTGGTGACGGAATATCCTCTTCATTGATTCCTTGAGGGCTCTCAGCGGTAGAAATAAAAGTATAAACTACATAATGAGTTGTATCCCAGAAATCGCTTTTGAACATTACCATTGTACCATCTGGTGATGGCACTGGCATAGGGGATTTGAGGTAATTCAAGCTGCTGCTAAAATGATGCCCGAAGTGCTCGAAAGTACCAGAACGATCCAATTTTACAGCGATTATTTGACCGGAGCGCGAGGAATCGTCCTCGCTAACATAAGCCCAGCCGGGACGTTGGAGATTCCTGCAAGAAATATGTCCCTCTCCTTCGAAATCCGGATTGTTGCTCAGAACCACGCGTTCTAAATGGTCAAGGTAATACATATTTAAAGAGCCTGTGGGCCCCCAGAATTGTACAAACACTTCTCTGCCCTGCGTATCATACCCAAAATCTCCATGATTCCCATAATCGGCTATTCTCCGGAGAAACTGCATATCGATCCTGCGATAGATTTCTACCCCAAAGTGGCCGTTGAACGGGTTGGACGGCGAAGTGTTGTTGTGGTCCCACATAATTCCCACATAATCACCGGATTGAGACACCGAAACCCAATCTATGTATTGTGGAAAATCGTTTGAACCATTACCCCATGCGCCATTAAAAGTCCTTATCAGTTCCGTATGAAACGTTTGAAGATTATAGATAATTACATCAAGGTCGTTTCCTCTTTTACCGACAAGTGCTACATAGTGGTCGTATTTGTCAATATTACCTTCGCCAGGCCCCAATTTAACCACCTCATAGTTGTTATGGTTGGTGTTAGTGATGTGATCGTGCAAAATTATTCTATCCTGGCTGACAATGTAAGTTTTTACATCGCCATTCTCTCTGAAACTGTATATGATGTCAGGATTTGTGTTTGACCAATAGGTTGGATAAAGCTCTGAGCCGGGAAGTTCTCTAATCATCCGAAAAGTATGAGAATCATAGATTGCCACCGAATAAAATTTGTAGATGGTTGCATCGGCGTTCCATGGCTGAATTTTGGAATATTCATGGTGTGGATACCAATCCCATCTCATCACATATTCAGTAATGCGTGTGATTTGTATAGGGGTTGGAACAGAGGAGTCAATAATACTGCTGTAAAGGGAAGGCAGTGGAGGAGGAGATGTATGAATAGAACGATATGGCCCATCAACAGGGAACTGGGCATTCAATGGAAAAGTAATGAGCAAAATTGTTATTAACCTTGTCATAATGCCTTTTATGCTAAAGCAATCTGGGAAAGATTCAAAAGCGGCGATCTATAGGTAGTTTATTTTGTGGTATCTCGTATATAACAGTGGCGTTATCGATAAGATAGTGCCCATAAACTTGCTTCAATCTCTTTTCATGCCTGAGTACGCCTAACCTGCTCATATCCACCGTGCGATAACAACTTTCTCTATATTCTTAACTGTCCATCACTTAATCATTGATATACCCAAACCTTATGAAAATGTGCATGGCATAGTTGATGATCCGACAGCTAAGCTGTTAAAATCATTTATAGCAAATATCGCACTGTGCTTAGTCCCATTTATACGGGGGATAGAGGATGGGTAACTAGAAGCCCCTGCTTTTTATCCACTATCCCAATGTCGTTTTATTTTTCTACCTGAATAGCCGTCAGCAATGAGTATAGAACGGAGATTCTCATAGCCCCTGTCAACTCTCTTCCATACTCTCAAGAAGCAATGATGGCCTGAAAGAACTGCCAGTCCTCATTCCATGTCTAATTCGAAGTATTGTCGTAAGAAATTGACTGCTTATCCGTAGCCAGGGATAGGCAAATTGATTTTTTGAAAGCTTTGAGCAACTCTTCAAGAAAAGTGAGCATCGTTAATTTTCCCCTGTGCATCTTTTTGGGGCAATGGTTAGCGATGGCTTCAAAGTGAGGTTTGATTTGAGATTGCTCTTCCTTAATTTCTTTCCGTTGTCTCGTTTCTTTTTTTACAGTTTTTTGCCATACTCCTTGTATTTTTCTCCTCCTATTGAGAAAAATCTGAAAATTCAATATGCTTAGTTCTCGAATGGAGGGTCGTGGAAATGAGCATTTTAATTTACGCTTTGATATTGCTTGGTCCCAGACCAACGCCAAACGGAGTTGAGTTTTCGATATACGCTCCGTATGCCGAAAGTGTTTACATTGCAGGAGATTTCAACAACTGGAACACATCACAGCTGCCTCTGAAAAAGGACGAGTTGGGTGTGTGGAAACGGGTCATCTACCTACCGCCCGGAAGATACGAATACAAGTTCATCGTCGATGGGGAGTATGTCGCCGACCCGATGAACCCCACGACAGCAGGCGCTTACGGCAATTCGGTCATCTGGGTTAAGGAAGATGGGAGCATATCGCTGACACCGCCGCCTTCAGGCAACCTGCCTAACAATCCCAATGTCTTCATACATGGCGACCTGCGTGGGTTCCTGAACTTCAACAAAAACGACGATGGCGGCCGTCTCTACTCGCTTCAGAACACGTTCTACAACGCCAAATTGGACATAGGAAGCGTGATAGGCGGCTCGAACTTGTGGACGCGGTTCAGATACAACACGACGAGCGGCGAACTGGGCAACATACCTGTCAAACTCGAGCGGCTCGATGTCAAACTTTCCAAAGGTGTTAGCTTTTTGAGAGGATTTTACAACCGATTTGTCACGCAATTTGATGATCCGCTCATCTCCGTTGGCTGCGTTAACAATTATTGTGACCCTTACGGCCGAGACGAGGAGGGCGTGCTTGCATCGACGAGCCTGTTCCTGAAAGACCACCTTCAGGTGTTGTATGGCAGGAAACCGCACGGCGAGCGCGATCTGATGGCCGCAAGATACAAAATTTTTCTGGGCAAATTGAAACTGGCGACCACTTTGAGGCGCAGGAACAGGCATCAGGGCAATTTCGACGAATTCTATGCCTTTGACGGTGCTGTGAACGGTGACCTTTTCCGATTTGGCTGGGAGTTGGGCCTCGGAAGCACATTCTCTGACTCATCGTTTGAGCATTCCTCTCGATTTGTATTTGTTGGAGCGGGCATCAAAAGCCTGAACCTGCATTTTGCCGGACAACGGAACCGATATCTTGACGAC
>JALVZN010000021.1 GCA_027037615.1 Caldifarciminota bacterium | reverse complement strand
CACATCAACCACGACCATCGGGAAATCCACATCGTTTACGACATCCCGAATGATGTCCGCCACATCGCTCTCCTCGGTTGCAGGTATCAACAAAGTCGAGAAAAGCTTTGCTATAACCCTCGAAGTCGTCTCAACTTCCCTCTGAATTGAGCGCGTTATCGGTCTCACAAGAAAGATGGACGACAGTGACACGAAACCGATGGCGAAGAAAAGATAAGGCAAAATTCGGTTCTTCATGGCAAAGCTTATTTTAGCCAATAGTTTGGCACTTCTCAAGCGAAAAGGCGATTTCGTGCATCCTGCTCCCCTTGACAGCCGTTAAATCTCAAACTTTCAGGTTGCATGAACGCCGATTGGATAGAAAATCCCACCTAACATCGGACGAAAAACCACGCATGCCCCCCATGAAAATCCTCGACAGATCATCAAGCTCTGTTGCATCGGGTTATGCCTCCGCACTTTCCTTGACTTCTGATCGCCACCTGTGCCACAATTTTAGACCGACGGTCGGTTTGAAAGTGAGGAGGGAGAGATGGGAAACATCAGGAAAGGCATCCAGCGGAAGCGCGAGATCATCGAGACCGCATTCAACCTTTTCGTGCAGAACGGCTATGAGCGGACATCCGTCCAGCAGATAATCGACACTCTCGGCATCTCAAAAGGCACATTTTACCACCATTTTAAGTCAAAGGATGACCTTCTGGATGCAGTGATAAGCGACATACTCGAAGATGTCGCCTCAGAGATCAACCGGATCGCCAATTCCGACAAAGATGCAGTCACAAAACTCATTGAAATTTACGGGGTTTTCAGGGGAAAAGAGGATGCGCTTAAGTTGATCCTTGCCGAGCTTTATCGCGATACCAACCTCAAGATGCGGCAAAAATTTCTCGATCAGATGCTCAAAATCACCTCGCCCCCATTAAACAAAGTGCTTGAACAGGGGAAAGCTGAGGGAGCGTTTGACATCGTTGAAGTTGAAGGCATCGCTCGACTGCTCATAGTCATGGACATGGCTGTCGGCGAGGCCTTCTTTGGGTTGATGAAAGAAAGGGATACCAAAGGCATAAAATCGATGTTAGACGCCTATGCTTTTGCCATCAAAAGGATACTTGGCACGGATGCCGACATAAAATTCACAGATGTCGATGTCCTCAAACTCATCGAAAACATTTAGAAGGAGGTTCTAAAATGGTAGGGATTTTGCTGGCATTTTCTGTCGCTCTCACCCCGACGGAGGTGCTCCAGAAGGTGGATTCCGTATCCACCGTGCCTCATTCCGTCGGGATACTGGAGGAAACCATAGTCACGACATCCGGTAGCAAGAGGACATTTCGGATTAAGTACTTCACAAAAGACAACATGGACAAACAGCTCATGGTCTATCTGTATCCTGAGCCCGTTGCAGGCACGAGTTTTCTGATAGTGGGCGACAATGTGTGGGCGTATTTTCCTGAGACCGGAAGGACGCGAAAAATAGCCTCGCACGCGCGACGGGGCAAGGTTATGGGCTCGGATTTCACCTACGAGGACCTCAGCACCACCACCTACGGCAAGAAATTCAAGCCTGTGAGCATGAAAACCACCGACAACGCTTACATCCTCGAACTTGTGCCTCGAAAGGGCACGCATATCTCGTATTCGAAGATCGTCATGACGGTGGATAAATCCACTTTTGTGCCCACGAAGATCGATTTTTACAGGAAGGATGACAGCAAGCCATACAAAACGCTTTATCAGAGCGATATCGAGACCGTCGACGGCATACCAACGCCTAAAACGATCACGATGGTGAACAACCTGACCGGCGGCAAAACGGTGATGAAAATCGTGAGCATAGACTACAATAGCCCCATCGAGGATAGGTTCTTTACACTCGAAGGCATGAGAGGAGCGCTTGAAAAATGATGGGCATCATATTCTTTGTGTTGACCTCGATCGGTGGCACTATGGAGTATCAGGGGCAGGCGCTGAAACTAAAAAGCAGCACGGTTTTTACAGGTTACTCGAAGATCGACATGCGGATTTCCAGCCGTATCTCTCCGGGCATCTACTTCCGCACCGACATCGTTGGCATCTATTATCACGGAAAGCTGACTTACAGCTTCAATTATTTCATGCCTTATGTTGATTTTTATGCTCCTATATTCACCTACCAATCCAGATTTTACCTGCAAAATGCGTTCCTGAGGGTTAAAAAAGGGATAGCGGAGCTTCAGGTGGGCCGCCAACAGGTCGGCTGGGGCACAGGCTACGCATTCAATCCGTCAAATGTCTTCCAGCACAAATCCGTGTTCGATCCCACATACGAACTTGATGGAGTTGACGCATTGCGATTGCGCATCTTCCCGGCCTCATTGTGGGAACTGGATATGCTGTGGCTGCCGCCCAATGACACCTTTGGCGCACGATACGGGGTGAGGCTTCACGGGAACATAGGAGGATGGGACATATCTTTCGGCAAAGTAAATACCCAGAGGATACTTGCGATCCCCTTCTACCCCCCTCCCCCAACATTTGTGACTTTAATCGACACAGTTGACGCTTTCATCGGGGATTTCTCAGGCGAGATCTTAGGTATGGGGGTTCATGGCGAGTTTTTAAAAAGGGACACGGCCAGTGTGGCGCTTGTCGGAATGGATTACACGCTTCCAGATGGCCTTACCCGGATTTTGATCGAATACCTCAGAAACGAGGACATAATTCGGTTAACAAATTTATCTATAGATACCATTGTGCGATACATCAACTTCCTCAGCGGCAATGCGCTTTCGGTAGGCGAAAACGAGCTTTTCGTGGACTTATCGAGGACAATAGGATTTCACTCGGTAGAACTGGCGGCGATACTTAACCTCGATGATGGCAGTGGCATGATCATGCCCAGACTGAACCTCTCCCTGTCGGACAACGCCAGCCTGATTTTATCGCCATCGGTATCTTTCGGAAAGGGCGAGTTCGCTTCTTTCCCCGATGGATTTTTAATGAGGATAAGGATCGGATGGTGAGCCATGAGGCAAAGTCTTTTCAAGAAGTTGTCCGATGTATCGACCACGCATCCATGGCGAGTGCTTCTGCTATCGCTTGTCATCACAGTCGTCGGCAAGGATGGCTTGCATCGAGGCTTCGCCTTGAGATGACATGGGTCGGGCTCGTGCCAAAGAGCGAGCCTGTCACCGTCAATTTCGAGAAGCTCATCAAAGAGTTCGGGAGCGAAGGCGGACTCCTCATCGCCGTCGAGCATGACGACCCTGACTCTCTCATAGTGCTCGGCAACGAGGTCGCCGATTCAATCGCAAAGCTCAAGAAACTCGGTTATGTTCGTGCCGTCACATTCGAGGAGCCGGAGGACTATCTCGCACATCACGCCTTCATGCTCATAGACACCTCCATGATCGGGCGAGTCGAAACGCTATTCACATCGGCAAACATCGACTCCTTCCTCCTGAATTTCAACAACGACCTTGAATCCGAATACATCGAAAGTCAGGACAACCTGTCGGCTCAGGAACTTGAGGCCACAATGTCACTTATGACCATCGAAGACCTGCTCATCGGCATGGACAGGTATCTGGGGAATGGCGACACACTGCTATTTGACATCGGCTCGAAGGAGGCGGTGATCGGCCCGTTGATATTCCGCTCACTCGATGGGAAGATGAGCGTGATCTCGGTGGCACCGGCCATGTCCGCAATGGATATGGACAGGCTGCTGCCTTTCGTGGATTCCGTGAGGACGATAATTTCGAGGATCCAGTCGAGGCACAGCGGCCTTAAGCTGAACGACACAGGCATCTACTCGATCGGATACGATGAATATCAAACGGGGATAAGGGATAGCACAGTCACCACCATCGCCTCGTTTATACTCGTCATCCTGCTGTTTGTCATTGGGTTCCGTGCGTTGCAGGCGCCGATACTCGTCGGAATACCTCTCACTTTCGGCATCGTGTGGGATCTGGGGCTGACATACCTGCTGATCGGCAGACTGAACCTGATGACCGCACTTGTCGCCGCAATCCTGATCGGGCTCGGGATAGACTACTCCATCCATATCCTTCAGGCGGCAAGCGAAAAGGAGGGAATTGCAGCAGCGCTAACAAAAGTCGGAAACGGGATCGTCACCGGAGCCGTCACGACGGCAGCCGCATTCCTGTCGCTCTACCTGACGAGTTTCGATGTGCTGAGGGAGCTGGGCATCGTCGTCGGAGTTGGCGTGTTGACGACGGCCGGTGCGACCATAATCCTGCTTCCTGCACTTCTGAAGCTCTTCGGGCGTAGAATTGAAAAAAGGGATTTCAGCGCCCATTCTCTCGGCCTCTACGCTCAAAAAGTGCGCTCTCTGGGCATGATCGTGCCTGTGGCGCTGTTGATCCTGTTAATCATCTCACCCATCGCTATCAGAAAAATCAAAGTCACATACAACCCGATAGAATTAGAAGCGGACGGTCTTAAATCGGTCGAAACCCAAAACGAGGTGACTAAAAGGTTTGGCATGTCAACGGATTACATCTCAATACTCACGACGAGCATCGATGAGTCGTATTCCGTCGCAAAATCCGTTAAGAAACTGCCGGGCGTGAGCTTCGTCGAAGGGATTCACCTATACCTTCCGCCACCAGAGTTGCAGGACTTCAAAATGCCGTATCTTGAAAGGATCCACGCTCGTGCGTCCAAGTTTCGGGCTGGCAGAGTCAACTGCCGGCTTCTGCTCGACCAGTTAGACAGGCTTCAGGACAACATCGTTGAGCTCAAGACGATGGCCTACATGGCCGGGCTCGACAGAGTTTACGCCAAATGCGAAAACATCATGGAATCAGGCATCTTTGATGATCTGAGGGGTAAACTTGAAAATGTTGACGGTAATCAGTTGAACGGTTTGAACAACAGGTTTTTCTCGATCGTTGCGCCGCTTGTTCGGACGGCCTCGACACCTGAAAAGATAACGCTCGAAGATGTGCCTGAGGTGGTGCGCGACAGGTTCATATCGAAAGATAACAGGACATTCCTCGTTAATGTCTTCACCCGCAGCGACATCTGGCAGGGAGTGGGACGCAAAGGCATGTTTGACAGGTTCATGGCTTTCAAAGGAGCGACAGGCACGCCTCTGCTCATGCATGTGCTGTGGGAGGCCGGCAAAAGGGAGAGCTTCAAGGCACTTACGATCGTCTTCATCGTCATCTTTCTGATTTTGCTGCTGGATTTCAGAAGCCTCAGGCACTCGATAATCGCATATCTACCCGTGACATTCGCATTTGTATATTCGCTCGCCATCATGGGACTGCTAAAGGTCAACCTGAATTTCATGAATGTGCTCGCATTGCCGCTCATCATCGGCATCGGCATAGACGACGCAGTTCACATAGTCCACAGATACACTGCGCTCGGCGATGTCAACACGGTCTTTACGCGCATCGGTCGGGCGATCCTCTACACCTCTTTGACCACGATGGCGGCGTTCGGTTCCCTATTTCTCGGCCGTTACAAGGGATATCCGAGCTTCGGCGCAGTGGTTGTCATAGGAGTTGGCACCGCTTTCATCGTGACGGTCACACTGCTGCCACCTCTTTTGAAATGGGTCAAGCGGAAACAGAACGAGGAATAACCTCCAGCGCCTGCATTTCCTCTCGAGGGCAGACGGGATGTCTGCCCTCTTTAATTTCTGGGCATCAAGATGTTATGTTTTCTCAAAAGTATCGAGAAAAATGGCAATCTCGGAATACGAATGGTCGGCGTTTTGCCTGTAACCGAACTCTGCAATAAAATATAAACACGATGAAAAGGTCATCCTTAAAACCTGCCATCACCTTCTTCCGTTGCGCCAGCCACTGGTGGTGCTGGCGTGGGGGAAACTGACCCCCACGCAAATCCGATCATCCCCTGAAAATCCCGTCCGTTAACCTCATTTCCAAAAACCAAAAGGAGGTGCAGAAATGGCAAAATTCAAGAGGTTGACATACATCGATGAAATTCCACAAAAATGGTATAACATCAAGGCGGATCTGGATGAACTTCCGCCACCGCCATTGAACCCGGCGACCCAAAAGCCGTTAAGTCCCGACGATCTGAAGCCGATTTTCCCTGTCTCCCTCATCGAACAGGAAGCAACGCTCGAAAGGTTTATCGAAATTCCCGATCCCGTCCGCAACGTTTATTCGATATGGAGGCCTTCGCCGCTCGTCTATGCTGCGAACCTGCGTGAGAAACTCGGTTTGAAGGCTCACATCTTCTACAAATACGAAGGTGTGTCGCCCACCGGCAGCCACAAACCGAACACAGCTGTGGCTCAAGCTTACTACAACAAAATCGAAGGGGTTAAAAAGCTCACGACGGAGACTGGTGCAGGTCAATGGGGCTCTGCGCTGGCCTTCTCAGGCTCGCTTTTCGACCTCCATGTCAAGGTGTTCATGGTTAAAGTCAGTTACATGCAGAAGCCCGGCCGCCGAATTTTCATCCAGTCCTACGGTGGCGAGATCGTGCCAAGTCCGAGCGATCAAACGCCGCCCGGCAGAAAAATCCTCGAGGAAGACCCCGACAATCCGGGCAGTCTCGGAATAGCCATCACCGAAGCGGTTTATGAGGCGGTGAACGATCCGGAAGCGAAATACTCGCTCGGCTCAGTGCTCGACCATGTCCTGATGCATCAAACTGTTATCGGGCTCGAAGCGATAGAGCAGTTCAAAAAGCTGGGTGTCGAACCCGAAATCCTGATCGGATGCGTGGGCGGTGGCTCGAATTTCGGCGGATTCGTCTTCCCGTTCATCGGAGAATACCTCAGAGGGGAACGGAAAAAGGTCAGAGCCGTCGCAGTCGAGCCCACTGCTTGCCCAACGCTGACAAAAGGGAAATACGATTACGACTACGGCGACACAGGTAAACTCACGCCGATGCTCAAGATGTTCACACTCGGCCATGATTTCATGCCGCCGTCGATCCATGCCGGCGGATTAAGGTATCACGGCATGTCGCCGTTGGTCAGCCTGTTGCATCGAAAAGGGCTTGTCGAGGCGCGCGCATACGACCAGCTCGAGATCTTCGAGGCCGCAATCCAGTTCGCAAGGGCAGAGGGCATCCTCCCTGCGCCGGAATCAGCTCACGCCGTCAAGGCGGCTATCGACATCGCAAGGGAAGTGGACGACGAGGTGGTAATTGCGTTCAACCTGTCAGGACACGGCTACTTCGACCTGTCCGCATACGACGCATACCTGAAAGGTGAGCTCAAGTAAAGGATCGGGCGGCGGGGCTTCGCCCCGCCGCCCTTCAGCCATCAAAATCAACTCCTCAGCTGCAAAGTCCGCGTGCACGAAGTATTTTCTCGACCTTCTCGATGTCGGCCGGCACATCAACGGCCACAGACTGGTAATCGGTCACAACAACTTTGATCTTCATGCCGTTTTCAAGCGCCCTCAACTGCTCAAGTTTCTCCACCAGCTCAAGTTTCGATTGGGGCAAAGCGACAAACCGCATCAGGCTATCCTTTCGATAGGCGTAGATGCCGATATGCTTGAGGTAGTCTTCAAGTCGCGGCTCTCCGCCCCTCCGATGAGGGATTACCGCCCTTGAGAAGTAGAGCGCATAACCCTCCGAATTCACAACCACTTTGGCGGTATTCTCCGACATGAGCTCATCGATCGATGCAAAATGCGTCACGGGAGTGGCGATGTCGGCGTCCGAGTCCTCAAGTTCCGTTATGAGGCGGTCGAGAAGCTGACCATCTATGAGCGGTTCGTCCCCCTGAAGGTTCACCACGATGTCAACATCCATGTCCTTAACCGCTTCTGCAACCCGGTCTGACCCTGAGCTGTGTTCTGTGGAGGTCATAACCACATCGAAACCGATATCAACAACTCTGTCGAATATCCTTTTGTCATCGGTGGCAACCACTATCCTATCTGCAAGTTGTGAGCCCTGAGCCCCTCTCAGAACCCACTCTATCATGGGCTTATTGCAGATTTCCGCCAGAGGCTTTCCTCTGAACCTCGTGGAGCCGAACCGAGCCGGTATCACGACGATTGCGCGCATTTTTGAACCTTATCACGCAAAGTTTTTGAGGTGAAGTCGTTACGACAAAGACCGTGCCATCTGGTGCAACCACATAAGGGTCATCGTAGAAATCGATGAACATGGACAGGTTCCACACGGCAAGGGTGTCGTCGCCCGCCCTGAGGATCCCTCTCATCCTGTCTATCGAGAACTGCACTGGAGTGCCATCGTTCAGCACGCCGGCGACCGAGCCGCTGGCCTTTACAATGTTTCCGTTCGGTGAAGGCAGGCCTTCCACAGCTGACCTGACGAGCCTGATCGTGTCAGCTGTGAGCCGTGACGAATACCATTTGCCATCCTGCAAAAACGAGATGTAGATACCATGCGATGTGCCAAACAGGCGAGTGGCGCCTCGAACCTGACTGATGGATTTCGGAAGCGGTATCCTGAGCCATCTCCTGCCGTTCCACATAGCCACGAACGCCGGTGTATCTGCGCGCCCGGTGTATGCTGTCCCGAGCACATTGCCGTTCCTATCGGCGGTTATGTCCCAGAAGCAGCCTATATCGTCGGGTTTATTCACGGTTTTGACAAACTTCCCGTTCTGCGAGAACACCTGAACCCGCGAGTTCTCGCAATCGTCGATGTAAAGCCTGCCATCGGCGCCTATTCCAATTGAGGTCGGCCCCATGGGCGGGGCTTCAAGCTCTTCCTGAACATAAAGCCCAAAGTGGCCCGGCTCGCTGCCCCATGACGAACAGATAACCGTATCTGCGGAAAAGCTAATTGCAAGGGTTAATATAAGCAGTTGCATGAAATTCCTCCTTGATTTGTGTTAACTTTATTCTAAAGCCCGAAAACGGGGATCGGATTAGCTGAGTTTCTTCCATGCCCCGCTTCTCAGCACAGCCAGACACGCATCGGCGACATCACAGTCGTATTTAATCCCCCTGTTATTCCTGATCTCGTCCATGGCGACTTCGAGAGGGAAAGCGGGGCGATATGGCCTGAAAGATGTCATTGCGTCAACGACATCTGCTACCGCTATTATCTTGCTGCACAGGAGAATTTCGTCCCCTTTAAGTCCGTAAGGGTAACCAGAGCCATCAATTCTTTCATGATGTTGAAGCACGGCTTTGGCCACAGGCCATGGAAAATCAACATCGCTCAGAAAATCGTAACCTGTAACGGGATGGATGCGTATAAACTGCCACTCCATGTCGTTCAGACACGATGGCTTAAAGAGTATTTCAGCGGGCACAATGATCTTTCCGATGTCGTGCAGGAGTGCGGCAATTCGGACGCCGACCAGCCTGAACTCATCGAATTCAAGCTTTTGGGCAATCATAACGGCAAGAGATGCCACATTCTCGCTGTGGGAATGGGTATATGGATCCTTCCTGCTGACTATCTTGCTGATGACAGTAGCAAGTTGGACATAAGGCCTGACATCCACATCCCGAACTTCGAGACCCCTATCATGATTATCTGACATTATCCTCCCCCTATCTCCCCCATCTTCTGGACGGAAAAATCCTCAAAAACGCATCGACGAACTCAAATTTTCATCATCAATGCCGCAAACATTTAGCCTAAGGACAAGCTGAACTCATACCGAATTATCCCAAAACCGCTCTGGACATCAAATCGTTGCTCAAATTATAGTGGCAAGCGCAAGTGCTATGGAATAGTATTTTTGCTGAGGAGTGTCAGCGCGCGACAGCAAAACGACCGGCGCCCTGGCTCCCACGACTATCCCGCCGCTTTTGGCGTTCCCAAAATAGATTATGGCCTTTGCCATGATGTTGCCCGATGCGACATCCGGCACGAGAATCACATCAGCGTCGCCGGCCACCGGGCTCTTTACCTTCTTGATCTCAGCCGATTGTCTGGATATGGCTATGTCGAAGCCGAGCGGCCCCTCCAGCAGAACACCTTTGCCTAACTGTCCCCTCTGTGCGGCCTTCGACAACATCGCAGCGTCGTATGTCTCTGGCATATCGTGATGTAACGCCTCGATGGAGGCGACAGCGGCGATCTTTATCTCATCGTAGCCGAGCGCTCGCAAAACGGCTATTGCGTTCTGAGTGATCTGAAGCTTCTGATTGTAATCAGGTCGGATGTTCATGCCTGCATCGGTCACAAAAAGGAGCTTGTGATAGGCTGGTATCTCCATGATCGTGATGTGCGACAGGAGGTTTCCCGTCCTCAAACCGTATTCCTTGTTCAGGACAGCTCTCAAAAAGTTCGGAGTATCGGTTTTCCCTTTCATTATCAGGTCAGCGTAACCGCTGCTGACCAGTTTAACCGCTTCGTGTGCGGCCTGAACCGGGTCTTTAACATCGACTATCTCGGCTTCGAGCCCTACCTCCTGCATCATGGGCAGAAGGACATCGCGGTTGCCCACAAGGATGGGCTCAACGAGGCCCATCGCCATCTTCAAACCTTCCAGCACATTGAGGCCTTCGGGCGCCGCAACAGCCATCTTCCTGCGCGGCCGCGTCATGGCTATCTTAACAACTTCTTCGATGCTTTTCATCACCTGTGCCCCTCCGTTTCGATTTTGTGCAAAGTTATGACATTGGGGATGGGATAAGGCTTTCCCCTGCTGACACCTTCAAAGGTGAAATCCCCGATTTTGATAAACATGCCCGCTTCCTTGCCACCTTCCAGATAAACGGCATTCTTAAGTCCTACATTCAGCCGTTCAAGGAACTCCCTGAACCTGCGCGGTGCGACCTCGGAAGGCGTGAATATGAACAGGATATTGCCCGCACTGTCCTGACCGAGCACGCTCATCGGATGCACCTGATTCCACCTGCCCCACAGCGTTTCGCCTCGCACACAGCTCGTAAACCTCATGTTCTGGATGGTGGAACGATAGTTATGTTTTATGTAGTTCAACGGCGTGCAGTTGAGATCGAACACTGCTGCCCGCGGAAACCCTCTCTGCACAGGGTCAAAGGCGAAAATCCCCTGATAGTTCTTCATCGGCACCGACGGCATACGGCTCCCTTTGTATATCACCTCGCCCACATGCATATAGTTGTCGTAGCTATACATCCCTGCATTTATGACGGCAATGCTGTTTGTCAGTTTCTGCCACTCAGAAGGCGTGCGAGGGGTTTTTGAGGTGTGATACTCAAAACGGAACTTATCGACGGGTATCCTTAACAGGTACACCTTTACCGATTTTATGGAGTATTCCTCATATTGAAGACCATCTCCGAGGCTAACCCTGCGGTGTGAATCGCAATTTGTGGCTGCCAAAACAACACCTCCGATTAGTAGAATGACCGAAATGTATCTCATGAAGTGTTATAGTATATCCCAAAAGGTGGCCGTTTTCTTGAAAAATCGTTTGATTTCGCCGCATCGGAACGGCCAGCCCCGCTTTTTATCGCCTTGCGGAACGGAGCTCGGAACAACAGGGGATGTGAACGGGCAAGTAGTACACAAAAAACTTAATCGCTTCTTTAGATAATGGCAAATCCTCACATCCGTGCCTTATTGTTCTCTGATGCTTGTCTCCGTCCATTGGGTGCATATCTCAGTCAACACAAGTGAACATGTATTATCATAATCTGGCCATACTTCCGTCATGGCTGATAAAACCTGCTTATACATAGCCCGGCTTATCATATTTTCCAATTTGCGAAGGTGCGTAAGAGAATCTGTTTTTTAAGCAATGTCCCATGTTTGGATTTTGCTTTGGGCTTCAGTTTCATCCGTTTCCTCTCAGGTGCAAGTAGGAGCTCAATGGTGGATCTTAAGAACCTCAGAAGTTTGACAATCACATCATCCTCAAGAGTTACTCCGTAGCCTTGAATGCCTATAAATAGACTTTAAAATTTTAACTGCCAACACTCTGGAAATTCTCTGACAACTCCTCAAAAGGAGGTGGGATTGAAGGGAAAAGTAAGTGTGGATGAGAAAGGTGAAGATAGACAACCATCCCATAGATAACAAAGGGCTGAAAAAAAATGATGGTTTTTGGCGGTTTGGGATATTTGTTGTTGATTTGATTGTCCTGTTTTTGTCTGGAGTTGTTGCTCTCCTTTTGAAAAACCGTGATTTGGCCTCTTCGATCCCGACCCTGTTAATACAGGTAAAGCAAATGGTCGTTCCATCGGTTTTGCTTTACCTCGGAGCTTTTTATTTCCTTGACCTCTACAACCCCCAATTCTACGAAAGCAAGATCGAAATCCTTTCGGGGATAATAAAAGCGTCGGTTCTGGCGATCCTCTTGCTCTCGGCATACGAATTCCTGTTCCAAAAGACTGTGTTTTCAAGATCCTATGTGCTCATGCAGGTTTCTATACTCATCCCGCTCCTTTATGCAGTTAGAAGCGCATGGCTTACACATGTGAAAAGGGCAAATGTGGCTATTGAGCGGGTTCTGTTTATAGGAACGCCTGAGGACATCGAGGCTGCGCTCGCAAGCGTCAGGCAAAATGGTTTGAAAAGGGACTGCTCCATAATCGGAGCTGTCCTGAGCCACAACGGAGTTGACGAGGTTGGTGGCGTAAAAGTGCTTGGCAAGATCAAGGATATTTCAAACATCGTAAAGGACTACGCAATAAACCGAATTATCATAGTCTCGCCGATAAATTACCGTAAATTTGTTGAGGAAATTCATGAGAAGATAGACAGAGATATCAGGATAGAGATAGTGCCCGGCATATACGAAATACTCATCGGGAAGCCGGATTACGCATTGATTGCGGACATACCGCTCATAAAAATCGTGCGCGAGGATCCGCCTGAGTGGTATTCACTTGCCAAAAGGATCATGGACATTGCGATTGCACTCACGCTCATAGTGACGACTTTCCCCATCTGGATATTGGCGGGCATCGCCATAAAGTTGACATCGCCCGGACCGATCTTTTACAGGCAGAAACGAGTAGGCCAAAACGGCAGGGTTTTCACGATATGGAAGTTCCGAACCATGGTGAACGATGCCGAGAAGGATAGCGGCCCGCGGTTCGCCAGCAAGGAGGACAATCGGATAACTCCAGTTGGCAAAATTTTGAGAAAATACAGGATCGACGAGCTCCCTCAGCTTTTGAATGTGATAAAGGGGGAGATGTCAATGGTCGGCCCCAGACCGGAAAGGGTGGAATTTGTGCGGCAGTTCGAGAAGGAGATTCCGTTTTATCACGAGAGACACAAAGTTAAGCCCGGAATCACGGGACTTGCTCAGGTGTGGGGCAATTATTCGACCTCACCGGGAATAAAACTGAAATACGATCTAATTTACATTTACAACAGATCCATACTGCTCGACCTTGAAATTTTGCTCAAAACTGCCAAGGTTGTGCTTCAGGGAACCGGGGTGTAATTCTCCGCTCAAGAAGGTGGTATCATGTCACCAAAATTCAGGATCGCAGGTGAGAAGCAGGGCTGGTTCAAAATCGTGTTGATTTTTGCCGATGGGATCCTCATCGCAGTGGTCACATTGCTGTCCCTGTGGATGAGGAATTTGCTGTTCCAGCAGTCAGGCTCCATCCTCGATGCCCTGAGGATGTTTTACCTCGCAACATTCCTCATCTTCTTTGTGGGCATGTATCTGGCTGATGCATTCAATATGGAGGCTTTGAGGAGCCAATCGGAGATACTGATCGCCGTCGTGAAGGGGGTTATCATCTCAGTTGTGCTTGCATCAGCCATCGAATTCACAATGGGGATCCACTTTTTCCCTCGCGGTTACATTTTCCTGTTTGCGATAATAAGCATGCCATTTTTCTACGCCGAGCGCGAGCTGATTGTGCGGCTATGGCATCTGAAGCACTCAACCGATAAGATATTGATGCTCGGCAAGTTGTCCCACACCAAAACTATCCTCGAAAGGATAAGGAAACGGGAAAAAGAACTTTTCGTGAGAATTAAAGCCCTGGTCATTCCCGACGCGGATGTTGACGAGATATACGGCATTCCGGCCGTAAAGCTCAAAGAGCGTAAGATCACCGAGCTTATCGATGAGTTGGGCATAAACAGGGTCATAGTTGTTTCGCCGCTGGACTACCGTAATTTGTTAAACGATTTGCACTCCACGACGAGCAGCAACATAAAGATCGAGGTTGTGCCGGGAATTTATGAGATTTTGATAGGCCGTCCCGATTACAGCTTGCTCGCCGATGTCCCTCTGATTCAGCTCACCAGAAACGACCCGCCGGAATGGTATTACATCGCCAAAAGGGCGATGGACATCGTTATTTCCCTGGTATTCCTGCTGTTCTCGTTGCCGCTTTTCATACTAATTCCGATTGCGATAAAACTGACATCAAAAGGCCCGGTGTTTCACAAGCAAAAACGGGTGGGGAAGGACTTTAAGCCCTTCACAATTTACAAATTCAGGACGATGGTCGAAGGGGCAGAAAAGGAAAACAGAGAGGTTGTTGACCCTAATGATCCACGAATTACGCCGATAGGCAGGATTTTGAGGAAATATCACATCGACGAACTGCCGCAATTCATAAATGTGATAAAGGGGGACATGTCACTCGTGGGGCCCCGCCCGGAGAAGATCGAATTTTTCAAAAACTACATAAACAGAGTTCCGGGATATGTGGAGCGGCAAAAAGTGAAACCTGGCCTTACGGGGCTCGCTCAGGTCTGGGGCGATCACACCATCGACCCGGAATTCAAACTGAAGTATGACCTGATTTACATCTACAACCGAAGCATTTTAGTGGACATCATGATATTGTTGAAAACGATAAAGGTTGTGTTCAAAGGGAGAGGGATTTAGCTCAATAGACCTTGCTAAGCGGCAGGTTTCTATCCCCTCTCATCTGTGGAACCTGTTTGCCTCCTGTTGCGTTTACCGTTTTGTTGCGAACATAATCTGCGACCTCGCCAAGCGTGACAATTCCGTCGCCATTGTGATCCGCTTTTCCACTCAATCCCTCAAGCAGGTAATAAGTGAAAATCCCGTGTTTTA
>JALVZN010000020.1 GCA_027037615.1 Caldifarciminota bacterium | reverse complement strand
GGCGCCACATGGGAACGCCTGACCAACGGGCTGCCATCTCAGAATGTGGGAAGGATAGGACTTGCGATAAGCCCCACCAACCCGAATGTCCTTTATGCCATAATCGCCGATCATCCGGGCTATCTGGTCGGCGTTTTCAAGACGACAGACGGCGGCGACACATGGTTCGAGACCAACGATGGCATCATCTCCGACCTCTTTTCGTCCTATGGCTGGTATTTCGGCCAGATCAGGGTATCCCCTTCAGACCCTGACAAAGCCTATGCGATGGGACTTGACATCTTCGTTACGACGGATGGAGGAAACTCATGGCAGCAGCTGACAGGCTGGGATGTCCATGTGGATCACCATGACCTGTGGATCTCGCCACAGGACGATAACTATCTGATCGATGGCAACGATGGTGGAGTTTACATATCGACGAACGGCGGCAACTACTGGCGCCATGTCGAAAACCTGCCGATAACGCAGTTCTACGATGTGGCCATTGACCCCAACAACCCGATGCGGCTTTACGGTGGAGCTCAGGACAACGGGACTGTAAGGACATTGAGCGGCAGCATCGACGACTGGGATGTGATTTTGTGGGGCGATGGCTTCCTGCCGATGATAGATCCGCGAAATTCAAACATTGTGTTTGCGGAATGGCAATACGGGAATTTGGAGAAGTCCACGGACATGGGTTACAACTTCTACTATTGCCTTAACGGGGTCAATTCCTCTGACAGGCGAAACTGGGACACGCCTTACGCCATGACGCCGTCCAATCCTGACATCATGTATTACGGCACATATCGGATTTACAAATCCGTGAACGAAGCGGAATCGTGGACGCCTGTGAGCGGAGATCTCACAAATGGCCCTGGGGCGGGCAACCTCGTTTATGGGACGATCACCGCCATCAAGGTATCGCTATCTGACCCGAACCGGGTTTATGTTGGCACCGATGACGGGAATGTCTGGGTGAGCCCCGATGCAGGTGGCACATGGGTGCATGTCTCGGACTCGCTGCCTGACCGCTATGTGACCGACATCGCTGTTGATCCGAACAACCCTGATAGGTTTTATGTGACATTTTCTGGATATGAGATCGACGATGACACTCCATACATCTTTGTGACATCGGATTTTGGAACCACATGGACGGACATCACCGGCAACCTGCCACATGCACCTGTGAACGCCGTTGAAGTTGACCCTGAAGACACGAACACCATCTATGTCGGCACGGATTTCGGCGTGTTCTACTCGGAGACAGGCGGCGGAAACTGGATGCCTCTCGGAAGCGGAATGCCTAACTCCGTGGTCATGGACCTTGCGCTCGATCCCGGAAGTCGCACTTTGGTTGCCGGCACGCATGGCCGCTCGATGTTCAAGATTTCTCTTACATCGGTCGAGGAGGACGAGAACCCGCTTCCGCACAACGGAAACAATGTTGCGATCAGGGTTGAGGGCGGCATCATCAGGGTCTTGCTCTCCCATGAGGCAGAAGGAAATGTCACTGCGAGGCTTATTTCGGTAGATGGCAGGGTCCTCAAGGAAACCCATGCGGCTCTCGGCTCAAAAACAATCGATATACCTGCAGGCAATTTACCTGATGGCATTTACATAGTTGATGTCAGGTTGGGAAGGCAGAGAAGATCGGAAAAGCTGGTGATTTTACGCTGAGTTGACCTTGTTTTGCGTTACATAAAAAGGGGTGGCTGACATGATGGGGTTAAATCAACAGGTGCATTTACTTGGAAATTTTGTGGTGATGGTCACAGACCTTGCCATAATCAATGCTTTGATAGTGTTGGCGATTTATCTGATTGACAGGGCAAGGCCGGAGCCGATACTCGATCTGACAAAGGCGTTTTTCTACGGTGTGACAGCTGGCGGCTTGCTCGTGTTACTCATCATCTCAATAGACTTCTTGCGAGGAGAGTGGCTCGGATCTCCCATCTTGATGCTCTCATGGGGGAACTTCATGGAGGAGTTATTTAAGCTTGTGCCTCTCCTGATTATCGCCAGAAGTTTCAAACACTTTGATGAGCCTGTCGATGGCATCATATATGCAGCCTTTGTCGGCTCAGGGTTCGCACTTTTCGAAGACATAGCCGTCTATGGCCAGCTCGCCAACCTGAAAATGGGGATAACTCGCATTGTTGTGGGCAGATCCATCCCCGGACATGTGCTTTTCACATCGATAGCTGGATACTTCGTCGGAATGATGATGCTGAGACCCGACAAGAAATGGGACATCAAACTGATCATTTACGGCCTTTTGCTGGCATCGCTGAGCCACATTTTGTTTAATCTCATAGCTGTATTGTCAGGGCAGAGCATTATAGTGGTCGGGATTTATTCTCTCATCCTGTCGGGCGTGGTCTATCTTTTAATCAGGAAGGCGTTGCGAGCAGGGACTGAACACGATTTCAATTTACGAGCGCTGGAACTGGAAGACGAACCTAAAGGGTGGTATATGTTGCTCCATCTGACAGCTTCAATCGGCTATATAATCATCTGGATGGCTATCATAGGGATGACCATTCCGTGGTTCAATTAAACTGGGCAATGGCATATTGTTACAGCTTATTTTGGAGATAAGTCGTTGAAATCTAAGTGCGCCATAAATGGCGCGCCGAAAAAACTTGAACAAGGAGGGATAACATGTTATCAAGTCTTCTGATCCTGGTCGCGTTAATCGACCCTGCTATAAAACCGGACATCTTTGCCTATGCACGCCCATCATTGGGCACTCATGTTGTCTCCATGCTGAATGTTTCGGTCCCCGGTGAAGAGCCCAGAGTTCAGAAGGACTATCGCCTTTACCACACGGCGATGCAGGGAGTTGTCGGGCTCACCCTGTATTCGTGGCTGGTTCCCACAACGCTGAACCTTGAAGATAAAACAGCCGCTGTTACGGGGCTCTGGACGCCGGTTTTTTGGGCAGGCGGTCAATACATCATGGCGAAGGCGTCGGGGCGTGTTAGTCTTCCGCAGGTGTTAATGGCCGGGGCGGGAGCTTATAACGGCCTTGCTCACGGCTTCATATTCGCCCCAACAAGCGAATACGATGACCGGCCAAAAGCAACATGGGGATTGACTTTTAGCCTGATTGAGAACATCGGCAACTTCTATCTCGCAAAGGTGACAAAACCCACACCGGGCGTGACCATCCGCTTCATTTTGCAGGGATTGAACGGATATGCACAGGGCGCCGCACTCGCTGAAATCGTCAGTAGCAGAGACGATGATAATGTTATTGCGATGCATTCGATCATGTCTGGATATGGATCATATTTCGGCAGCCTTGCGGTTCAGGACACATGGACCACTGCGGGCGATGCAATTTTCGAGTATGTATCTTCCAATATTTTAGGCACTTCGTTGCTTCTGCTTTTAAGTTCCGACGAATCGAGCTCACAATCGGCAGCAACATCGTTCCTAATAGGTAACTATGCGGGTTACGCCGCGGGGCTTGTGCTGTCCCATGAGCGTGACATAAGCCTTGGGGGAGCACTTGTTACGCTTGTTGCCCCTGGCCTTTTGAACGGCCTGATACTCGGCACGCTTATCCTCACCGATGCTTCTCCTGAGACAAGTATGCATGTGATGGGCGTACTTCTGCCTGTCACTGTTTACGGGATGTATTACATCCTGTCGAATAAAAGCGAAATTGGAACAGGAGGTGAATCATGATACTTGGTTTGCCCGCTGATTTCGTTGTGTTGATCCTTTTGCCGTCCATAATCATGTGGGTGATAGTCCTCATTTCCTACACGAAGGGTATGAAAAACAACGAGGAGGCTGAATGATGGAAAACATCGTGCTCAGCTCAAATGTGAAGCTTATCATGATGGCCACTTTCTTTGTTTATCTCGTTATCCTTTTAGGCATCGGATACCTTGCCGAGCTCAAGTTTTCGAAGAGTTATGAGGATTTCATAGCTGCCGGCAAATCGCTTGGTGCATGGGTCACGGCCATCAGTGCCTCCGCAAGTGCTGAAAGCGCATGGGTCATGCTCGGCCTCTCAGGCAAGGGGTATCAGATGGGTTTCTCGGCCTATTGGGCTGCGCTCGGATGCTTGCTCGGATACTTCATAAATTCGATGTTTATCATCGTGAAACTTCGGAAGATGTCAGGCGAGCTCGGCTCATATACCCTATCCGATTTCTTTGAGGACAGGCTGAAGGATCAGAAACATCATCTCTTGCGTGTTCTTTCGGCGGTCATCATCTTCTTCTCGATGCTTGCCTATGTCATGGCGCAGTTCATCGGCTCAGGTAAGACCATGGCGGGCATGGGGCTGACCAGTTACACGACCGGCGTGCTCATTGGAGGAGTTGTCATCGGACTGTATGTCCTGATGGGCGGCTATGCTGCTGTTTCGTGGACCGACCTGCTTCAGGGGCTCCTGATGGTCTTCGTGCTTGTGGTGTTCCCGATAATCGCCGTCGTGCGCGCGGGCGGGTTTGCCAACATCACAAGAGCCCTTGAACCGCTTGGCATGGCCACTGTCCTACCCGGCAGAAATGCCTTGAGGGACCTGACATGGGGTTTCATCATCGGGCAGCTCAGCATCTCGATCGGCTATTTCGGAATGCCGCATATCCTCATGAGGTTCATCACCGTTAAGAGCACGAAAGAGGCGAGGAGGGCGGCGTTCATCTCCATGACATGGGGACTTCTCGTATTCTTCGGCTCGGTGACACTCGGGATTGCGGCGAGGGTGCTCCTGCCGAACCTGAAGGATCCCGAAAAGGCACTGCCAGCGTTCA
>JALVZN010000019.1 GCA_027037615.1 Caldifarciminota bacterium | reverse complement strand
GAAAGGCTACCGCGTGTTGCCGGGCGTGCATGAATTGTTAGAAAAACTCGACGGGGATCGGGATTTTCTGCTCGGATTGGCCACCGGGAACATCGAGCGTGGCGCGCGCATAAAGCTTTCGCGCGCTGACCTGTGGCGGTATTTCAGTTTTGGCGGGTTCGGATCGGATTCCGAAGAGCGCGATGTAATCGTGCGGATGGCTGTCGAGCGCGGCTTGAAACTCGCAGATTACGATCCTGAGCTGGTGGCGGTGATAGGTGACACTCCGAGGGACATAAAAGCGGCTCATGATGCTGGCGTTTTCGCAGTTGGCGTGGCGACAGGCCCTTACTCAGTTGATGAACTTTACGACAGCGGAGCCGAGATCGCTTTTGAGGATCTGAGCGACATCGGAGATTTTTATGAAAAAATCGAGGCCCTTTCAGAAAAATGGCAGAAAACAAGGAGTTAGGTGAGATGAAAGGCAGGTTTTTGCTGTTTCTGGCTGCTGGAACGGCAGCCCTCATCTTCGCCGCCCGATGCAGCCCCGTTGTGAATTACACGATCGACATATACATAACATCTCCCCATGATGGCGACACCGTGTCGGGCAATGTAACCATCCAGACGGTTGTGTCAGGCACGGACGACATCCAGTTTGTCACTTTCACGGTCGATGGAGAGGTCATAGCAAATGTTGATGCGCCACCTTTTGAATTGGCATGGAACACTGAAGATGTCACGGATGGATGGCATTACCTTCGCGCCGAAGCACATGGCGCCCACATAACTGACTATTCGGACACGGTCAGCGTCTATGTCAAAAACCATTACGGCATCGATGCGCCGTCGGAGGTGAACCTTTCATCGGAAGACGAAGGGCTTGATGTCAGAATCACATGGTCAAAGGTTGACACCGCCGATGGATACATCCTTCAATACAGGATGCTTGGGGACTCAATCTGGATTTTGATAGCAGCCACGAGGAGCGCCGATGACACCACATTTGTCCACGATCCTGAACTGCATACGGGATTTTACCGCGTAATTTCCGTCAAAGACAGTTTTGAGAGTCGTCCATCGGAGATTGTTTCCACAGTGCCGATAGCGACAGATACATTGATGTTGAGGGAGGTTAATCTCGGCGGACATGCGGGCTACGGATGGGACAGGGATGACGGCACAGGCCATACCTACTCGATGATTTACCCCATAAATGCCGATGTGGTCGATTTCTATTTCACAAATTTCGGAACCGACTATTCCACGCCTCCGTTCTACATCGCTTCGCCTGCCTATTCGCAACTGAGTTCGGATTCCGTGATAGTGCCGCCGTCCACATGGCGGGACAACGGCATCCAGTGGGTATCAAGGGATACTGCCGCCTTCCTGCTGCCTCAAAGCGGGTATAGGAGCCATGAAGAGCTGGCAGAGGGCGCTTTTTACGGGCTTCAAACTCAGGATGGATTTTATGCTCTGATTTTCATCGACGACATCGATACGACCTCTGGAACCCTCAAAGTCAGGACATGGTTCCAGAAGGTGCAGGGATTGAGGCTTTTTGAGAGATGACACAACCACAGGAGGTCTGACCATGCTTAATTTGTTGTTGATGGCCAATTTATTGGTTTCCGCCGGGCCAAAAACCTCTTTCATCATCAAAGGCATACCTCTTTTGAGCTATTCCTCACAGACAGGGGTTGGGTATGGGCTTCGGATAGGCCTTTACACATACGAACCCGGCGAAAAGGAATACAAATGGAACATCTACGGCCAATTTTTCAAGACGACCGGAGGCGTTCAGAAGCACCGCATATTTTTCGATTACAAGTCCCCGTTGAGGGTGACCCTTACAGCGGAATACAACAAGGCGCTTTACGAAAACTATTATCCCGATAGCATCTCCTTCGATGTGCCTATGGGAGATACATTTTACACTTACATCCATACCAACATGTTCTTCCGCGGCGTGGCCCGATACGGAATCGGGTTCATCATGTTGGAGAGCCAGAACCATTCAATTAAGATGAGGAGTAACTCGGCCCTTGACTCCGTGAGGCCCTACGGCATAGAAGGCGGCAGGATAAATGGTTTGCAGGGCGGCATTTTCTTCGATAGGCGGGATTACGAGGGCGATCCGACGGAAGGATATGTTTTTGAACTCTCCTATGGGCTGTGGTTCGGCAAAGATTATCGATTTACTACGCTGTTTGCGTCTGCCAGAGGTTATATAAGCTTCCTGAAAGATCGTATAACCCTCGCATCGAGAATTGCTTACTCAGTTTTGCCGCAGAAGGATGTCCCGTTTTTCGTCTATGGATGGAATTACTCCATCCAGCCGTTTGAAGGGCTGGGCGGCAGGAACAGCGTCAGGGGTTACCCGACATTTTATCACATGTCATCGAACAAATTTGTCGTAAACAACGAACTCAGGTTCAGGATGCTGTCTTTCAATTTCCTGAACAGCGAATGGACTGTGGGCTCTGTTGTTGGAATTGATGCTGGCATGAGCAAGTATGGCAAGAACATAACGGGATTTGTCGGCGGATTGAGGGTGATGTGGGGCAGAGATTTCATCATAGCGCTTGACTACGGGAAATCAAGCGAATTCTCAACGCTCGACATAACATTTGACCACGCATTTTGAGGCAGAGGGCGACAGCATGGAAAGGATAGAGCTGGAGAGGCTGGATGAGGACAGGCTTGGCCTTGCCCTCGACATCCTCAACGAATCCCTTGAATTCGACAGGTTGACATATTCGCTTCTTTTTGAAAAGACATTCGGAGATGATGATTTCGATTCGGATCTCGCTGTGATAGCCTATTACGACGGCATCCCTGTCGCTTTCTGGATGGGGCTTGTTAGGGGCAACACGGGTTACCACAAGCTCTTTGCGGTGAGGCCGCAGTTCAGGGGACAACACATTGGCGCCACGCTGTTAGACGAGATGGAATACAGGTTCAGGCAATCGGGTGTAAGCGAGGTCAGGGTGTGTGAAGGAGCGCCAAACTACTTTATGCCCGGCATCGATGTGCGCTATACCTCTGCCGTGCTGTTTTTCCAGAAACATGGATATGAAAAATTCGACGAGACATACAACATGGTTGCGGATCTGTGTGATGTCGAGCCCGATGAGGATCTTGAGAAGAAGCTGCTTGGTGAACACGGAATTGTGATCAGAAGGGCGACGGTTCAGGACAGGGACGCCATCCTTGAGTTCATCTCATCCGAATTTCATGGGTGGGAGGGTGAAGTGGATACATCGTTGCAGAACGACCCGCCCACGCTGTTCATAGCTGATGTGAACGGCCGGGTGATCGGTTTCTCCGCACACGAGTCCAACAACATGGGCACAGGGTGGTTCGGCCCGATGGGCACGCACAGGTCTGCACGCGGCAAGGGGATAGGCAGGGCGCTCCTCCTGCGTTCCCTTGAAGATCTGCGCAGGATGGGGTTCAAACAGGCGATCATCCCGTGGGTTGGCCCCGTCGGATTTTATTTCAAAAACTGCAACGCGAGGATCGACAGGGTGTTCTGGAGGATGAGGAAGATTTTGAGGTAGTTATAAGCCCACACAGAGGCACAGGGGGCACGGAGGATAGCTTTTCCGTGCCCCAAAATCTTTTTGAGCTGAAGCTGTTTCCGATCACCTTGCCACAATTACCTTCTTGACGATCGGATTTGCGTTTGGAACGCTCATCCTGACGAAATATACACCTGATGACGACACGGAGAACCTGACCTTATCGCCGTTGATCCGCCTCATCCCTGTGATTCGCCCGGATGCGTCAAAGACCGTGATTTCGCCCCTGCATGGCGCCTCGACCTCGATTGCTCCCGCGTATGTGTGGATTTCCATGTTGATAGGAGCAGTTTGAACCGGGTGCTCATCTTCTTCGATGCCAGCCTGAGGATCGAGCACGCGCCATGTTTCTCCGCCATCGTTGGTTATAAGCACGGTGTTAGAGTCACCGACTGCGACGCCGTTTAGCGTGTCGGCAAACTCCACATCGAACAGGACAGTAGAAACCCCTGAGGTTAACAGTTCCCATGTGCTGCCGCCGTCGCGCGTGCGAATGATCGTCCCTTCCTCTCCGACAGCCCATCCGTAATTCGGATTGACAAATGTGATGGCCCTCAGGGTGTGCGTGCCCTGAGGCAGGGAAGCCTCGTTCCATGTCAGTCCACCGTTCGAGCTGACATAGAGTTTCGGCGTGTAAGGTGGGTTATCGAGCCCGCCGACAAGGAAACCGTGCTGTTCATCGGTGAAATTGACATCGAAATAGTCGTAAACCGAGTCCTGAATGAGGATTGTCCATGTGTTGCCGCCGTCCGAAGTGAAAGCGAGGTAGCCCTGACCGCCGGGGTTCACGGCGTCACCGGCTGCGACGAACGCTGTCGTGCTGTCGAGAGGCGCAACGCCGTAAAGCTCAGTCATCGCCATTATCGCCACGCCTGATACCCATCCGTTCGGCGGTGGATTGCCGCCACTCGATGTGCGCGCGTAAATGGCATCGCCACAGGCCGCCCATCCGACCATCTCGTTGATGAATTTCACGCGGGTGATGAATTTGGACACACCGTAAGCCTGCAGCGTCCATGTCTGGCCGCCATCGTAGGTCTGATAGATGTAGCCTTCATATCCAACCGCCCATCCGGTGTAAGGATCGACGAAATCGACATCGAAAAGGGGCACATACAGATCGTATCGGATTATCGGGCGCTCAACCCATGTGGCGCCAAAGTCCGGGGAGTAATAGACATTGCTCCTTGAGGTGTCTTTGGCCACAACCCAGATGTTGT
>JALVZN010000018.1 GCA_027037615.1 Caldifarciminota bacterium | reverse complement strand
TCTGAGCTGTAAGCGTTGTCCAGCGGGTTCGATACATTGTCCTGCCTGAGGTAAGGCGCGTGAGATGTCTCCTGAGACACGCCGATCCAGAATGTGCCGTTCAATGTGATGCCCTGAGATGTGAGGTCGATCGTGATCCACTGGTCAGTTCCAACTGCCACGGCCGGGATCTGGAAGTCGCCGTAAGCCAGCAGGCTGCCGGGTATGCCTGAGTTATCGCTCCATACGAAGTAGTGCCCGGTCTGGGCGTATGGTTCAAATCCGATCGGAGTGCCGAAGTAGGCGATTATGGACTGGAGCTGGGCGCTGCGGCTTACCGAATACCTCGCAGCTTTGATGTATGGTCCCCATTCATTTGCGCAGTAGTAGTAAGGTGAGCCGTTGTCGTTTGCGAGCGTGTCGATGGACGGGTAGGATGCCGCTGCGTTTACCGCTGCAAGCGCATCTACAACGCCATATCCGTAGTAGATATCCCGTCCGGGCGTCCCCATGTCCATTGCCGTGGAGTCAAGAATCGCTCTCACTGCTGCGCCGTTCAGGGCCGGGTTTTCGCTTATCACAAGGGCAGCCACTCCCGAAGCCATCGGCGTGGCCATGGATGTCCCGCTCATGTAGCCGTAGTCGCTGTAAGGTATTGTCGAATAGATATTTGTGCCGGGAGCTGTGAGCTCGACCTCAGGGCCGTAATTGCTGTAACCTGCCACCGATGAATCGATATCTATTGCTCCGACTGCCACGACCGTCGGATATCGCGCAGGATAGTCCACCGAGTCGGCGGCATCGTTTCCGCTCGCCGCAAATGTGATAACCCCGTGATTTGCAGCGTATTGGCATGCCTCGTCCAGCAGATAATGGCCTGATGGCCCGCCAAGGCTCATGTTGATCACACGTGCCCCGTGATCGACCGCCCATGTGATGCCGTCGGATATGTTATCGACTGTGCCAGAACCCTCTCGATCGAGCACCCTCAGGGAATACAGGCTCACCTGAGCCACGCCTGCAATGCCCATGTTGTTGTCCATCTCGGCTGCGATTATCCCGGCAACATGCGTGCCGTGGTCCTCTGTGACATCGGAGGGCAGCGGGTCGTTGTCGTCGTCCACGAAATCGTATCCCTTGACCGTCCCAAAATGGCCGTCCAGATCCGGATGCGTGTATTGAACGCCCTGATCCACAATCGCCACCTTGATGTCAGTGCTTCCCGTCGTGCTGTCCCATGCCGTAGGCGTATGGATGAAAGGCAGCCCCCATTGAAGGTTCCAGAAAGGATCGTTCGGGATGTGCGATGCGTGGTAGTATGTCGTCGGCGCAACATATCTCACTCCCTTGATGCGCATCAATCTGCTGTAAATCCTGCGATAATCCTTCGACTTTGTCCTGACCACAACATAGTGGAACGGTTTTGTCCTGACCTTTTCTATCCTCAGTTCATCGTCAAGCGATTTGATCGCGGATACCATTGAAATGGAATCGATTTGGTGGCTATCGGCGAACCTCACTATTACCCTTGAACTGTCCACGAACGGATTGGCCGTTATCATAAATACGCTCAACACAACACCCATCATGTTATCATCCTCCCGTTTTTATCGTTTTGTGGGATTATAATGCACAGATTCGGGCGGGCTCTCAACGGTGAAGGGCTCCCGCTTTCACGGGAGCCCCGATGCAAGATCTTAGAAGGGTGTCAGTTCACGACGGCTTTTATGATCTCAGGATCCGTTCCGAGCGATTCTAAGAACTCTTTGCGTTCCTTTTTCATGCGTTCCACCCATTCTCTGTATTCGTCGAGGCGTCCCTGTTTCTCAAACAGGAGTTTCGGCTGGAGTATTTCGGCCGGCACCTTCTCAAGCAGCTCGCTGTTTTCAGGTGCGTTGACATCCACGATCAGGTATCCAAAATCCGGGTCCTCGACCCATTTAATCGCATCTCGCAGCATCGCTTCAAGCATAGCCGACGAGTGCCTGATCTTGACTTTCAATGCGCGGCCTGCCTTTTCGTCGAGCGCATCGCCTCCGACATAGCCCGTGTTCATCATCCACGCTACAAGGTCGGGCATGTCGGAAGTCAGTTCGAGGTAGCGCTCGGCCATCAAGCTGAACCTTCTCGGGAAGAACGGATTTGTGAACGGAGAGCGGGTCTTGCCACGCTCCTTGCCGGCTGCCGATGTCTTTGATGTTTCTCCCAACAGGAAATAGCCGGCCGCCTGTGCGGCGGATGAGAACCTCACGATGCCCGGCGTCGCGGCATCATGTCCCTCGTCACGGTTTAATATGCCGATATACTTGAGCGGAGGGATGTTATGAAGGTCGGCTGCGTCCTCGATAATCGACATCGGTATGATCGAGCGGCCGTTCTGAGTCCATACCACGAAATCCCACCCGTCTTTGGGAACAAGATAGCGGTCAACCACATCCTCGGCCTTCACTTCGCCTTTGATGTATTTCTCCACATTCTCCGGCGGCGCGCCAGTGGCTATGAGGATGTCTTTCCAGCGAGCAACTTCCTCAGGACTGAGGACATCCTTGGAGAAGTCGTAAGTGCCATCCTCGTTCATGTAAACATTTTCGACCCACGCATCGGGATGAACGGTGCCTTTGTAGATAACCGGCTCGGACTCAGCTTTCAGCCCATAAGTTTTTGCGAAACAGCCGTTTTCTGTGACATTTATCTGTTTATCAGGCCAGAGGGAGATCATGTCATCCTGAATTGGCTGTGTCAGTTCCCCCTGTTTCGAGAATGTGGTCGTTGTCTTGCCAGTGCCGGATAGGCCCATTATCGCCATGGTCACGACCTTATCGCCGATCTTGACGGCTTTTGCGCCTGCGTGGAACACGAGCCCGCCGAGTTGATACACATAATCGTTCAACAATCTGAGTGCGCCTTTCTTGCTCTCGCCGAAGTAGTCCGAACCCATCACATAGTTTATGTAGTTCTCGAGGTCAACGACAACCGCCATTTTGCCGGGCATGTCCTCCACGATAAATCCCGATGTATATACGACGGTCAATTTGGGCTGAAACGGTTTTGCAAGCTGCTCAGGTGTCTCCACTTCTTCGCGCGGGAACGCCAGAACCTGTTGCATCCCTGCTATGTTCGCTGACTCCGGCGTGAAAAGCCACAGGACAGGCACCGCTTTTTCGCCAAGTCCGAGGTAACCCTGAATCTCTATCAGGAATTCGCTGTTTTCAATGTATCTTCTCTGCCTCTCGATAAGCTCTTTCGCCTTCTCTGCGTCGATGATGTTGTGAGAATACTTATCTTTATCGCTCGGCGGTGCTATCACATAGGTGTATTTCGCCATCCTTGCTTTAAATCGAGTTATACGGTCAAGATTGCCGTATGCTGATGTGAGTATTGGATGGGAATATTTGATTGCAAGCTCCCTTAACTCCTTCTGTGACGGATTTACTATCCTTTTTACTTTGTAGTTAAGCATGACAGCCTCCTATTGGCCTGAAATTTTATCTCAAATAACCCCAGATAACCACATTTTTAAACAGGTTTAACCTTTCCAGCGCCCAGGGCAATGTGATTAGGTTTTATTTAACTTTAAGAGATGGCCTCCTGTCAAGCTTGCGATGGGCAAAGTGTGGCGTCACTCAGGAGCTTGCGAGAACAGGGATTGGAAAAGCTTTTAGTCGATGAATTCACAGGAAGTAGGGCTATTGGTCCAGCCTGACAATTTGCACAACAGGTCGATGCATAAACTGGTCCTGCTTCTTGAAAATCGGTATTCCGTTTCTGAAAACTTTACAGGCAACAATTGACCTCTATAAACTTAATTTCTGAACTCATGTTAAAACGAGGAGGTCAATCATGTATAGATGGCTCAAAATATTAGGTGTTTATCCATATCTGGTGTTGCTTTTATTTATCGCCATTTTTGGAGCGGGATGTAGCTCCTACATCCTGCAACAAAGTCCGGAAACGCTTCCCCAAGGTGAAACTTCCTTGCGGTTTGGCGTGACAGGAATACGCGATAAGGATAGCTCTAATTACAATGTATATCCGCATGTTTCTTACAGGAGAGGGCTCTCGACAAAAGTTGATATGGGCATCGAAGGAGTCATATTACCCACTGGATGTGGCACATACCTTGATTTTTCATCAGACATCAAAGTCAGGCTCTTCAGATACAGGAAGTTTAACATCAGCATGGACCATCAGGTCTCTCTTGTGAAGTATAAGGATAAAACCGACTTGTTTTTTGCACCGAGCATCCTGTTTGGCTGGCGGAGGGCATTCGGGGGGATAAAATTTATCTCATTTTACGGAGGATTCGTGCCAGCGTATTATGTGGGAACAGACCTCAGGATAGGTAAAGTGGGATTTGTCCTTGACATTGGCACGATAGGGAAAAGGTCCATAAAAGAAGATGGATATATCTTTACATTCTCCAAGACGCTATTGCCTGAATTCGGTGTCTATATCAACTTCTGAGATAACTTTGATGTGAAAAGACTTACAGAACTTGACTTTTTGAGCCGAAGAAAATGGTGAGCTGATAATTGCGTATCTGGTGGGCGTGTCCGATCCCGTCGTCCATCAACATAAACGACAGATGGATCATAGGGATTGCACTGTGTCGAAAGCGAGATCTTGCCGCGTTAACAAGTCAATTCTGATTGGTTGTTGATTCAGAGCTTATGCCTGTCGGTCGCCGCACTTCGGGATACTTCAACGGACAGTGGATCATTCCTCCGGCCTTTGATGATGCAATTCGTTGTCCGTGATGCATCTCGTTGTCTGAGGCTGTTCGAAAAAAATGCTCTTAACAAATGAAGGGGAAGGCTTTAACCTTCCCCCACTATGAACAGAACACTTATTGAAATCAAAACAATTTACAAGTTAACAAAGAAATTTGCCTCATCAC
>JALVZN010000017.1 GCA_027037615.1 Caldifarciminota bacterium | reverse complement strand
CCGTCGTTTATCCTTGCAATCCTTGTGGGGTTTGCTGTGTCCGAGATGTTCCAGATATCGATGCCGCTGTCACCAACTGCTGCAAAAAGTGTGTTGCCGTCGGGAGATATCTCGATGTCAAGTGCAGTGTTTGATGTGAAAATTCGCTCAACGAGCGAATATGGCGAGCCATAGAGATCAACGCAGACAATGCCCATTCCGGCCGAGTAGAATGCGTAATGCCTTGATGTATCTATCGCCAGTGCACCTGACGATGCGCCTGTGAACGGCCACCTCCAGTTGAAATGCATCCTCTGAGCGTCAGCAAATAGTCCTCCCACGAGGAGGAACACCACCAGCATTGACTTTGATAAGGGTTTCATTTAACACACCTCCTTTGTGTTAAATCTTTTATCAACCATGCTATCAGCAATTCACCGCATTCGTTGTTTTTACTTTAGAACAATTTCCCCATCTTTCAAGGTATCAAAATTGATACCTTTTACCCGCCTTTTGCACACTTTTAAGGCCGTTTGAAGGAGAAAATGGGGGTTTTTTGAGCCTGTCGGGAGAAAAATTGTCCCGTGCGGCTTATGGTGCTGAGCCACAGTGTGTTAGTTTGCATAGGGATATGGCAGGCATGAAACTTATTCAAGTCACTGACATAAAAAGAGTTATTGAAAAAGTTTGCCAATGAGCCGCAAAAACTTCAGCATTGCAACACGGTTTCCACAAAATTTATAATGTATCGAAACAACAAGGGAGGCGTGGAAGGTGACCTATCTGATAATCTCTCTGGCACTTACTTTCACCCCACGAACGGCGTGGGATTCGGTTAAAACCTATGTTTGCTACTACGGAAAAGACAGGATAGACGACATAACGCAGTTCGATGTCGCTATCATGGAGCCCCGAAATTACACGGAAGAGGAGATAAAATCCATAGCTGATGCCGGCACATGGGTCATAGGTTATGTGTCGCTCGGAGAATCCGATGGACTGCACAAAGGCGATGGCAAAGGCCCTGGCGGTTACGCATCCTATTACTTCGACGACGATGGGGACGGCCAGCCTGACATGAACCCAAACTGGCACTCCTACTATGTCAATCCTGCCTCAACGCTATGGCACAAACACATCTTTGACCGCATAAAGAAGCTGAAAAAACAGGGGGTTGCAGGCATCTTCATGGACACCATCGACAATGCGGACCTCAAGCCCGAGTTCCACAATGCCATGATTAATCTCATCAAGGAGATCAGAGACTCGTTCCCTGACCTGAAACTCGTTGCAAACCGCGGCTTTACAATCCTTGAGGACATAGCACCGGTGATAGACGGCATGATGTGGGAGGATTTCTCGATGGCAGGCTACGATTTCAAGAAGAAAAGATATCTCGAGGCTGATTCGTCGTTTTTGTGGTGGACGGACTACTTCGCTGTGAATTTCATCAACCGACTGCGTGCAAGATATGACTTTCAGGTCTTCGCTCTCGACTACGCCGACCCGTTCGATACCGAAAAGATAGCTTTTTACTACAATCGCGCATGTTCTTACGGATTCATACCTTATGTTGCGACGATTTTCCTCGATTCCGTGTTCCATCACGCGGTGAGATGCACGGTTGGGGTATCAGAGCGCGCTTTCAAGTTCGACCCGCTGTTCAGGCTGAAAGGCGATATCTACATCCGCGAGTCCGAATACAACCTTGCGTTCAGGGGCAACGGCGGTAAGGTCACAACCGATTCGTATGACATCAGTTACAGGCCAGAGGTGTTGAACGACGGCATCAGAAACGATTTCAGGATGTTGTGGTCGGATGCCGCATGGGCGTCTGACAACTCGACTTTCCCGCATTTCATAGATGTTGAGCTGGCCGACAGCCCCGCGGAGATAGAGTCCGTGATAATCTACTGGCCGCGCGAGATCAGCATGATCGGCGATTACTTCGAGACATCGCGCCACATCAAAATCTTCATTGACAACAGGTTGGTGGCCGATGTGAAGCCGCTCGGACGCCGCCCAAGAACGAAAATCATAATAAACAACATCACGGGCAGCAGGGTGCGAATTGAACAGGACAGAGGAGACGGCCCCGAAAATCGCCCTGATCTCATGTGGGTCGCAGAGGTCGAGGTCTATGGCAGGACGAAGAGGTTCACGCACTAAAAAGCGCGGCAGGAGGATTGATCCTGACGACATAAAATCCGCATTCGCAGCAGCTTACAGGCTTTTGATTTTCAGGGACAGGAGCGAGCACGAGCTCAGAAATCGCCTGCGCCAGAAAGGATATTCCGACGAAACGGTGCAGACGGTCATCGAAAGCCTCAAAAATGACGGTTTCCTGAACGATCTCGAATTCGCAAAATCGTTTGTGCGAACCAAAAACGCCAGGGGGCTCGCGCCTGAGCTCATCTTTCATAAGCTTCGGTCACAATTCGGCATTGACGATGAAACAGCCAACAGAGCAATAGCTTCCGAATACGACAGGGAAAGGGCGATCGCCGAGATCAAGCGGCTGATGGGCATAAAACTGAGCTCGATGAAGGGCAAAAGATTGGACGAGATAAAACGCAGGCTTGCATCATTTGCAGTGAGGCGCGGCTTTTCGCCATCTGAGGCGTTTGAGATGGCCGAACAGGTCATGAAAAACTTTGAGGAGGAACACGAGGATGAAAATAACAGCTAACTTCCTAATTCTGGCGATGTTATCGTCGCTGCTTCTGACATCCTGCCACAGGGGCGGCAAAAGGAGATTTGTCTTTCGGACGGCATTCATCATGGGAACCGTGATAAATGTCGATGTGCCAGCCGATAGCGCATGGGCTGCCGACACCGCAATCGAGGCGTTCAGGCTTGTCGATTCGCTGATGAGCCCGCTCAAAGACGGTTCTGACCTGAGCAGGATAAACAGGAATGCCGGGCGATGGGTCAGGGTGTCGCCGCTGACGGCGGAATGCATCCGTTACGCCCTCAAAATCGGCGAGCTATCGGGAGGTGCCTTTGACATCACGGCCGGCGCGCTCGTCCACCTGTGGCACTTTGACACGGAAAAAGGCTGGATGGAACCGCCGAAGTCGAGCATCGATAGTGCCAGTAAGTTTGTTGATTTCAGGAAGATAGAGGTCAGAGGCGATTCGGTGCGGATAGGCAGTGGTCAGCGCATCGATCTTGGCGGCATCGCAAAGGGATATGCGATCGATCTGGCCGTCGCGAGGCTGAAACGGCTCGGCATACGAAACGCTTTGATCGACGCAGGAGGAGACATCTACGCACTCGGCAACGGGCCGCACGGGAAATGGGGAATTGGCATCAGGGACCCGTTCGACCGCAGCAACATCATGGGAATACTGGCGTTGAGCGACAAATCCGTGTGCACATCGGGCGACTATGAGCGTTTCATCGAGGTGAACGGGGTCAGATACTCGCACATCTTCGATCCGCGCACCGGATGGCCTGTCAGAGGCGTCGTCAGCGTCACCGTCATCGGCCCAAACAGCACCATGAGCGACGGACTGGCAACCGCAGTTTTCGTGCTCGGGCCTGAAAAGGGCCTGAAACTGATTAACTCGCTCGACGGATACGAAACCATGATCGTGACAGAGAGCGACACGCTGTTCTCTTCAGGATTTCGGAATTATCTGGTGAACGGCGGATTTTAGGCAGCTCCTCATCGTCGGTGCGCGTCCCTCTGCTGCTCCGTGCGGCCGCTCAGGAAAAGGGTTTGGAGCGCTTTTATCTCGGTTGTGTCGCGCAGGAGCTCCGCCTGACTCCACAAAATCACCACGCAATCGGAATCTTCCGCAAGTTTAACGAACGGAAGCACATCCTCAAATGCGAACGATGCACCTCGCACGACCCTGAGCGTGTCCCTGAGGAAAACAGCTGTCATCGGGATGACGGGGATGCCGGTTATGTCCTTGAGTTTCAGGAAATTGCTTAAATTGGCGCTATCTTCTATCGGGTAGAAGGTTATGGCGCTATCCGCAAACTTCGACCTGAGCTCCGCCTCAAGCATAACGCAATGCGAACAGCTGTGGCTGCCGTAAATGTAGAAATGAAGGTTTTGACCTCCAACTGAAAGCAAAGCCCACAGTGCCATTGCCGCAATCATAACGCAACCTCCGTTAAGGGGTTAAAGGATACATCTCCAGCCCGACTTTGCAATCGCAGAAGCCGGCAAATGCCGTCACCGCAGTTTGACTTACCGGCAAATTACCGGTAAAATAATGCCGGCAATTCCGGTAAGGAAGTGGAATTATGGCGGTAAAGGCGGCAATAAAACGGGGAATAACACAGCAGGAACTCGCCGAAGTCATCGCCTCTGTGGCAAACGCAGGCGGTGGGGAACTGCTCTACTACTCTACCCCGAACGATGCGGAAAAGGCCGTCTCAGAGGCGGTTAAACTGGTGTCTCCATCAATTATGCCGGTGATCATACCGGTAAACGACAACGCAATCATCGCCGTGCCTGACGGCGTGTTTAAGCCTTACATGTTTGCCGGAAAATTCCCGGTGTATCGCAATGGCAGGATAGAACATCTTGCCGTTAACGAAGTGGAAAGGATGTTCATGGAGCGATGGGCAACGCCCTCATACGACGTAAGGCTTCTTGATAACCTGTCAGTTGACGCCATCAACCTTGAGCTCGTCGAGCAGTTCGCCTCAAAGATGGGCGACAGGTGGCCCCTGAAGCTTCTCGAAAAGCTCGGCCTGACGCACGGCGGCAAGCCGACAGTCGCGGCTATGCTGATGTTCGGAGCCATGCCAGAGGCCTACATCCCGCAGAGCGAGATTAAGGTCAACAGGACAAAGTCGTTCTCCGACAGCGAGAAATTGACTTCAAAGAGTTTTTTAGGGCCTATTTTGGAAAAATTTGACCGAATACTCGGCTATGT
>JALVZN010000016.1:2537-4891 GCA_027037615.1 Caldifarciminota bacterium | reverse complement strand
TCTGTCGGCTATTCGGCGCACGATTTGCGCTTTCACGAGGCCGATGTCGAATCCCCTCGGATTTGCGAGCGCATTCTTGAAGGCTCTCGGTGTAACTTCGTGAAACTCAGCCCTTTTCAGGTTGTGATTGAATGGCCTGAGCGAGAGGAACAGGTCCCATGCGATCTTCTCGCCCTCGGCATCCGGATCGGTGGCGATCATGACCTCATCGACCTCCATCGCAAGGTCTCGTAATGCCTTGACGATATCCATCTTGTCCATGTCAGGTTTGGTCTTACAGCGCGGGCAACGGTCGAGCGTGGTCTGCTCGTTGCATTTCGTGCACCGTTTGATCGTCGAATAGATTGGGACATAACTGCTTCTGGTTTCCAAGACGCCGTAAAGCCCGCCTTCCTCCACGAGGTCGAACACATGGCCGAGCGATGCGGTGATGATAAGCAGTCGGTCGCCTAAGTTGATTTCATAAGCCATTGAATTTCCTATCCACCTGCGTTGAGGCCGGCCGAAGAAACCTGCGATTGTGCGTGCCTTGTTCGGCGATTCCACGACGACCAGCGTCGTGCGCATGAGGTCGTTCTTTTCGGCTGTAAGTTCGCCGCGCAGAACGGCTTTGACGCGCTCACGATCACGATCAATCTCGCTGATGAGCGTATCGAGGTCGATCTCGTCTAGTTTCACAAATTCGATGTCCTGATTGGTGGCCGCCCGAAGCCGCTTCCTCAAACTTGTAAACGCCTTGTCGTTGTAGTAGAGCAAAATCGAAAGCCCCTTTGTCAGTCCGCCGACGAACAGGCGCGATGTCCGACCAGACGCCTGAATGTAGCTCGACGCATCGCCGACCACGATGTAGAGCTTGCCTTCCCTGCGAATCAGAGACACCTCGTCCGATGTCCTGATGGCTGAGGCGAATTCTGGCTCGTTGAGCTTGATTTTGATGAAAAGTGCTATCTCCTCAAGTTTCAACTTGATTTTCGGGTAGCGGTCGATGTGTTCTTCCTTGAGCGTCAGATACTTGCGCAGAAAATCGAGGTAAGCATCAACCTTTTCCCGTTCGACGAGGATCGGCCGTATGGCAAGGAGGAGGCGGAACAGGTGGGATGGCGCAATCGATTCTGCGGCAGCGGGTATCTCCATTTTGGGGGTGCCGACGAAAATCGCGTATCTGACCGCATCCGGAAGGTCAATTCCGCGGACAAGCGGGTTAAGATGGTGTGAAATGCCAACTGCCACGAGGATTTCGCCCTTTCTGAACCGTTCCTGAGCATCGGCATCAAATCGGTCGTAGATGACGGCCGTGATGCCTCTCGAATTGAGGTATTCCGTCAACCGTTCGGCGCCCTCGCGGCCGTAATCCATTGAGACATAGACAAATCCGCCGCCTCCTAGCCGCCCGATGAGTTCTGCCGCCCTCTCCATGCCGTGCTGGAAATTCCTGACACGTTCGGCGGCATCGACGATGTTGCGCATGGTGGTCGATGACTTCTGCACCTCGAAGCCGAGAAGTTCACGGAACAACACGACCCTGCGGCTACGCGGCTGTGCGGTCGCCGATGAGATCACGAGCGAGCCGTTGGCGTAGCGCTGAATTTGCTGGAGCCGCTGGCGGTCGGCGTCGGTCTTATCGGTTTTGAGCGCAAGGTTGATGGCATAATCGTTGAACCCCAATAATTTCAAAAGCAGGTCGATGTTTTTCGACGCCTTCAGAAACGAATCGACATCATCGACGAAAAAGAAATTGTGAAATCGGTTGCTCAGCAGTGACTTAAGTTCAGACGGAGTGTCTTCTGGCACTGGATATGGGGTTTTGAAAATCGGTTCGAGCATCTCAAAATTGCGATACAGGAACATGTGGGTTGTAACGAGGATGTCAAAATCTCCGGCTGCGATGGCCTCCTTCTCGCCCTTTCGGCCGGTGAACCTCACCACCCGTTTTCTTCCTCTCGAGATCCTTTCTATGCGCTCAATCACCTGTTGGACAAGGAGTTTTGTCGGGACGATTATGTAGGCTCGAACGGGAAGGAACGAGGCTGCCACAATGCCGAATGTCGTTTTTCCGATACCTGTCGGTGCTAAGATGGCGAACGACCGTTTGGCGAGCACCCGTTTGACCCATGTAACCTGAAGCGACCACGGCTCAGAACCGATCGCTGACCTGAAAAATTCTGCGAAAGCGCCTGACGCCTTATCGATCTCACAAAATCTGGCGTAATCCCGGAGTTTTCCGTTGGCTTTCAGTTCGGCGCACAGTGTTTCGATCGGAATTGGCTCATTTTCAGCGCTTTGCGGCGGTTTAGGCAGGCATTTTGAGCACGGCAGTCCGCGCTCAAGCCTCGAGGAGCCGATGTCCCCGCCAC
>JALVZN010000016.1:0-2527 GCA_027037615.1 Caldifarciminota bacterium | reverse complement strand
CGATGTTCATGGTTCAAAATGGTTCAAATAGAGTCTATCTTGGTTATTCTCCTTTATGTAGTTTGAGGTTCTGAAATATATCAGGATTCCATATATTTCAATTCTAAAGGTATATCGTAAAAACATTTTTACCACCTGCAAAAGCTAGCATGGATTTATCCCTGGTTAATAAAATTGCGTTATATTTAATGCAATCCTCAATAATTCTTTCATCTCTTTCTGCGTTACTCAAATTGTCAGGGATTTCTTCCATTCTTCCTACACTTTCTAATCTTATTCGTCCCATAGAGTTAAATCTAGCCAGTTCTTCAAGTTCCTTTTTTCCACGCGGAGTGCCATCGCATTCTTTTCTGACTACTGGTGAAAGAATTATTGTAAAGTTTTCAAAAAATTTAGTGCTATTCAAATCCTTGGATATAACTCTGCTTTGGATAGCACTGCTGTCTGGCAAAATATATCCGCAGTAATATCTGAGGGTTATTCCAGCATCATCGATAATTTTCCCGCACTTTTCATTGATACATTTTATTCCGCTCATGTTGTTTTTATTAATAATCACAAATTTTACGCTTTTCAGAGTGGAGCCACAGTATGGACATTCAAGTGAAAGAGATTGGATAGAAAGTTTACCTTTATTGAAATTTTCTAAAAACTCGTTCGATAATAAGCTTTCATCAATAGGTGGTGAAATTTTTTTAATACCAGTTTTTCCTTCAATTTTTCTTATATTACTGAATGATCTTTTTACAAACCATGGCCAGGATTTATGTTTTTTCCACCATGCTTTAAGCCATCTGTTAGTTTTTGGGTCACCTGCATTTCCAGAGCCTACAGTAAGTTCATCTATATGAAATTCCGGATTTTCATTGATTGCCTTTATTACTGTCTCTCGTTGTCGCTTGGAGATAAGAGAAGCAACTTTTGCTTCAAGATAATTTTCTTCTGCATTGGGTGTAACAACAACTTCTGCTCCTTGTTTTTCTAAGAAATTTAAAAATCTTTTTAATGTGTCTCCTATGCCATAATCATCCAAAACAATCCTACATTGGGATATATCAGCTTCTCTGAAAAAGAATGAGAGTATTCTCTGATAAGTGATATCCATTATTTTATTTAACTTATACTTATCAACGTGCCAAGGTGGGATTTTTTCATAGATAAAATGAAGTCCTTTGTCCCTTAGATTATCTAGTTCAATAAAAATGTTATCCCAATATTCGAATTTGTGGCGCTTTTTTGTATCGGCAGGACCTACCAACAAATCAATGTCATTGAAAAGTTCTTTTGGAAAAATTACACCTGTCAAAATTGTATGTCCTATTGCCTCGCCTTTCCCTGTTTCATCTAACCCTATAAGAAAATTTTTACTCGGTATGATATATGAGGGGCCTACCATAAAATCTATTTGCTGCCATGCGTTGAATACGGCTGGATCACTTAGATTAGACTGGGTGCTATAAAGAGTCCCACTTTTGTAATAAGTAAAAGTGGAGTCAGAAAATCTAACCCGCCATTTTTCATGTTGCGATTTTATTGATTTCTCTTCTCCGCCGTTTTTTAGTAAGTAATTTTTAATTTCTTCGGCTTTAATTGGATTTATATTTTTCCATGTTCTTCCGGCCATTCTGTCCTCCTTTTTTCATTGCATGCAATTCCCAGATTCAAACGGTACTACGATTTATACCGAGTTATACTAATGATTCATACCACTCAATCCGTTTCATATCGTCACAACCTCTTTTATGTATGGGTTTATGAACGGGCTTATGTTTTCTTCGGTTAGAAGATCGACCTTTATGCCAAGGAGTGCCTCCAGTTCCTCTTGAATTTTCACGAGCTCAATGAGTGTGGGAGTTTCCTCGAAGCTTACGATAAGGTCTATGTCACTTGAAACATTTTGTTTGTTTCTTGCATAAGAGCCAAAAATCTTTATTGTCTGAATTTTGTATTTGTCCTTTAGTCCACCTTTGTGCTTACTAAGGATTTCTATCACTTTGTGTAACTGTTTCATAACGCATCACCTATGGCGTTTCTTGCTTTCCCAGGTCCTTTTTGATGTTGAACAATTATACAGAAAAATTTTTTGCCTCTTGTTACCTTTTTGTCTGAAATTAGGAAGAGATGGGGAACCTATGAGCTTTATCTTTCCGTCTTCCAGAATTGCCACTTTGTCACAGATATCAAGTGCATTTTGCTGGTGAGTTGTGAAGAAAATTGCTTTCCCTTTGCTTCTTAGTTCATCAATCCTATCTTTTACAACATTTTGCGAGTTCGGATCGAGGTGTGAGAAAGGTTCATCGAGCACATAAATATCAGTGTCTTTCCACAGAGTTATTGCAAGACCAAGTTTTTTGACGGTTCCATGAGATGCCTCTTTAACTCTCTTTTCAAAATGTCCAGCAAGTCCAAGCTTCTCAGTTGGGAGCTTTTCGCAACCATGAATATAACTGAAATATTCGAGGTTTTCTATCACTTTTAGATGAGGGTAAAAAGATGGTGGATCGATAAGAACCGAAAGTTCTTTAAA
>JALVZN010000015.1 GCA_027037615.1 Caldifarciminota bacterium | reverse complement strand
ACCTCCCCTTTTGTTGTCCCTGAGTTTCTGGCTAATGTGGAATGGTTTCAAGCATCAGATGTGCGTGGTTGTATTTGCCGCGCAAAATCCTGTCCTTAATCCTTTCTATCTCCTCCCTTTTCACAAGCAAAGTGTGGAGGAAGCCTGCGCCTTTTTTGTCGCCCACGAGCTCAAATCTGAGTATTTTGCCGTCTTTTATGTCGATTTTTCGCATCACACTGCCGTCTTCGTAGAAAAAGGTTTCATCGGGCTCAACCTCGCCCACCATCGCACCTTCGCTTATGAGCGGGAGATGGAAATGATACAGGCTGTTCATGTTGACGCCGCCGTCATAAGGTTTGCGGTATCCCATGATGTTAAGCGCCACCGTCTTGCCCTGCTGGATGGCTTCAGGGTATATCGCATGTGGGTAAGCGTTACCTGTAACAAGGTCGCGCACATCCGCGACATCGCCACATGCGTAGATGTCTGGAACGCTGGTCTCGAGATACTCGTTCACGCTGATGCCGCGCCCGACTTCAATCCCGCTATCCGCCAGAAATTCGACATTCGGCTTTACCCCTGTGGCTGCGATGAACAGGTCACCTTTTATCGTCCGCCCGTCCTCAAGTAGAAGCTCCTCGGCGACCTCTTCGCCTTTGAGCATTACACCGCGCGAGTTCAGGAGCAGCTCGATGCCGAGATCCCTGACAATCCTCTCGAGGTAGCGGGATGTCTCACGGCTCACCATTCTGGGCAGGATCCTGTCCTGCATCTCGACGACCAGAACCTCGAGCCCCATCTTCCTGAGCGTTATGGCGATCTCCATGCCGATGAAGCCTGCACCGACGACGATGGCTTTGCTCGCGCCCTTCTGAACCTCCTCAAGGAGATGGCTGACCGCAGACAGGGACTTAAAGTTGTAATACTGGACGCGTCCCTTTGGCTCGCCGCACCTGCATTCGAGCGGTATCCACATCTTGCTGCCGGATGCGATCACAAGCCTGTCGTAACCGATTTCGCCGCCGTCCGATAGGTAAATCTTCTTGCTGGATGGGCTGATGCCAACGACCTCAACGCCGGTTTTCAACCCGATGTCATGCTTCTCTGCGAAATCGCTGCCCTTCCAGAAGATCAGCTTGCTTTTCCCGGATGTCTCAAGGTAATCGGCCATGAGAGGCGGAGAATACGGAGGGAACGGTTCTTTGCTCAACATCGTGATCTCTCCGTCATAGCCCAATTTTCTCAATGTTTCCGCCACTGTGACACCGGCGGGCCCCGCTCCAACGATCACTATCCCCATTTTATGCCTCTCCGAGCTTTTTCAGCGTTTCTTTTATCTGTCTGGCGGCCTCGACGAACGGGGATGAGATCTCCAGGAGGTGGGACACATTCGGCTCATACTTCAAAATCTCCTCGTCGTAAGGGAGCGGGAACACATTTGTGAACTCGGACAGCGTTTCCCCGGCTATCTGTTCCAGCCGTTCCATGTCTTTCGGGCTCCGCACCTTGTTTACTGCCAGATGGATGTATGGGATTCCAAGCTCTTTCGACAGTTTCAGCGAATGTTTGGCCACCTGAAATGCGTTGAATGTGGGTTCGGTGATGATCACCGCCTGAGAGAAGCCCTGAGCGAGGGCGCGCCCGAAATGCTCGACCCCGGCCTGAGTGTCCATGAGGATGACTTCGCCTTCACGCAGGCTAATGAACCGCATAACGGCATCGAGGAGCGCATTTTCCGGGCATAGGCAGCCCGTTGCGGCCTGGACCACGCTGCCCATGACCAGAAGGTTTATCCCGTCCTCGGTTTTCATGCCGAACCTGTCTATGACATCTTTGACATCGGGATTCAGGGACAGCATGACGCCCCATGTCTCTCCGGGGCGCGCTCCGGTCTTCTCCTCGATGTAGTCGAAATTTCTGGACAGCGGCACGATCTCGGTTTCAGGCGGCACACCGAGCGCATAGGGGAGGTTTATCTGCGGGTCTTCATCGACGGCAAGCACCTCATATCCGTCCAGCTTGAACAGCTTTGCTAACAGGGCAGTCAGAGTTGTCTTACCGGCGCCACCCTTGCCTGTGATGACCACACGGAACCCCTTCTCATCGCGATGTGCCCGCTCTTTTATCTTTTGAGCTGCTTCAAAAATTTTTTCTCTTCTGGCGTCTTTTTTAGGCATGGCTGAAATGTTGGAGGGGACAGGTCGATGAATCTCTGCCTGCCCCCTCGTCGGTTTATGTCAGATACCAAGTTCTTTGCGTTTCTTCTCGATGTGTGCCGAGATGAGTTCTGCGGCTCTGATTGGATCGGGCTCTATGGCGAACTTGCCTCCAACGACACCCTCAACGCCCTCTGTGAGCAGGTTCAGCACATCCTTGCTTCCATAGACCTTAAGCGGCAATCCGAGCACGGTGAACACGCCCGATGCGACAAAGTATGCACCTATCGATATCGCCTTCTGGGAATACCATTCAGGTGCGGCACCAGCGACCGGCAGGTCACTTATTGCGACATTGAGCGTCTTGGCGAGCTCAGCTGCAAGGACGAGAATCCTTGAGCAGTCCACGCATGAGCCCATGTGGAGGACAGGCGGGACGCCGAGTGCGGTTACGATCGATTTGAGGCCTTCACCTGCAAGCTCGGCGGCTTCAGGCAAGAGGAGACCGGCCTTACCTGAAGCGATAGCGGCGCAACCGGTTTCGAGCACAATTATGTCCCGTTTTATCAGTTCCTTTGCGAGGGTAACATGGCCGTAGTCCTGCTTTATCTTGGGGTTGTTACATCCAACGATGCCAGCCGCACCCCGAATCTTGCCCTCGACGATTGCGTCGATCAGAGGTTTGAAAGAACCGCCGAGCGCACTCTTCAATGCCTCGACGGAGAAGCCGGCCATCATTTTCATGGGCTTGTTAGGTATCTTGACGCGATTGGGATCCCTGTTGGGGAAGTTCTCAATTGCGAGCTTGATGATCTCTTTCGCCGTGTCGTATGCGTTTTCAGGATGGAACTCCATGTGGATTGCGCCGGGGAACTTCGCCTTCTCGGATGTTGAGACGACCTTCGTGTGGTAGCAACTTGCGGTTTTCGTTATCGACGGGAAGATGCACTGATAGTCGATCAGCATCACCTCGACCGCGCCTGTGGCGATGGCAAGCTCCTGATTTAGCATGTTGCCCGCAATCGGGATGCCCTGTCTCATGAGCACTTCGTTTCCGGTGCAGCACATGCCGACGAGGTTAATCCCCTTAGCGCCCATTTTCTTGGCATATTCGATAAGCTCAGGTTCATCAGCAGCTTTGACCACCATCTCCGACAGGACGGGATTGTGGCCATGAAGCACGATGTTGACCATGTCCTTTTTGAGGACGCCGAGGTTTACATAGGATGTGACAGGCTTCGGCGTGCCGAACAGCACATCCGAGATCTCGGTCGCCATCATCGAGCCGCCCCATCCATCCGAAAGCGATGTCCTCAATGCGTGGAGCAAGATGTTGACATAATCGGAATCGACGCCCATGTGGACCCTGTGTGCCGCCTCCACGATCTCGCGGTCAACGCTTCTCGGCACGATGCCGGCGTTGCGCCATGTCTCCTTTGTCTTTTCCGGAGGCCTGACTTCCGCAAACTGGATTTTGTTCTTGATGGTGCCAAACTCTTCGAGCATTGCGAGAGCGAGGTCTTTGGCGATCTCCCTGCTGCTCCTGCCCTCAACCTCAATCTCGTATTCCCTCGCAACTGCCTTAAGTTTCTCCTCGTCGATGATTTCATAACCCTGCGCTTTGCCTTCGGCAGTCTTGAGCAGCACTTCCACCACTTCCCTGCCGTGGTCGGAGTGGGCCGCTGCGCCAACAAGGAGGTCATCCAACAGGTTCCTTGCCGCTATAACATTTGCGTCAGCGCCACAAACGCCCCTTGTTGGGCCAGTCTCACCAAAAGGCGAGATCCTACACGGCCCCATCGCACACCTGTTACAACATAAACCGAGCTGCCCAAAACCGCATTGAGGCTGCTGCGCCTCAAGCCTGTCCCACACTGTTTCAATGCCATCTTCGATGGCTTTCGCCATCACTTCTCTGGCAGCTTCGTCAATTGTCCTCTCCTCTATCAATTCCTTTACGAGTTTAGGCTTTATATCCATGGCAACGCCTCCTCAGCCCAGAGGGCCAAGTTTTGTTACTTTTTTCATTACTTCTCTGAATTGTGATATGCTTTCGGGAAGTTCAGGAGCGGCCTCACCCTTCAGGGCCATCGTCGTCCTGAGGGTGAAGTCTCTGCGTGAGTTGCGGATTATGTCGTTCGCATCGCCAAATTCGAGTGCCCCGGTCTTGCAGGCCTCCACACAGGCCGGTATCTCGCCTCTCATCTGCCTCTCTATGCAGTGATCGCATTTTGCATTCACCTCATGATCAAATGTTACATTCCAGACCCTGTGGAACGATATGATGTCAAACGGACAGACCATCGCACACATAGCGCAAGCAATACATTTTTCGTAATCAACGAGAACCGACCATGTGTCTTTGTCCCTGTAAAGCGCACCTGTGGGACAGACCTGCATACATGGGGCGGGATCGCAGTGACGGCACCTGTTGGGGAAGGTTAGAAGATCAACGCCAACTTCCACATGTATTCGCGGCATAGGTGGAGGGGATTCTGTCACGAGTCCAAAGATGTCTTTGGACCGTGAATGCTCTACGGCACAGGCAATTTCGCAATGCCTGCACCCGATGCATTTCTCAGGATGCACAAACACGGTCTTCATAACTCGTGCCTCCATTTTGCATCGCCATTATAAAACTTTGGGCTTTAGTATTTCAACCACAACAGATAATGTGTTAAGTTGTTATGTTAAAAGGGATTAAAGCGGTGACCATTGAGGGGAAGAAGTGAAGGACGGAGGGATAAAAGGCTGCAATTCCATTGAGACATACGGTTTTAGACCATTTGTTTGAAGATTAAGTTAACAACATATAAAATAGTGCTCTAACACGCAGGAGGTTCTTTATATGAAAAACTTAAAGTTTGTCTTTGCACAGGGGAGCAACATCGGCGATGTGGTTGCGGAGCTGAAGAATGGGCTTGACAAATCTCCCACCCTGACGGTGGTTTTCGCATCCACAAACATACCAAATTCTCAGGAAGAAGTGGTGAACACCATCAAGAACGAGCTTGGTGGTGAGGTTTGGGGGAATTCGACAGCCGGTGAGATCTCATCGACAGGTTTCCACAAGAACTCGATTGTGGCTTTGAGCATTCAGGCGCCCAAGACGGTATTCTCGGTCAACACAGCTTATGCGCCCATAGGGGATGATCCGGAGAACAGTGGAGCGGAAGCTGTCCGCGAAGCGTTCAGCACCATGCAGGCTCAGATGGAGCTTTATTTCATCAGGTCTCAGAATGTTGATCCTTTGTCCGCCCTTCGTTCCCTTCCTTACAACATGCTCATCTCGATAGATGGGCTTAGCGGGAAGGAGGAGCGGGTATTAAGCGGAATAGCGAGCGCCACGCTGAACAAAATTCAGGCGGCGGGAGGTTCCGCAGGCGATGATCTCAAGTTCAAAGAGACCTATGTTTACTCAAAACACGGTGCGCACACGAAGGCCGTTTCCATAGCCGCTCTTTACACCACGCTTAAGACTGGAGTTGGGATAAAGATCGGGTTCAGGCCGCCTGATGATCCGTCCAAATTTGGTGTGGTAACCGAAAACGGGCAGACACCTCGGATTGTTCGCAAGATAAACAATCGTCCAGCAGTGGAAGTTTATATGAATTGGCTTGGCGTCTCCAGCATAGAGGATGCGAATGCGAAGTTTGCCGAGCACCCATTCGGCACCATCGAGCCCTCGTCCAAAATATGGAAAGTGCGCAGCCCTGCCAGAATCCTCGGCGACGGAAGCATGCTCTTCTACTCGGATGTCCCGGTGGGAACGGGATTGACCCTCTTCAGCTCGACGCCCGACATGCATGTGAATGCGATGGTTGAGGCTGTTAAGGAGGCCATAAGAAGGGCCGGCAATCCCGATAAAATCGGAGCTGTGCTCCTGTTCGATTGTATTCTGCGCGACATACTGAGCGACATATACAGGACGAAAGAGCGCGAGATAGCCGAGATCAAGAAGATAGTCGGCGAGGACACGCCGATCATCGGCTTCTCAACTTACGGGGAGACCGGCAACACCGACCTTATACCTCTTTGGCACCACAATCAGACTATAACAGCGATGGTGATAGGCGAAGAGCTCGCCTGATAAACACTTTAGCATAGCATGTGAGGACCATCAGGGGATGATTTTTTCATCCCCTTTTCTTTTTTCCGGCCTTCAACTCCTTTTTGAGGAACTGTCCCGTGTAAGAGTTTTTGACCTCCGCGATCTTCTCAGGTGGCCCTTCGGCCACGATGTATCCTCCCTGATCCCCGCCTTCGGGCCCGAGATCGATGATCCAGTCCGCAGATTTGATGACATCCAGGTTGTGCTCGATGACCAGAACCGTGTTGCCTTTATCGACCAGCCTTTGCAGGACATCGATGAGCTTTTTGACATCATCGAAATGGAGGCCCGTTGTGGGCTCGTCGAGGATGTAAATCGTCCTTCCTGTGGCCACCCTTGAAAGCTCCTTCGCCAGCTTCACGCGCTGCGCCTCGCCGCCCGACAATGTGGTCGCCGGCTGTCCGAGTTTTATGTAACCCAGCCCCACATCTGACAGGAGCTGGAGTTTTCTTTTTATCGTGGGCACATCGGAAAACAGTTCGAGCGCCTCATCGACCGACATCTCAAGCACATCGGCGATGGATTTGCCTTTGTATTTCACCTCAAGCGTCTCGCGGTTATACCTTTTACCCTTGCAGACCTCGCACGGCACATAGACATCGGGCAGGAATTGCATCTCTATCCTGATAAATCCTTCTCCTTTACACGCTTCGCATCGTCCGCCTTTGACATTGAACGAGAACCTGCCGGGCGAATAGCCGCGTACTCTGGACTCCCTAAGCGATGCAAACAGCTCTCTGATGGGCGTGAATACGCCGGTGTATGTCGCCGGATTTGATCTTGGGGTGCGGCCTATGGGCGATTGGTCTATGTTGACCACTTTGTCCAGATGTTCGAGCCCGTCGATCCCATCGTGGTCGCCAACCCTGTCCCTTGAATCGTAAAAGTGTTTTTTCAGGGCACGATACAGCGTGTCTTCCACGAGCGATGACTTGCCTGAGCCGGAGACGCCCGTCACGCAGACAAACAGACCGAGAGGGATCCTGACATCGATATTTTTGAGGTTGTTTTCCCTTGCCCCACGGATTACAAGCCATTTTTCTCCGGGCTCCCTTCTCTTTTTCGGCACCGGGATATCCATTTTTCTCGAGAGGTAGAGCCCGGTCAGCGAATTCGGATTTTTCGATATGTCTTTTGGAGTGCCGGTGGCGACGACATAGCCGCCGTTTTCGCCCGCGCCCGGCCCAAGGTCGATGACCCAATCCGCCGCTTCGATCGTTTCCCTGTCGTGCTCCACAACGACGACGGTGTTTCCGAGGTCGCGCAGCTCCAGAAGCGTTCTGATAAGTCGATCCGTGTCGCGGGGATGGAGCCCGATGGACGGCTCATCGAGCACATACAGCACGCCGGTCAACCCTGACCCGATCTGCGTCGCAAGCCTGACCCGTTGATCTTCACCCGCAGACAGCGTCTCCGTCGGCCTGTGCAGCGTCAGGTAGTCGAGCCCCACATCCAGCAGGAATTTGAGGCGCGCCAGTATCTCGCGGACCACCTGATGCGCTATCATCCACTCGCGCTCGTCGAGCTGCTCCACGCCTTCCATGCTGAAATCGTGTTCGGGCGAGATCGCGCGGAAGAACTCAAAGGCTTTCCTTATGGTCATCTGGCTGATGTCCCAGATGTTGTAGCCCTTTATCGTCACAGACAGCGCCTCGCGCCTCAACCTCGACCCGCCGCATGCCGGACATACACGCCTGACCATGTATCTCTCGATCTCCTCCCTCACCCAATCGGACTCTGTCGTGTAGTAGCGCCGCCAGAGGTTGGGGATCACCCCTTCCCAGAAGTAGAACATGGGCACCGGATTGTCCTCGTCGTATTCTTTCGTGTCCTCAACGCCGTAAAGCACGACATTTCGGAAGATTTCAGGCAGGTCTTTCCACGGTGTGTTGAGATCGACGCCGTAATAGCCCGCCAGACGCTTGAGTTTTGACCACACAAAATCGTTAGGCACGCCCCATGGCTTAACCGCACCATCCATTATCGAGATTGACGGATCCGGGACTATGAGGTTGACATCGATCTCCATCTTTATGCCAAGTCCCGAACACACGGGACATGCGCCGTAAGGCGAGTTGAAGGAGAACAGGCGCGGCTCTATCTCCGGCATGGAATAGCCGCATATCGGACAGGCCAGCTTTTCGCTGAAACTCATCTCCTTATCGTTGATTATGACCGTCACGAAGCCGTCGGCCTCTTTCAAAGCCTGCTCGATGGAGTCCGCAAGCCTCGACCTGATGCCGGACTTGAGGATCAGTCGGTCAACGATTATGTCGATGTTGTGCATCTTGTAGCGTTCCAGCTCAGGAACTTCCTCGACATTGTAGATTTTCCCATCAATCCTGACCCTGACAAACCCTTTCCTTGCAATCTTTTCTATCAAATCCCGATATTCGCCCTTTCTGCCGCGCACGATCGGAGCAAGTATCTGAATCCTCGACCCTTCCGGATGCTGCATTATCTCGTCCACGATCTCGTCCACGCTGCGAGATTTCATCTCGACGCCGTGAATTGGGCAATGCGGAACTCCAATCCTTGCGAAAAGCAGCCTCATGTAGTCGTAGATCTCCGTGACAGTGGCGACTGTGGAGCGCGGGTTCTTCGACGCACGGCGCGGCTGGATGGCGATCGCAGGTGAGAGCCCCTCTATGAAATCGACATCCGGCTTCTCCATCAAGCCGAGGAACTGGCGAGCGTAAGCCGACAACGACTCAACATATCGCCTCTGCCCCTCGGCATAAAGGGTATCGAAAGCGAGCGACGACTTGCCTGAGCCCGATAGCCCGGTTATGACGACGAGTTTCTCCCGAGGTATCTCGACATCAATGTTTTTCAGGTTGTGGACCTTCGCTCCCTTGACCACGATCTTTTTTGCGCCCATTGTCTCACCTTCTTCGCAAGTGAAAGGTTAGCATTTTAATGTATGCTGCGAAATCGTCCATTGTTAACCCCTTTTCGATTTAAAATCTTTCAACAGCCGAATTTAAAACATTATACTACAACACAAACGGAGGGTCGCTGATGAGATGGAAAAGCCTTATTTTGATGGCGATTTTTGGAGGATTTTTGTTTTTCGCCTCCTGTAAAGGTTCCGGGAAAAGCAACGCATCCAGATCTGGCGAAGCTGATCTCGTGATATGGGAAAGTTATAACGATGAAGAACATGCGGTATTCATGACGATAGTTGACAGCTTCTCGAAAAGGACAGGGCTGAAGGTCAAAGTCCAGAGGGTCCCGTTTGATGGCATGGAGCAGAAGCTTCTCACAGCCATTGCGACGAAAAATGTGCCTGACCTTGCGCGCGTGGATTACGCATTTACGGCTGTGCTTGCGAGCAAAAAAGGGGTTCATCCTATGGACGACCCGTCGCTCAACTCCATCATCGCACAGCTCTCAACAGCAGCGCTTTACGGGAATTATTACGATGGGAAACTCTGGGGGCTTCCTGACCAGACGACATGCATCGCCCTGTTCTACAACAAGGACCTGTTCCAGAAGGCGGGCATCAAATCGCCTCCAAAGACATGGGATGAGTTCATCGATGTGGCCAAAAAGCTGACTGATCCCCGCAAAGAGATATGGGGATTTGCGATGAGGAACACGCTCTGGTGGACATTCCCGTTCTTCTTCAGCTATGGCGCTAAGTTTTTGAGCGACGATGGAAAGAGGTGCATGCTCGATTCGCCTGAGGCCATTCGCGGCTTCTCATTGAAAGTGGATCTGTATCGAAAATACAAAGTGGAAGCGGGGGCATGGCAGAGCGGTGCGATCCCGCCGGATGCAGGTTTCAGGAACGGCAAATATGCCATGATCTTCGACGGCCCATGGTCGATAAAATCGCTAAATGAGCTCGGAATGAACTACGGCGTCGCCTTGATACCTGCTGGCCCGGCAGGTTCGGCCACATCCATTGGGGGCACCAACATGGTGATTCCTGTCGGCGCAAAACATAAGGCCAACGCCGTGAAATTCCTCAAATACCTGCTCTCAGCCGAAACTCAGGCCTACTGGGCAAATCAGCTGGGTCAAATCCCCGTCAACACTCAGGCGTTGCCGCTCATCGACACGACGAAACATCCCTATCTCCCGGTATTCATAGAGCAGATGAAACATGCGCGTCCGCGCCCGCCTGTGCCGAACTACGGCGACTTTGAAAGGATTTTCAATCCCGAGATGGAAGCGGCTTTAAAAGGGTTGAAAACGCCTGCCGAAGCCCTGAAAACGGCCACCGAAAAGGTAAATAAAGAACTTTTAGGGGCACAGTGAGGAGCAATTGAGATGAATCCATTCTGGATAGCCCTGTTTCTAATTTCCACCACATACCACACGATAAATGTGGATGGCCAGTTGGACGATTTTTCCAGCGATGAACTGATAATCGCTGACAGCCCATCGGATTCGAGATGGGGCGAAATGAACGAGATCTTCAACATCTATCTCACATGGGACTCAACCTCGCTTTATGTCGGTGCAGATTACATCCTGCAATACAACGCCATCTTGATTGTGCTCGATTTTGGGGATGCGCCCGGCGATTACGACATAAACGACCTCGACTGGTATCCGCGAAACTTCTCGTTCAGGGGCATGAAGCCACGCATACTGATAGCTGTCTGGAATTCCGACCAGCCGACAGGCGGCGTGCACAAACTGCTCGGTAACGGCAGGACGGAGGTTTTGAGCGGAGCGAGCTTCGTTGTCGGTGCACGGAGCGGCGAGCGAGGCGGACTTGAGGCTTCTATACCGTTCTCAAGTGCATTTTCGTCGGGCCATCTTGAGCCCGGAGCGACTGTCAGGATCGTTGCGCTGATCGCGGGTGGCGATAACTCGACAGGTGGCGATGCAGCTCCCGATAACCAGCTCATAGGCGCCCCCAATGTGATAGACAGGTTCGCCGAACTTGTCGTTGACAGCGATTCCAATGGCGTGGCCGATGAAGGCGTCTCGCCTCAGGCGATCACACAGATCGTGCAGATACCCCCGATAGCGCTCAAGATGGAGCTGTTTCAGCTGTCCGAGTGGGTCATCCGTGCGGAAGATGGGCTCACGGTCTCGTTCGCCTTCACAGAGAACCTCGACGGCACGGTTTGCCTGCACGATGAGGTCGGCCGACAGCTTACATGTGAGCCGTTCTCCGTGGAACCCCATGAAACGCTTTCAGTCAATTTTGACACTAACGGACTACCGCCCGGCCTGTATTTTGTCAAAGTCAACACTCCCAACATCGTTGAAAGAAAAACATTTGCGGTGGTGAAACCATGAACACATTTCTGATATTTTTGACCGTGACATACTGGGGATCCATGGGATTTGATGCGCGGACCATAAGTTTCATGGGCGGGAGCAGCCCTGTGGTCAGTGGAGCGGCCGCAATGTTCCTCAACACCGGCTCCATCGTGTCGGACAACCGCTTTACGGCCGAATTCACATACACCAACCCGTTCCAGCTCACCGATCTCGCTTACGGTGAGGCGGCGGCAGCGCTGAGTTCAAACAATTTCGCCGTGGGACTTGGCTTCAGCTCAAAGTTCGTCAAAGGCATATACTCGGAAAACACCTACATGCTTGGCGCATCCGTGAAAGGGAGTTTGAGGGAAGGAGTGTCCGCCAGCACAGGTGTTGGGTTCAGATATTTTCGAGTGAGTGCGAAGACAACGGACATGTCTCACAGCTCGATTTTCATGCTGGACTTCGGCAGTGTGCTTTCGGCAGGTATGTTCAGGTTCTCCTATGTGTTCCAGAATCTGGGTTATCGGGGGAACGATGCGGATTACCGCAGATCGCTGGGCGTGGCCATCACGAAAAGCGGGCTCACCGCCGGATTTGACTACCAGTGGCACAGGTATTTCCAGACATATTCGCTTTTCGCCGAAGTGGTTGTGCTCAGGGTGCTTGCCCTGAGGGTCGGATATTCCAATCAGAACATGGGCATCGGCGCCGGTATCGTGGGAAACGGTTACTCGGTTGACATCGGCATGAGCGGCTCGGATGCCGGAACGACTTACAGCATAACATTTGGCATGTATCGATGAAGCCGATAGTCGCTATCCTGACCGATTTCGGCACTCAGGATCATTATGTGGGCGTTATGAAGGGCGTCATGTTGGGGATTAACCCCGAAATAACGCTCGTGGACATCTCGCACGATGTGCCGTCGCACTCCGTGATCGCCGCCCAATTTCTGCTTGAGGTCTCTCACAGGTATTTCCCAAAAGGCACCGTGTTCCTTGTGGTGGTTGACCCCGGTGTGGGGAGCTCAAGGCGGGCGATGGTGCTCAAGACCGAGGATTACCTCTTCGTGGGGCCCGACAACGGGGTATTTACTCCGTTCTATCGGGGCGAATGGGAGGCGTTCGAGTTGCCTGTGCCTGAAACAGCATCTAACACATTTCATGGCAGGGATGTGTTTGCCCCTGCCGCGGCCAGATTGACGCTTAAAATTCCGCCTTACCGCCTCGGAAAACCGTTTGACGATCCCATCACTGTCGAGATGCCTTCACCTGTCGTCACACCTGAGGGTGTGAGGGGACAAATCATTTACATCGACAAGTTTGGGAATTTGATAACCAACATCAATGCCGGGCTCATCCGCTCAGCCGAACAGGTCGAGATCATCGTCAGGGGCCGAAAGATAAGGGGCATCGTCAGGGCTTATGCCGATGTGCCTGAAGGTGAGTTGCTCGCCATAATCGGCTCCTCCGAACGCCTTGAGATCTCGGTCAGAGAAGGGAGTGCCAGAGAAGCGCTCGGCGCAAAGGTATTCGACGAGGTCGAGGTGCGCGCGATAGGGTAGCGGGATGGGGCGATACCGTGTGAAGTAAGGGGGGAATTAGTTACCTCAATGCATAGTTTCATAAATCTCCAGTATCAGGTGCTAGTACAACGCTTCTCGCAAAATTGCAAAAATGTTTTGCAGGCATTACAATCCTTAGCATGAGAATGAGAAAGGAATCAACTGTATGGCTTTTAACCATTCTTTTAATTTCTATTTTTGCAAGCGCGATTGGGAATGCCATTACCCATAGCAATGTTATAGGAGGCATTATTCTGGTTATTATCCTCTTTATGATTCCATTTGGCATTGAAATCATAAGGGGGAATGATCCAATTGTTTATTACGGCCTGGATTTTGGATCTTTGTCAAAAATAGATGTGGGGCTTGTTCTCGTGGTTGCGATAGTTTTGTTTGTTGCAATATCGCTTATCGATCACTTTGTTTTTGATCTTTTTGATTTGTTTTTAAAATCAGGGAAAGGTATTTCGGTTGGGTCAGTCACAGTGGCTATTGCGAAAAGCAACCTTTTCTATCTTGTGATCATTGTCTCTTTTAGTGGCACACTCCTTGAAGAGTTATGGTTTAGAGGCCTTATTCAGTACAAGTTAAAATCTTTGAGATTTCTCCGCCCGCTAAACCCTCATTTTGCCATTGTTATTCAGAGTACCCTCTTTGGTCTTGCTCACTTTTTGCCTGTTTACTATGGGACAAATTTATCATATGCGCTGAAGCTATGGTTCTTTATATATCCTTTTATTGTGGGACTTGTTAATGGATATATGAATGAAAAATACCACTCTCTGTGGCCCGGGTGGATTATCCATTACACAAACAATGTGTTTGCTGCATTCCTTCTTTCAATTATTTACAGATTGTGATTGATCCATCATGGATTTTATTCTTTGACTGAGATCATAAATCCTTCGCTCAAATTCACGATCCTATCTATCTTTTTATAGTGTGGTGTGTTATAGTTGTTTTTCCCTTGTAGTCGCTTTTAAAACATGCATTGTGAATAGGTACTGCGTGCTTCATTTGTTCATATCCTTAACATAGTCACATTGTGCCGGCCGTGTGTCCCCATGATGTAATTCTACAGTGTCCTAATACCAATACCTTACATCTATGTCCCATCGGAGAATTTTCACTGCACAAAATTCATTATAATTTTGTCATCATCAGGAGGTAAAACATGAAGAGGTTCTTACCTGTGCTTGTCCTGCTCAGTTTCGCAAACATGGGTTATGCGAGTGGGTTTATGCTGTCAGGTGTTGGGCCCAGAGGACTGAGCATGGCAGGTGGCGGCTATCGTGCAACTGTTGCGGGTTGGGATGCTGTGTTCTGGAACCCGGCCGGCCTCGCCGGGACGGCACCAACCTCGGTCGAGCTCTACATCTCAGTTGTCAATCCAAAGGCATCATACGAACCGAACACAGGGATACTCGGATATGACGGCCCATACTCGATGAGATACAAGGTCAATGCCAAAGAACAGCTTTTCACGATACCGGCTTTCGGAGTTTATCATGGAGGCGGACAGGGATTTATCGATGGCTACGGTTTCTCCTTTTTCGCACCGTTCGGGCTTGGGGCTGCCTATGACCTTTACGATCCGCCGATAGGCTACTACATCACCAGCGACACATCGTTTTATCAGCCCGAATTCCCGAAACACGACTGGGTCAGCGACCTGAAGATTACAGCCGCATGGTTCGGCGTTGGCAAACAGCTCAGCGACAAACTGTCGGTGGGCCTGTCAGGAGGCCCGGTTTTCGCATCCCTCTACTTCAGGCGGGTCGATTTTGTGGATCCTGCCGTCAGCGATTCCATGGCCGTGGGCCTGCCGATCCAATACAGGCTGTGGCCTCTCGACATCCAGTTATCCGGGAGCGGAATGGGGTTCGGCGTCGGGATTGGCGCTCAATTCAAGGCGAGCGACAGGCTGAAGGTCGGGGTATCAGGCAGATTTTACGGCTCCATCAAGCTTGACGGACAGGACTCGGTTGTCCTTTACCTGCCCAGAAACGATGCGATAGCCTCGCGCGACACCGCACTCGCTTTCATTTTCAGCGGTGCGACGATACCGTCGTTCAGCAACGGCTCAACCACCCTCCCATTGCCGTGGACCGTGGGCGCAGATGTAGCTTACAGGGTATCTCCGAAGCTCTCCATCGGGTTTGGCGTTGAAGTCAACGGGCACGGTGTGCTTCAGGATGTACCTGTTAACTTTGACAGTCTGGTCATAATGAACGAGCGGATTTACGCCGAAACGCTCAGATTTTACTGGAAAAACACCGTAAAGCTCTCGCTCGGAGGTTCATACAGGTTGGGGAACACTGAGCTCAGGGCAGGCGCCTATTACGAGGCATCCCCGATACCGGATTCCACTTTCACCCCGTTGATTCCGGATACAGGCGACAAACTCAGCCTCAATTTCGGGTTTACGGTGCCGATGGGACAGCATGTGGCCGTGTCAGGGAA
>JALVZN010000014.1:1897-15584 GCA_027037615.1 Caldifarciminota bacterium | reverse complement strand
GACCTCATGACCATTCAGGAATACTACGGAAAGGATCTTCGTGGGCTCAAAGTCGCTGTCGTGTGGGCGTATGCCACGAGCCATGCGAAGCCGCTCTCTGTGCCTCAGTCTCAGATTTTGATGTTCCCGCGTTACGGCATGCATGTGACGGTCGCTCATCCGCCGGAGTTCCCGCTCCAGAAAGAAATTGTTGAAAAGGCGCGTAAAAACGCCGAGGAAAACGGAGGAAAACTCGAATTCGTTGGCGATATGGCTGAGGCCGTTAAGGATGCCGATATCGTGATACCCAAAAATTGGGGCGGTTTTGCCTACTTTGACGAGTGGGTCGATGACGAGGAGCACTTCAACGAGATGAAGGCCAACCTTGAGAAGCACAAAGACTGGAAACTCACCGAGGAGATATTCGCACTTGCAAAGAGAGACGCCAAGATCATGCATGCCCTCCCTGCGGATAGAGGGAAAGAGGTCGTAGATGAGCTCCTTGATGGGCCGCACTCCATCATCTACGATGAGGCCGAAAACAGGCTCCACACGGCGAAAGCCGTCCTCGCTCTCACGATGGGTGGAAGGCCATGAATGTCGTTGTCACAGGCTCCAACAGAGGGCTTGGTTACGGTTTCGTTAAGAGGCTGCTTGAGCTCGGCCACACCGTGCTTGCCGGCGTTAGAAACCCCCGCAACATCAAGGTCGTCGAGGAGCTCAGGGGACACGGCAACGGCGAGCTTTTCGTCCATCAACTCGACATAACGGACGACAACTCGGTGAATGCGTTTGTTCGGTGGCTGCCCGTCGAGGCGATAGACATGTTGATCAACAACGCCGCCATAATCGACAGGTCGTCCCATCGCTACCCAAACATCGACATTGAAACGGTCAGGAAAGTCGTGGAAGTCAACGCCTATGGCCAGTTGAGAATGACTCTGGCACTCGTGCGAGCGCTCTCGAAGGCTCCTTCCCCCAAAGTGGTCAACATAAGCTCAATTCTTGGCTCTCTTAGTCTGGTCAATTCCCTTGGGACATCGTGGTTTGGATACCGAGTTGGAAAAGCTGCCCTGAACATGATCATGAGGTTGCTTGCCCAGGACTTGAAACCTCAGGGAATAGCCGTTTACATCGTCCATCCCGGCGTTATGCGAACGAGGATGACCGATTTCTCCGGATTCCTCGAGCCTTACGATGCTGCGCGCATGATCCTTGAGACGGTGGCTCAGAAGACGATACACGAAACCGGCACATTTTTCGATTATCAGGGCAATCCCATACCGTGGTGATGTGAGATGATCGTATCTCCTTCAATATTGTCCGCAGACTTTGCGAAATTGGCGGATGAGATCAGGGATGTGGAGCGGTGCGGAGCCGATTGGCTCCATCTCGATGTGATGGACGGCGTGTTTGTCCCCAACCTGACATTTGGCCCTGTCATAGTTGACGCCGTGAACAGGATTTCGGATCTACCGCTTGATGTCCATCTTATGATAGTGGAGCCGCTTAAGTATGTTGAACGGTTTGCCAGCGCCGGCGCAGACTGGATCACATTCCACATCGAAGCGGAAGACAGGCCGTTGGAGACGATAGAGGCCATTCACGCTCAGAATGTCAGGGCAGGGATATCGATTAGCCCGCCGACCGAGGTGGAGCGGCTTGAACCGTTCCTTCCCATGATAGATCTGGTGCTTGTCATGAGCGTCAATCCGGGCTTTTCGGGCCAGAAATTCATGCCGAGTGTCCTTCCGAAGGTGCGCTGGCTCCGTGAGAAGAGGGAGAAAGAGGGGCTTGATTTCCTGATTTCGATAGACGGTGGGATAAACGCAAAGACCGCGCCTCTGGCCGCTGATGCTGGAGTGGATGTCCTCGTGTCCGCAAGCTACATCTTTGGTTCATCGGATAGATGCAGAGCAATTCAAAGCTTGAAATCCTTGTGAGCCGCTTATATAATTTGACCCTGCTTACAAAACCAGGTTCGATCGGAGGTAACTGCCTTGGTGAAAATCAGATTGCAGAGGACAGGTAAAAGGAACAGGCCGCATTATCGGTTGGTGGTGACAGATTCGCGCAATCCTCGTGATGGTGCGGTGCTTGAAATTCTGGGTTATTATGACCCCATTAAAGATGAGTATGCTGTGAGACTTGAGCGGGTGGATGAGTGGCTCTCAAAGGGCGCTCAACTCACCCCGAGAGCTAAAAGTCTGGTAAAATTGGCAAGAAAAGCGCAGATTGAAAGCAGTGCTGAAACAGAAACAGTTGAAGCAACAACACCCTAACAAGGAGGTAAACCATGGGAGACCTCAAAGAACTCATCGAGTACATCGCTAAGTCTCTGGTGGATCATCCTGATCTCGTTTCGGTCAAGGAGATCCCTGGCGAAAAGACCGTCATCTATGAGCTCAAGGTTGGAGAGGGCGATCTCGGCAAGATCATTGGTCGCGAGGGAAGGACGGCTAAGGCTATCAGAACCATCATAGCCGCTGCCGCGATGAAGAAAGGCAAGAGGGCAGTCCTCGAGATCCTCGAGTAGTGCATAAAAAGTCCGAATTCGTAATAGTAGGAACGATAACAAAACCGTTCGGGCTTCGGGGTGAAGTTAAAGTTCGCCCGGAGCCCGGACTTGTTAATGATCTGGTTCAATATGAAGAGTTCGTTGTTTTCGTAAAAGGCGGCAAGAAAAGGCTTAAGGTTGAAAATGTTCGCTCAGGTGGCGCCTTCCTCATATTCAAATTTGAAGGAATAAACTCAGTTGACGACGCAGAGCTTGTGAGGGGGCTTGAGTTGTTTGTCTCTGAAGACGAACTCGTTGAGCTTGAGGAAGATGAGTTTTATTTTTATCAGCTTGAAGGGCTGACTGTGAAAACCACGCAGGGAGAAGTCATCGGTAAGGTCAGCAAGATAATGCCGATGCCGGCGAGTGAGATCATTCAGGTCGTTGACGAGAGTGGAAGGGAGACCCTGATCCCCGCAATTAAGGTTTTCGTCAAAAAGATAGATCTTGATGCGGGCGAGATAACGGTGGAGTTGCCGAGAGGCCTTGTCGATGAAGAGCGGGAATGAGAAGCCGTTGCTTACCGTTGACATAATCACCATATTCCCTGAATACTTTGCACCTGCTTTGAGGGTTGGAAATTTGAAGAAGGCCGTTGAAAGTGGCCTTGTTTCCATAAGGTTTCATGACTTGAAGATGCTTGCCGATTCTCCGAAGGAGATCGACGATTACCCTTTCGGTGGCGGCCCCGGTATGGTTCTGAAACCGGAGCCGTTGAAGCGGGCGCTTGAGGCGGCCGATTACAGAAGTGGTTTTGTGATAAACTTTTCGCCTGCGGGCGAGCTGTTGACGCAGGCGCTTGCGCATAAACTTCTGGAAAAACGGCATTTGATTTTGATATGCGGACGGTATAAGGGGATCGATGAAAGGATTGTGCGCAAGTATGTGGATATGGAGTTGTCTATTGGCGACTATGTCCTGTCAGGCGGAGATGTTGCGGGGCTGGTGTTGTTGGATGTGCTGGTAAGGCTGATACCCGGCGTTATGAACGATATGGACTCGGCCATGTCGGACTCGTTCGAATCAGGGCTGCTGGATGGCCCTTATTACACCCGGCCGAGAGAGTTTGAGGGGCTTGAAGTCCCTGATGTGCTCCTTTCGGGAGATCACGGCAAGATCAGGGACTGGAAACGCAAAGAGGCATTGAAAAAAACGCTCAGGAAAAGGCCTGAGCTCTTGAGGAAGCTGTTTTTAAGCAAAAAAGACCTCGATTTCCTTGAGGAAATTGAGGCGGAGAAAGATGAAAGTAAGGAATCCGCGTAAAGCTCCATTGGGAGCCGCTTGCGCGGAAAAAGAAAAGGGGGAATGCCATGAATAAGTTCTCAGTGGTTCAGGAGATTGAGAAAGAATTCTTCAGGAAGGATGAGCTCCCTGAATTCAGACCCGGTGACACCGTGGCAGTTCACATAAAAGTCGTGGATATCAAAGAGGATCCAAAGACCAAAAAGCTCGTGCGCAAGGAGAGAACTCAGAGGTTTCAGGGAGTGGTTATAAGGAGACGGGGCAGCGGGCTCAATGAGACCTTCACCGTCAGGAAGGTCTCGTATGGCATCGGTGTTGAGAGAACCTTCCCTCTGCATTCTGATGTCGTCCAGAAGGTTGAGGTGCTCCGCAGGGGTAAGGTTCGCAGAGCCAAACTCTATTACCTCAGAAATAGACAGGGTAAAGCAGCGAGGATCAAAGAGAGAAGGGACTAATCCCTTACCAATCAACTGGATACAAAAGCCCCACGATAAGGTGGGGCTTTTTATTTTATGTGCCTCTCAGGGCATTATACTAAAAGTCGCAATGAGAAAACTGGACATTAAAGTTGCCATCGATGGCACATCCGGATCAGGTAAAAGCACAACTGCAAAGCTTGTTGCAAAGAAGCTCGGCCTCATACCTGTGGACACAGGTGCCATGTATCGGGCCATAACGCTGAAGGCGCTCCGAAGCGGAGTGTCGGTGCATGACGAAGCAGCTGTCGTTCGGATGGCGGAGGAGACTGAGATCGACCAGCGGGTTATCGACGGGGTTATTCACACTTACCTTGATGGTGAGGATGTATCGTCCGAAATTCGAACTCCAGAGGTTTCAAAATGGGTGTCCGTGGTTTCGGCTTATCCCGGTGTGAGGCGGAGACTGGTTGAATTGCAACGCAAAATAGCTGAACGGGGCGGAGTTGTCTTAGAAGGGCGCGATATCGGCACGGTTGTGCTGCCCGATGCCGATTTCAAGTTCTTCATGGTGGCATCATTGGAGGAGCGCGCACGCCGAAGGGTTAACGAACTGCGGGAGAAGGGGATCCATGTTGAGTTTGAAGATGTCCTGAAGGAGCTGAAAATGAGGGACACGCTCGATTCCTCCCGCAAGGACAGCCCGCTCAGGAAAGCGCCTGACGCCATACTGATAGACACCTCTGACCTGACGATAGACGAGCAGGTTGAACTCATAATCAATGAGATTGCAAAGCGTTATCCGGAGGTCTTAGAAATTGCCTCGGAGAAAGGAACCCGGAAAGGTATGGAAACTGGCGAGGCTGATAGCTGAGCCTGTTTTTAAATGGGCGTTTGGCCTCAAGGTCGAGGGCAGGGAACACCTCCCGAATGAAGGCGTTTACATCGTTGCCCCGAATCACCGAACTTATTGGGATCCACCGATCGTTGCGGCGGCTATGTATCCACACGAGCCGTTTTTCCTCGCCAAAGAGGAGGTCTGGACTGAAACGCCGTGGTTCGGCGTGTTTATCTCTCATCTGAACGCCATTCCCATAAGGCGGCAGTCGGGAGGCAAGGATGCGATAAAGATGGCCCTGAACATCCTCAAAGAGGGGGATTATCCGCTTGTCGTTTTCCCTGAGGGCACGAGGAACAGAGAGCCGTGGAAAAGGAAGCTCCTCCCATTGAAGCTTGGGACCGCTTTGATAGCGATAAGGATGCGAGTCCCTGTTGTGCCTGCATGGATAGTCGGTGTCCCATCAAGATGGATTCACTGGGTTTTGCGGGAAAAGCCTTTGAAAGTCAGATTTGGCAGGCCGATAGACACCCGAAGGTATGCTGATTCCCGAAAGGGCTGGCGTGATTTCACAAAACGCCTCGAGGTGGAAATGCTTAAACTGGCGGAGGAACCATGAAAATAACGATAGTCGAAGGGTCAGGGTTTTGCTTTGGCGTGCAAAGGGCGATGGACATGATTGAGAAGGCCTACGAAGAAGGCCTGAGATTTGACACCCTTGGCCCGATAATACACAACCCATTTGTTGTCAAAGACCTTGAAAGCAGAGGCATCAGGGCAGTCGATAGCCTTGACCAGACTGACAAAAAGATCGTGGTGGTCAGGACACACGGCGTGCCCCCACAGGTGTATGAGGAGGCTGAGAAGAAGGAGATAAAGCTCCTGGATACGACATGCCCGTTTGTTTTCAATGCCCAATCGGCGGCACGCAGGCTTGTTGAGGAAGGATACGACCCGGTTATAGTTGTTGGCAAAAAGGAGCATCCCGAGGTGATCGGGATACTCGGCCATGCGTGGAACAAACCTGTTGTTGTCGGTTCGCCTGAAGAGGTCGAGAAGCTGAACATTGCCAACAGGCGAGTTGGGATCTTGTCTCAGACGACCATGACATTTGACCTGTTCGCATCTTGTGTGAGGGCAGCCATGAAGTATGCGAAGGAAGTTCATGTGATAAACACGCGTTGCGCTACGACGGAGAGGCGGCAGAAGGCGACGATGGAAGTGGCTCAGAAAGTGGAGGTCATGGTTGTTATCGGCGGCAGAAACAGCTCCAACACGAAAAGGTTGCATGAGATAGCGAGCAAATACACCCGTTCTTATCACATAGAACATCCCGACGAATTGAAAGAGGAGTGGTTTGATGGGGTGGAAAATGTCGGGGTGGCTGCCGGTGCTTCAACTCCTCCATGGCTGATTGAGGCTGTGGTTAAAAGGATCAAGGAGATTGGCAGCTAAGTTTCATATTCGCCAAAAGTAAGGCCTCTTGACGCCTTGTGGAATCATCGATATCCTTGTTGATACATAACTTTTGACGCATGGAGATTGCGCTGCGGTGACATGGGGTTTAGAATATCAATGTCATTATGTTTCAGCACATTTTAATCAAAAAATAGACGCTTAGAAAGGGGGGATAAAATGTTATTTGCCGTCTTGCTTCTGACAACTACAATCACGATGGATGGGGGAGGGTATAGAGGCCCCTGGGCGACCAGCTATGTTGACTCTGATCGTGGCGGCCATCAATTTTTTGATGGTATAGCCCAGGAGGCAAAAAAGGACAAACCTAGAGAGCCCGTTAAGCCTGCCAGATTCGTGGTTGAAAGAAATGGCGAGCAAAATGTTAAGGGGGAAATTAAGTCTCTTGCTATAACACCCGATGGGAAAGTCGTAGGTTTTCTGAAATTCGAAGGTGACATCTTTATGACCTCGGTCAAAGCATCAACTTTTGATTCCATTGGATTGATGGCATCCATGCTGAAAATCAACATAGGTCGTGGGTATGATGTAATTTCTATGGGAAAAATTGACGATAGAAAATACCTTGTTGTGGCAGGTGGTATTTGGTCAAGCCTTTACGCTAACGAAATCCTCAAGGATAATTCGGGGGGGTGGGGTTGGTTAACTCCGTTTGGGCTTTTCCAGTATTTTATCAACAACAAGTATGCTCCTGAAGTTACTGCTCTTGCCATTTCTCCACACGCCAATTACATAGGTGTCGGGTATTCTGACAATACGATAATGATATATCAGAGGATACCTGGGCCTAACAAGAGTGATACGCTAATACTCAAAAGTTCTTTCAAAATGAGTGGCCCTGTTTCGCTTATTAGGTTTCTCAGTGATGACATCCATTTCTATGCCATGGATCAGGACGGCAGAATTATGGTTTTCGATATAAATGAAGGCCCACTCAATCCTGATCCTATTCTGGAAGGCATTCAGGATCTGGAGGTTATAAGTAAGGGGCACTATTACCTCGTATTGGGCGATACATTGAGCCGGCTAAGTATTTTCGACCTTACTGACATGAAATGGGTGCTTATCACGAAGCCGCTGTTCGATTATCCTGGGCCGCACGAAATCGATATCGCCTTTTCCGGAGACACCACAGTTATGGGTGTGATGGACAAATCTACCGGCTCGATAAGATTTTTCTCGATAAATTTGCCCGATAGTTCCCCAAGGGAGATAGCGCAATATCGCTCCGAAAACAGCGAAGCGTTGCTATATTACGACCTGTCCATCTCCTCAGCTTCCGATGATGGAAAGTATTTGGTGTTTTTCTATTCAAAAACGCCATCTGAAGACCCGCATGAAGGGATAGAAAGTTCCACAATCTATGAGCTCGTTCTCGATCCTGAATACAAATCGCCAGAAATAGCAGTTGATAATCAATTGGATCCTCGTGAATACCTCAGGAACAAGAGATTTCATTACATAGTCATGGGGACGAACACGAACAGCATAAGCAACGGGTATCCCCCACTCAACTTTGCCGAGAAGGATGCCATATCCCTGTCCATGCTGCTTAACGAATTGGCTCCTAACAGCTATGCAGAATTTTATCCTTATGCACTCGTTGGACCGGATTTTATTTCCGATAGTGCTAAGGCCCTCATGCACCGTGTTCTATCCAATGCTGATACAAACGATGTTATCCTTCTTTACTTTGCTACTCATGGGTATCTCGATATAGCGCGCATGGAGAACTATTTGCTCTGTTACAACACGCTCTGGGAGGATAGCCTTTACTGGGATGAAATGCAGCAGCGTGAGATTTTGACCGTTAAGGACACAACTGTCCGAACAGCTATCTCGTATCATTGGCTTGCTAATGAGATAGAGAAATCAAATGCCGGGCTTATTTTGATAGTGGTTGATGCGTGTTACGCCGGGACAGAAGATAACACGGAACCCCTTGTTACAGCGGCGTTTCGTGGCGGTAGCCTTATGTTCAAAAAGATAGCAGCCCAAAAGCCGAATTCCAGGATATTCCTTTTCTCCTCCTTTAAGAATGAGCCATCAGTCGAGGACGCAGAACTTGGACACGGTGTGTTTACATATTTCCTGATTCAAGGGCTGCGAGGATATGCGGATTATAACAACGATAATGTCCTGACAATTAAGGAGCTGTGGAAATATGTTCTGAATGAGGTCAATAATTATTTGGGTGAGAAATTTGTTACGCCTTATCGTGTCCCACAACATCCGTTTTCGCTTGGCAATGTAAATTCAAATCAGCCCATCTTCCTGATTGTCAGGTAATATGGAGCCTGTCAAATTCCTTGTTGATTCCATGGCGGGCAAACTCGCCCGCTGGCTGAGGATGCTCGGCTTCGATGCCGAGTATGAGAGAAGCGGAGATCCTGAGCTTTTGATTCGCAGGGCTGTGTCGGAGGACAGGGTGATCCTCACGAGGAACCTCAAGTTCAGGAAGATACGGGTGCCCCGTAGTGTAAAGGTGTTTTTCCTGAGCAGCGAGAAGACAAACCTTCAGGTTAGAGAAGTTGTCGAAAAATTCGGGCTTGTCCATCACATAAGGCCGTTCACGAGGTGCATAGAGTGCAATGTGGAGCTCGAAAAGGTCAAAAACAAGGAAGATGTTAAGTTGAAAGTCCCTTATTTCGTTTACATAACCCACGATGAGTTCTCAATATGTCCGAAATGCCACAGGATTTACTGGAAAGGAACGCATACAAAAGCCATGATCGACAGGATTGAGCTCGTTCTTGGCGAAGAGCTTGCTAAAAAGATCAGACATTTTTGATCCTCATGATGAGTATGGTTAGCACCTCAAGCAGGAAGATGAGCAGGGCAGCCCATAAAAGCTTCCCCTTCATCGAAACGCCTTTGCCTTCCAGAGATTTTATGACCTCATAGCTCTCAAAAGTTGCCTTTAGATCCTGGGCGTTAGCCGGTCGCACATCCGATTCCTTCGGGTCGAGATTCACCACTATCACCGCAATGACCTCGTCTTTCTGGTTGACCAGATTGTAGATGCCCACTGTTTTGAACGGCCCTATCCTGACGAAATAGCCGCCTTTGCCCATGAAAGGTGTTACGGCCAGCTCCTTGCCGTTTGGCAGCTTGAGGGTGAGCAGCGAAGTTGTGTAGGACGGCACCGTCAACAGGGTGTCGGGATGGACATAATAGACGGTTGTCCTGTGCAGCGATGTCAGGGCTATACGGTTCACGAAGGGCGGGAAATCCGGCGAGTAGATGAAATCGGTGCTGGAAGGATCGGGCGAAAATCCGCACACGATGATGTTGTTTGCGTAGGTGGCGATGGGGTTGCCCCTGTCGTCTTTCAGAAGCGGCACTCCATCCGCTATCGACCAGAGGTTGTAAAACACATAGTCCCCGATGCTCGAAACGCCTATTTTGTGGATGTTAAGTCCCAATTGCTTTCTGATGAGCTTGGCGGACGATGAATCGCCCACGAACAGCACCACGCCTTTGCCTGAAGATGCGGCCACCTTTGCGAGGTTAAGCTCGCTTATCGAAAACGGCGAGGTTAAGAACACGACATCTGCACCTGCGGCGGTTGGATAGTCCATTTTGCCTGTGACTACCGATAGCTCAAACGGCGATTCTATGCCCACAGGTCTCAGAGCCGCCGAAAGATACCTGTTCTGCCTGTTCATGACCACTTTCACGCTGGAGAGCAGTGGGACGAACGCAAAACGCCTGTCGTCGCCGTCAAGCTCGTCGCCGGGCAGCAGCGAGGCCTCAAGTTCGCCGCCGTTGATGGTGATCGTGTCCCTGTATGTTACGCTTTCCCACGGTTTGAGATAGGTCTCCCATCCCCTGACGATCGCACCGTTGTTTTTGAGTTCCACCTTACCGCTCCACGGCTCGGCTGAGTAATTCTCGACTTTTATGGAGAACGGCACGGGCATGTCAGTTGTGGCAAATGGGACATCCGTCTCGAATTCGACGATCCCTCTGTTGGCGACCCTCCTTTGCGGGACGAATATCACGGTGTGACCCTTTATGTGAGCGCCTTCCAGCATATTCCTCTGCAGATCCGTAAAGATCACCGAATTGCCGCTCAACGGCTTCAGAGATGACGAAAAGTATGTCTTTTCGGGCGAATTGACATCTATCTGGCGGTCTGCAAAGAACTTAACATCGACATCGGGTATCATCTCTTTGATGTTTCTGATGAATTTGCCCTCATCCTGTATGTAAGGGCTCATACTGTGCGATATGTCCACCCACAGGGTTTTTATGCCCCTGAGGTTCCCTATGTGAACGGGATTTGCGAAGGCGAGTATCAAAAGTAGGAGCAGCAGCGTCCTGAGAATTAGCAGGATGATCTCGAAAGGCGTCCTTCGCCTTCTGCCCTCTGTTGATGCCTTTCTGAGCAATTCAATCCATGGGAATTTTACCCTGCGCCTCGTCCTTTTGCCGAGGAGGTGGATCAAGAGCGGTATGAGCGCCAGGGGCAGGAAATACAGGGCTGTCGGGTTCGAGAAGTTCATCTGATCTTCTCCCGCTTTTTGAGGAATTTCATAAGCGCTATGTCAAACGGCGTGTCCGTTGTCATGAGCTCGTATTCCACAAGTCCCGCCCTGAGCGAGGTTTTGACCTCCTGGATGTAGGAGTCCAGTATTTCTCGGTAGGTTTTTTTCATGGTTTGCGGGTCGAATTGCAGCCTCTCGCCTGTTTCCATGTCCTCGAATATCGCCGATTTCCCGCTCAGGTCGATCTCCGATGGCGCTACAATCTGAAAGGCTATGACCTCGTTGCCCATCCGCCGCAGTATCTTCAGGCCCCTGATGAACCCCAATGTGTCGCCGTAGAAATCCGACAGGAACAGGATAAGCCCCTTCTTTTTCATGTTCTCCGCAAGCTTGTTGAAGATTAGTTTCGTGTCAGTTTTGCCGCCTGCCTGAATGGACTGGAGCATTGACAAAAACCTCCGCCTGTGAAGTGTCGTGGAATGTGGCGGCAAGAACAGGTTTATGCCTTCTGAAAAGGTTATGAGCCCGAACGCATCACGCTGAAAATGAAGAATGTAAGCGAAAGCGGATGCGAGAGTGACGGCGTAGTCCAATTTGTTTTCAAATCCCATCGACCCGGATGTGTCGATTACGATGTAGGCTCGCAGGTTGGTCTCTTCCTCGAACTTTCGGATGTAAAGCCTCTCTGTTCGGGCGAGGACGCGCCAGTCGAGCCATCGGATGTCGTCGCCCGGGGTGTATGCCCTGTGCTCCGCAAATTCCACTGAAAAGCCGTGATATGGACTTCTGTGGTATCCCACCATGAACCCTTCCACCACAAGCTTAGCCCTGAGGTCGAGCCGTTTTATCCTCAATGCGATTTCCGGGTCGAGGATGCTTTTTTCGCCTGTCCTTTTCATAGGCGCTTATTTTATGCCCTCAGGCGGGATTCCTCGATAGAAGAAGAGCGTTATCGCCCTCCAGAATTTGAGCTCTTTGCTCAACGATTTCGGCAGCTCGTAACCCAACTCCTTTGCCAGCTTATCGCGATAGAGGTCGAAGGATGCCCTTATGAGCTTTGAGAACTTGAGCGCTGCGATGACCGAAATTTTGTAGAAGTCTATGCTGAACAGCAGGAACATGAACAGAAACAGGAATGCGAGGAGCCATTTCACCATGTCGCCTGTCGTCACCGCTCTGAGCGCAGCGAGTGCAAACCATTCAACGGCGAGCAGGAAAGACAGCAGCGAGGATGTCAGCATGAGCGCCATTTCGTTAAAAGCCGTGTCTATCGAGCCCTTCATCTCAGGCGGCAGCTGCGAATAGAGATGTTCCCACAGCACAATGGGATCGATGCCATACCTCAGACGAGGGTATTCCTCGGAGGCCTTCAGGATGTTCCCGATGTCCGTCGGCATGATGTTCTCCCTTCTGGACGGGAAATTGTAAACGAGTATCGAGTCTATCATCCTGAACTGGTTGAGCTTATCGATGTAATCGGCATCCCTGCGGCTTTTGTTCTTCAATTCCCGAACGAGAGCTGTCCATCTCTTTCTCATCGTCTCCCATTTCCTGATCTCGCGCGCAAGGAATTTCTTTCTCAGCCGTGACGGCAGAAGATAACCTTCAAAGAACATGACGATGTTTTTTGACAGCATGGACAAGATCCACGCAGATAGAACCACGAGCACAAGGAATATGACGCTTTCAAACACTCCGGGCTTCTGGATTAGTTGGCGCAGTTTGTGTTCGTGCACAGCCCATCCGCCAAGTGCGAGGAACCAGAAGGCGAAGGCGGGCATAAATGAGAACAGGAGCCACTGAGGGCTCAGTGATTTTGTGAGTTGCTTCCAGAGATCACCCATTGCTCTTCACCAGTTTTAGTTTTACCCCGTGATGTGGACACACGGGCACATTCATGGGGTCGTATTCCGGGACGAATTCCGTGTAGTCGCAGCCATCGACGGGGCATTTGAGCGTGACCACCCCGACCTCAGGCATACCAGCAAGCTCAGCATCAAGGGAGAGGAGCTCATCTTCAACAAGCTTTTCTTCCTCGTCTTTGCCCTTTTTCTTCCCCTCTTCCATCTCAATCAATTCCCCACCTCCATCTCCTGAAGTTTTGCTGCAACCTGCCTCCACTGAGACAGGTTAATCAGCATGGGGAAACCATGAACGATCTGTGAAATCTCTTTTGACACCTTTGCCACGGTTGGCAGTCTCAATCCGCTTAAACTCATTATGTCGTCTTTGTTTACGAGTTCGTGCGGCATGCCGTCCCAGATGATCTCGCCCATGGACATGACGACGATCCTGTTGCATTCCTCGAATGCGACATCCACATCGTGCGTCACGATCAGCATCGCAGTGCCCTGAGTGCTGAGCTCCTTGCCGAGCTGGATGAGGTTCAACGCAGCCCGCCTGTCCTGCCCGAATGTGGGTTCATCCAGTATCAGGAGTTTGCGGTTGCCCACGAGCGCCGTTCCAAGCGATAGCCGCCTCTTTTCGCCCTGACTTAGCCTGAACGGGTTTTTGTGCGCTTTGTCCGCAAGCAGGAGCCTTTCAAGGAGCTCCATCGTCCGATACCTGACCTCTTTTTCCGATAGGCCGAGCTTTCTGAACTCAAAGGCTATCTCGTCGAAAACGGTCGGCATCACAAATTGATGTTCGGGATTTTGAAACACATAGCCCACCATCGAGAAAAATTCGG
>JALVZN010000014.1:0-1887 GCA_027037615.1 Caldifarciminota bacterium | reverse complement strand
TTTGTCGAGGAACTCGATCTCACCGTTGTCAGGAGTTTTGATGCCGGCTATCAGATCCATGAGCGTGGTTTTGCCCGACCCGTTCCTGCCGACCACTGCCACAATCTCGCCTTCCTTGATCTCGATGGATGCGTTGTTGACCGCGCGCATGCCGTTGGGGTATGTATATACGAGGTTTTTCGCCCTTAGGATGATGTCGTTGTCGCTGCTCCTCTTTTGAACCTCGAAATTCCATTCAATGCGAGCTATTTTGTCGGCTATTCCAGTCGTTACCAGTTTCCTGATGATGCTTCGCGGCGACGGTATGAATTGGGACGAGGCCAGTTCCAGAAGTCCCCGCTTCTCAAACTCCTTGAGTATCAAAATGACCCGTGGGACGCTTGTTCCATTGGCTATGAGTTCGTCAAAATGTCCCACGAACACCTCGGAGACGGTGCCCGAAAAGGCGATTGTGCCGTTCGGAGACATCGCTATGACACGATCTATGGCTTCGAGGAGGCTGTCGATCTTGTGTTCGATTATCACGAGCCCTTTGGAGTTGAGTTTTGGGATGTATGACAGGAAATGTTCCGTTGCGGCCGGGTCGAGCATAGCAGTTGGTTCGTCGAGGATAACGAGCTCAGGTTCCATCGCCACAACCGATGCGAGCGCAATCCTCTGTTTCTCACCGCCCGAAAGTTCTGAGATCAGGTCGTATTTTTTGTGGAGCATGTTGACGAATTCGAGCGACTTCCTGACGACCTTCATGATCTTCGATGGCTTAAACCCAAGGTTTTCGGGGCCGAACGCAACCTCATCGATAACGCGAAATGTCACAAATTGCGATTCGGGGTCCTGAAACACGATTCCGACCTTTTGTGCTATGTCAGGCCGATAGTAAGCTCCTCCTGCAAATTTCCCGTAAACATGTTCGGGGATAAGTGCCGCAATGATCAGGCCGAGCGTAGACTTCCCGCATCCGGAAGGCCCGACGATGAGGATCTTCTCGCCCTCCTTGATCTCCAGATTGATGTTGCTAAGGACGGGATTCCCCTCAACATATTCAAAATTAACATTTTCGAGGCTAACAAGCGGTTCGTATTTCATCGGTCAAATTATGTTGACTAATTGCCACTTAATCAAATACTGTGCAGGTGGGATCAGGCCTTGACCGCTATCGGTTCCACATCAAACTCTTCCGCAATCCACATAGCGATGCGTTTTACGGCGAGTTTAACACCTTCTGTCACAACGGGATGGTTGATGTGGTCGAGCTTCACAAGTGTTTCTTCACGGCGGAACTTTATCGCAATCAATATCCTTTGAACGAGCCGCCAGTCGCCAACATAGGCCTCGACCATTGCCGTCTTCATGTCGTGCGATAGAAATGCTCGCACATACCTGACGAAAATCTCTCCATCCCGCAAATCAAAGGGCTGGAATGTGGTCACGAAGTCTTTGCCGTTTTCAACGGGTTTCAGGATGACATGTGGCATGATGATGCTCCTTTTTATCGGGCACACAAATGGCCTCTCCGGCCTACGAACGAGCTTAAAGCTCAAAAAGTATAGCTCTTTGCCTTCTGCCAGCCATTTTTCTGCGTATTTTGTTCGGGGATAGCCGTCGGGCAGCCCTTTCAGGTATCCGTTTTTGAATTCCGATGCGAAGTAGCCATCTTTCAGCATGTTTTCGAGTGCGAAATCGCGAAATTCAGGGCTATCGGTTGCCAGAATTGCCCTGCCATCGGGATGAATCCTGTCCGCAAGAATGAAGGCGAACTCCTGCGTGAACAGCCGCCTTTTGGCGTGCCGTTTTCTCGGCCATGGATCGGGGAAATTTGAGTAAAGCGTGTGCAGGTCGTTCCTTTTGAAAAGGCATCCGATTGCGATGTAAGCGTCGATTGGGATG
>JALVZN010000013.1 GCA_027037615.1 Caldifarciminota bacterium | reverse complement strand
GCTCTTTGGGAAAAAGTCTTAATCTACCTGAGGTTTCATGCAAAAGCTTATAGCCCTTCTGGTTCTACACAGGAGGGAAAAGGATGAGTTTTAAGCACTATCGAGTCATCTTGAGGCTCCTGTCACCCCTTCACATCGGCAAGCGGAAGTATCGCAACCTGATGGAGACCCGTGAATATGTCCCTGGCAGGACCCTTTGGGGTGCATTGACTGCACGAATTACAAGGGATTATTTTGACGGCAACTCGGATTTTTATAAAAAAATTGGCGAATTTTTCCATCAGCACCTTCGCTTCGGTTACCTCTGGCCATCATTGGACGGGCAGAACCCTTACTTTCCATGGGAGCACGATGACTTTGACTACCTGTTCAAATTCGGCTACATGGGACAGCCCATCGAGATCGATAGAAAAGCAACCGAGGAAGGGCAACTCCATGAGTCAGAATTTATTGCCCCTACAACACGCGATAATCGAAAGGTGTATCTTGTTGGAGATTTGTGGATAAATGCAGGTGTCGTTGATGCGGATTTGCATGGTTTTCTGGAAATTAACAAAGATCAATTAACACCCTCGTGCCAGAGGAAATTTATCGAGGTTTTGGAAGAAGCGATGAATAATCTCCAGCTTGGTGGTGAAAAAGGCTATGGCTGGGGTAGAGTTAAATACGAGAAGCTGGAACCTACGAATGGGGAAAAGGCTATCGGTGATATGGAGATCTCTGACGAAAACGGTAAGGTTTCACTCAAATTTAATGAGGGTCAACACATCACGGCACACGCACTTGCAGCTGAATGGAAATTGCCTTCCAAAGATGACTCAAAACATGTTTCTAACGAAGAAATTCAAACCCTGACCCCTGCTTCTAATGAGGAAGTTCAGGGGGCAATCGAACCTCTTACAGGATACGAATACAGGGGCGAATATTCCCTCATATCAAATCCTCCAATCTGTTACGAACCGGGGAGCAAGGTAAAATCGCCCATAGTCCTTACCGTAGGCAAATTCGGGATATTGCATAAAGGAGTGACGGAGGGCACTGCATCCCAAAATGGCGATAACGACAAGAATTAGCTCCAGTTTCCGCGCCTCTTGCGTGTTTTTGGATGTGTGGTCTATCATAAACCGCCATGATTCAAAAAGGTAAAATTCTCCTCCTGCCGTTTCGGGTGAACCTCGTCGAATGGCTGGCCGAAAACATCGCACACGGTGGAAACGATTTCTCAAGAATTGCTGTTGTTTTCCCCGGCAAAAGGCCCGGGTTTTTCCTGAAGAGGGCGCTTTCCAGAAGGCTCAGAAAAAGTTTTGTGCCTCCCGCCATCTTCCAGACCGTTGATTTCGTCCATTTCCTGCACGAACTGAACGGCGGCGAGGCCAGAACCATATCCTCGATCGATGAGGCATGGTTAATTTACAGGCTGGCTCTCGAGAACGGCTATCTGTCCGATGAAAAGGCCGATTTCGACAGATTTTTCTTCTGGGGACTGCAATTTGCCGCCCTTTTCGACGAACTGGACATGGAGCTCATAACCGATGATAGGTTGCACTCCGTCAGCTCCTTGCTCTCGGAGAAAAGCCCTCAATACCTCGAACTGGTCTGGAAACGGATCGTCGAGCTGAAATCGCTCCTTAAGCTGGAGCTGGAGAGGTATGGCGAGACGACGGACGGGCTGATCTTCAGGCAGGTGGCCAGCTCCATCGACGAACTGCTGCCCAAACTTGAGCAAAAGTTTGACCTAATCGTGTTTGCAGGGCATTTCGCCATGAGGGAGGCTGTCAAACAGGTGCTCCTGACCCTTCTCAAAGATCGGCTTGCCACACTCGTATGGCAGGCGGATTCCCTGAACTGGCAGCCTTTTGAAGAGATCCGAAGGCTCTACGGTGAGGATGTGATACGGGTCAAAACGAACGCACCTCCGACGGAATTGAAACTGTATGAAGCCTTTGACATGCATTCCGAAGCGAGCACCGTTGCTTCGATCCTATCGTCCATGGTCACATCAAACACGCCTCAACCTGAGGAGATCGCCGTTGTGCTGCCATCCGAAGGCGCACTCATGCCCGTGATCCATGAAGCGATCGCGCCTCTGGATGTCGAATTCAACATCTCCATGGGCTACCCGTTCAAAAGGACGCCCATTTTCGCGCTTCTGAAACTCATTTTTAAAGCTCAGGAGACGAGGAACGAGGCCGGCGCTTACCATGTGAAGGACTATCTCAATCTCATGTTGCACCCGTATATCAAAAACATCAGGCTCGATGTCAAAAACTCTGAAGCCAGCGACGATGCGACACCTGTGAGAATAGCACTGCACACCATACAGGACGCACTCATACAGCAACGCATCAAGTTCGTATCGTTGGACGAGATAGAATCGGAAAAGTTTATGGGCAAAGTCAAAAAATCGGTTATGGACGCGGGATATGAGGACATCGTTGATGAGCTCGTGCAGGTGATCCATAACATCCACGATACCATGATGAGGAATTTTGAGACGGTGTCCACCGTCGGAAATGCAGTAAACGCTTTGCGGTCAGTGATTGAGATCCTTATGGAGTCGGCTCCTCTCATCTCTTACCCTCTTGCGGGTGAGTTCATCAGCGCTTTGCAGGAGGAGCTGGATTCCCTTGAAAACTCGCTCCTTATCGACGAAAAGATGGACAGCAACACCATCTTTTCCTTTCTCATCAACAGGTTTTCCAGAATAAGAATACCGTTTGAAGGCACGCCACTTTCCGGCCTCCAGATACTCGGACTTCTCGAAACAAGGGCCTTAAATTTCCGCAAGGTCATAATTTTAGATGTGAACGAGGGAGTTGTTCCGTCCATCGAAAAGGAAGACGCCCTGTTGCCTCTCGAAGTCAGGCATTACCTCGGCCTCCCGGATTACCTTCAGCAGGAGGAGGTTTACAGATACAACTTTTTCAGGTTGATCAAGGGCGCAGCTGAGGCGCATATCCTTTACCAAAATCGAGAGGACATGCTCAGGAGCAGGTTCATCGAAGAATTGATATGGGAAGAAGAGCTCAAGGCCGGCCATCTCGGAGCGATCCAACCCATAGCTCCCCGCACATTCATGCTGAAAAATATCGAAAACGATGTCCCCGAATTGGATAAAGACGATGAATACCTCAATGCGCTCATGTCTCGCCCGTTATCTTCCACATCCATAGATACCTACATGAGATGCCCATTGCGATTTTATTTCAAATACATCTTAGGGCTGAGGGAGACGGGAAAAATTGCTCCGAATATAGAAGCCCCTGACATCGGGCTATTGATTCACAACATACTCGCTGACCTTTATTCCGAGATGTTCATGTCGGAGGACATAATCGATTGGGACAGGCCGGAAATAGAACCGAGGCTTGATGAACTCATCGAACTCCATTTCAGCAAAAAGTTTCCAGAGCAGCGGGGCGAAACGATTATCCTGAAAGAGCTCATCAGGTTGCGATTGAAAAAATTGTTAGAGGTTGAGCGTTTAAAGGTCACCCCGTCAGGCGTATTCAGGTTGATGGGCATAGAGAAAACTTACGAGGGGAAAATGGAGGTCAGAGAGGGCCTTACCGTCACATTGAAGGGCATCATGGACAGGATCGATTGCGATACTCAGCACCAGACGGTTCGGATTATCGACTACAAGACGGGCGAAATCGAGAAACCGTCGATTAAAAAACTGTCAGAGGTGTATGAGAAGGGCTTGAGCCGTGAAAAAATCAAGCGTCACATGAAATCCGTTCAGCTCCCGCTATACCTCTACCTTTTCAGGCAGGGAAATCGAGGGGGCGCCAGTGGAACGGTGGTCAGAGTTTGCCGAATTGGGAATGATGCTCTCGATTGGGATGTAATGGATGCCGGGCTTTACTCGGTCAAAAAGGCCGAATTTGTTTCGCTTTTCGGGAAGATCGAAGGCGAAGAACGGCGACACAACATGGAAAAATACCTCATCCCGGCGTTGAAATTCATAATCTCGGAGATGTTTGACATGGATGTGCCGATCGTGGCCGACAGATCCAATACAATATACTGTAATTCCTGCCCTTATAAACACGTCTGCATCAACGGGATAAAGATTAAGTCGCTAATTAAGGACGGCGGCGCATCATCCGCGGAGGACTCCTCCTCGGACGGCCGATGAGGACGACGCCTCGCGATATTCCAAACTTGCCTTCTGCGTCCTCGACCCACAGCAACACGGCTCCTCTGCCGCGCTCCACATCAGGGATAAACCTGTTGCCCTCGAAATGCCCGACAAACGGCGGATCCACGAACCATTTGATTTTGAGGTGCCTCCCATTCGGGTTTTCTACCCTGTAATCGAAAGTCAGGGTATCACCGCTCTCAATTTTGGCGAAACGAGGGGTCAGATGGACGCGGTAGATGTTGTCTTTGAGGTCACCGACCAGAATGCCTGCCGACCCGATGCCCTTGACGCCATTCAATTCTGCCACTGCCACGACCCTTCCGAGCCCTTTCTGATTGCCGGCCGTGAAAAGGCCATCCTGACGCACGGAGCCGATGGATGACGGGAGGACTACCCAATCGACGGCATCAGGTTTGACCAGCATCCTCCTGCGCGGCAACCTGACGAAAGCGCGAAACCTGACGGTATCGCCCGGAGCCACATCGGCACGGCGTGGCTTGACGACGACCCGCAACCGCCTCAAACGGCCAACAGAGACAACGCCGTATTCCGTGTAAACATTCCCTTTGTATCTCACAGTTGCCACGAGGACACCCACTCCGGGCTGCAATCCGATGACCCTGTTGTCTTTAACCCTCGCGATGTTAAACGGGATGACTGAGAGGTCGTAATCGTATCCGCTCACCGGGCGTCCGCGATCATCGACAAGCCTGACCTGCACTTCGACATCTTCTCCCGGATCAACGATAATCGTGGATGGTGTTATCACCACGCTGAGCGATGCTATGAGGAATAAAATCGTGTTAATCATTGGTCACCAACAACATAAAATACGGCAGATTGGACAATTTTCTGGTCGTTGTG
>JALVZN010000012.1 GCA_027037615.1 Caldifarciminota bacterium | reverse complement strand
ACTCAGGCCACGCCCACTTTGTCCTGACGGACGGAGAATCCAGTCTGAGGTGCGTCATATTTGCCTACTGGGCCAAAGGGTTCGCCCGTCTGAACCTCCGGGAAGGCATGAAAATAAGGAGTTTCGGAAGAATCGACATATACGCGCGTTCTGGCGTGTATCAACAGATCGTGGAGATAGTGGTGCCATGGGGGACCGGCGTCATCGCAGCCAGATACGAAGACCTGAAAAGAAAACTCGCCAGCGAAGGGGTGTTCGACGAGCGGAGGAAGCGAAGAATTCCGTCACCGGTGAGCGTAATAGGGCTTGTGACCTCACCTGTCAGCGCGGCACTGCGCGATTTCATCAAAACTTTGAGAAAGGCAGGCGGATTTAAGGTCATTTTTGCCCCTGTTCAGGTGCAGGGCGAGGATGCACCGTCGAAGATCGCTCGCGCTATCAGGAAATTGGGCAGATTGAAGGGCATCGATGTCATCGTTGTGACGCGCGGCGGCGGCTCAAAAGAAGACCTATCGGCCTTCAACGAGGAGGTCGTCGTGCGGGCAATTGCTGAGTCCCCGATACCGGTCATATCCGCTGTCGGCCATTCTGTGGACATCACCCTATCAGACCTTGCATCGGATCTGCACCTTTACACTCCGACAGCTGCCGCGGAACTGCTTGCTGCCGGCAAATTTGCAGCGAGGGACGCAGTCCAACTCCTCAAGTTCAGGCTCGTCAACGCTATGCGCAACATCATCTCGTGGAAATCGCAGCGGTTGTCCTCCACAGCAAGGATACTCGAGACTCTCGACCCGCGCCGAAGGATTGTCCTATCGAAGGAGAAACTCAAAAAGCTGAAAAAACGCCTCCACCTCGCCATGATCTCGGCCATCGAAGGCAAGAAAATGCAGGTATCCGCCCTCAAAATGCAGCTTGCAGCCCTCAACCCGCTTGCAGTTCTGGATAGAGGGTTCGCTTTGCTCCTTTCGAGCGATGGAAAGATGCTGGATTCAACCGTAAAACTTCGTCCCGGACAGGAAATCTTTGCCCTTATGAAGGATGGCAGAGTAAAAATGGAGGTTCTGGAAATTGAGTCCGAGAAGGAAAAGCAAGAAGACAACATTTGAAGCCAAAATGGCACGGCTTGAAGCCATAGTCGAGGAGCTTGAAAAGGGCGGCCTCGACCTCGAAAAGGCCGTTTCCCTGTTCAAAGAAGGGACGAAATTAGTCGAGGAATTAAGCGAAATGCTGAGGGAGGCCGAGGTAGAAATAGAAAATCTCTATTCCGAAGATGACTCGGACGGCGATTGAGCCGTAATCCTGTCCTGTCCTCGTAAAATCCCCCATGCGTAACATTGAGCCCATCAAGCATTTGCCCATATCGAAATAATTGGAGCAGGACAATCTCATGGAGTCTAACACGAAGATTGAAAGAGACAACTGCGTGGTCATCAATAAGTTAAATCAAGCGTGCTCATCAAGGCGCTTGATTTTGTTGACTTTGTTCGTCCTATTGATTTACAATTGCCCCCACAATCTTATATGGTTCATTAACAAACATGGAGGTCATTAGTAATGGCAGTGCAAAAGTACGGTAGGGTCAAATGGTTCGACCCTAAGAAAGGCTACGGCTTCATCGAGGCCGAAGATGGAACTGGTGATGTGTTCGTGCATTTCTCGGATATAGCCGGAGAGGGTTACAGAACCCTGCAGGAAGGCGAGAGGGTGAAATTCGAGCTGATAGAGTCCGAGAAAGGGCCCAAGGCTGTGCATGTAGAGAGGGCATAACAAAAGCAAAAGCGGAGAAAACAAAAGGGGGCGGTTCTTCCGCCCTCTTTTTATTTTTAGGATTTTTAGGGGAATCGATATAACACATCCTCGATTTATAACAAGTTGTTACAGTGTGGATTAATGAAATTAAATTTTCAGGGGGAAAGTGGGAGACGATCCTGAACACCGCTCAAGCTATCTAGTACAGGAAACTATAGGAAATCTAAAGGAGATTCACCCTAAAAAGTTAATTGTAGTGAACCAGAGGACATGACCTCGGAAAAAACTAAAAGGAAAAATTGAACAAATACTCGGTGAATGGAGGGAAACAGAGGAAGAACACAAAATTTTAAGAAAATTGAATGATACTACATTACTTAGCATATGATTACCTTCTCCCATTTACGAATTATCCATTGACCCCGTCGGCTTTCGTTGACACAGTTCGGTCTAAACAAAACAATAATCTGCTGCATTCCATAAACTAAACAGGTGGAGAAAATGACTGAAAAATGGAAAATAGTCACAATCTGGATGGTCTTTATTTTTGTAACTCTCTTCTCTGGATGCGCTTACTTTAACACTTTTTACAACGCCAGGCAGTATTTCGCTCAGGCAGAGAAGGAATACGAGAGCCACAACAAACTCACCTCAGCCGCAAACACTTACTACCAGAAGGTGATCGAGAAAAGCTCGAAAGTGATTGAGCTCTATCCGGACTCGAAATATGTCGATGACGCAATCTACCTGATGGGAGTCTCTTACTTCAGGCTCAAGGAATACAGGCGCGCGCGGCGCAAATTTGAAGAGCTTTTGAGGTACTTTCCTCAAAGCCCATACGCTGACAAGGCACGAATCTGGCTTGCAAGGATTTACATGCAAAACGGGGACTACGACCTCGCAAGGCAGGAGCTGCGCCAGCTGCCGCCGTCGGAAGATGTAGAGCTGACCATGATCAGGGCGTATTTCGAGGAGGGCCAATACGACAAGGCCATCGAATCCGCACTTGACTTCCTGAGCAAATATCGCCGTTCAAAATACAGGCCTGAGATCTACCGCTATCTCTCCGAGGCATACGAAGCTGAAGGGAATTACGAAAAGGCGAGGCAGTATTTGAAAAAATACCAGCGTAGTAAATCGCTCACGGATCAGGAGTTAAACGAGCTCAACTACAAGCTTGCCCGCCTTTACTACCTCTCAGGTCAGTATGACTCCACGATCACGCTCCTCGAGAAAATGGAATTTTTGAGCAGTGACACTCTCAAGCCTTATGCGAAATTGCTGATGGGAATGGCTTACGAAGCGAAAGGTGACACGACATCGGCGAAGCTGGCTTATCAATATGTGGTCGATTCCCTACGCACCATCTCGCCGGCTCAGATCGAGGCAAGTTTTAATCTTGCAAAGATATACGAGGCTCAGGACAGCACCGAACTGGCGATCCAGCAATACAGACGGACGGCGTCTTTGAGGGGACAGAGCCCTTACAAGGGCGAGGCAAACAGGTTGTATCATGCGCTGACAACCGTCAGGCAGATCGGAAGCGACACGAGTGCCAGCGATACATCCGCGTCCTCGCTCCTGACGCTTGCGGAGACCTACATGTTCGATCTAAGGAAGCCCGCAGCAGCCGAATCCATCTACATGCGCCTTGCCAGAGAGCAGGCCGGCGATTACATAGGCGCCAAAGCTCTGTATGCGCTTGTCTATCTGAGGCTTAACATGACACATGACACGCTTGCGGCGGCCAACGCCTACGCCAAACTGCTGAACTGGTATCCCGGAACGATTTACGCTGAAGAAGCGGAGCGCATATTCGGCGATGCACTGAGCACTTACGCGGATACAATTCGTGTTGAGCCGTTGCCCGAGAAGGTCAAGCCATCCAGCGTTGCATCCGATACGGGAGCGACAACCCCATCGTCTCAAGCGGACTCAACAACCATCACCACATCCGACACAACGGGGACTGTCCCAGATGCTAAAGGCATATCAACCAGGCCCGACACCTCTCATGCTGGTGACACAACAGGGACAAGCGCGAAAGATACGACGACATCGATGCCGTCCATCCTGAAACAAGACACGGTCGGGACGAAACCGCCCGCAGACACATCAGGTAACTAACCGGATGCATGTCACGCGCGCCAGAAAGATCGCCCTCAAGATCATAATGGCCTCCCTCGAGGAGGGCAGATGGGCAAATAAACTCCTCGTTCCCAATTTGTTCGAGATAGAAGATCCCCGCGACCAGAAACTGCTGACGGAACTCGTTTACGGCACCATCAAAATGAAACTCAGGCTGGACTGGACAATTCAGCGCTACCTGAAAAAACACCGCCTTGAAGACCTGACGCCTCCCATCAGGAACATCCTCCGCCTCTCGGCCTATCAAATTCTGTTCATGCGGATTCCGCACTATGCCGCAGTCTCCGAGGGCGTCAAACTTGCCAGAAAGTTCGGCCATCGCGGGACAGCCTCACTTGTGAACGCCGTCCTCAGGCGGATAGCTGACGAGAAACCTGTCCCGAAAGAACCATGGATTTTGCATTCCCATCCAGAATGGCTTTACAGGAGATGGTCTGAGCTGTGGGGCGAGGAGCGCGCCATCCAAATCATGCAGCATAACAACACGCCTGCGCCCATCTACATTCGAGTTAACACCCTCAAAACCACTGTTGGTGCCGTTATCAACTCGCTTGAGGTTAAGGGGATAGGCTTTGAGAAGGTGGATTTTCCGCCTGAAGCCATCAAGGTTGCGCGCGCACCTCAACTGATCGGCCTACCCGAAAGCTTTTACTATGTTCAGGACAGGTCAAGTCAGATGATTGCGCACCTGATGTCGCCTAAACCCGGCTGGACTGTTTACGACCTTGCGGCTGCGCCCGGCGGCAAAATAACGCACATCGCAGCGCTTATGGGCGATGAAGGGCATATCAAAGCCGTAGAACTGCACCGTTCCCGCGCCCTCGAGATGAAAAAGGTCATCGAAAGGCTCGGCATAGATTCGATTGAGGTGGTGATCGGCGATGGCAGCTCGATAATGTTCGACCGCAAGGCCGATGGCGTGCTGACCGATGTGCCATGCTCAGGACTTGGCACACTGAGGCGGAGGCCGGAATTGAGATGGCGCATGCGACCCGACCGCATATCTGAGCTCGCAAAAATTCAGAAAGCGATACTCGAAAACGCTGCCGCCAACACCAGGATCGGAGGCATCATCGTCTATTCCACATGCACGATCGAACCGACAGAGAACCAGCTTCAGATCGAGAACCTCCTGCGTGAGCATCCAGAATTCCGACTTGAACCGGCTCAGGACTATGTGCCGCCCGAATACACTCAGGACGGCTATCTCTTTGTCGATGGCGTAACGCATGACTGCGACTTTATGTTTGGAGCTCGATTGCGCAAAGTTGGATAGCCCCGCTCTTTTTGATGTATCATCCCGTTCTCATTAAAATAAGCGGCGTCATGATTGTAACTTTTATCATCGCATCTTTGCTGACATCTATCCTGCCGGGAGAAGTTCTCAAATACGAAGTTAGATACGGCTTCATTCGGGCGGGCACGCTGACCATCTCGGTGTCAAGGGACACATGTCAGAACCAGCCCGCTTATCGAATATCGATGAAACTCCGTTCATCTCCATCGTTCTCGAAATTCTATTCGATAAACGATGAGTTCGTGTCCTGCATCGACACCGGATTTACCCATTCCCTCATGTATGTCAAAAAAATCAGGGAGGGGAAATACAGCCTCGATCTGGCTATAACTTATTTGCCCGAAAGCGGTTATGTGAGATATTCAAACGGGAAAAGTTACCCTGTTGACCACTATGTCTTCGACCCGCTGGCTGCGGTGTTTGCGATGCGCGAGAAAGGATTGAGAATGGGAGAGACGCTCCAAATTCCATACCACATAGACGGCATAACATCCTCCGCATCCGTAACACCTTTGAAGACCAAAACGATAAAGTTGAGGTGGGGCAAATATCGCGCCTTCAAAATCAGGCCAAAACTGGGGAAGAAGGGGCTTTTCAAGGGCAAAACGGTTTTGTGGATAGCCACAAAGCCGCCTTTCGTGCCGTTGATCATCGAATCATCGATGCCGTTTGGCAAACTGTCTGCAACGCTCACGGAATACAAAATCGGGCGGAAGGACATCATTCCGAACGGCAGGGAATAGCTGATGTGGACAATTTTATCTGAAAATGGTATAAATTTAACCTGCTAAAAGGAGGCTTGGAATTATGAACGGGACGAAGAAAGCAGCTTTGATAATCGGTGGCTTTATGGCTGGCTTTTTGATCGGAGTTGTGGCGACCTCACTTCTCACCCCATGGAGCGGCGTTGAGGCTCAGGACAAACTTGGCCTCAGAGAGCTTCCTGTGTCCGAAAAGCTTAAGAAATTGAAGGAGCTCGTTGATGAGGTCGAGGAGGAGCTCTCGAAGGACACGGAATCCTCTGAGGAGGTAGCCGAGTAATGAGGCACGCCCCGTGGTGGCGTCTCGGCCTGCTGCTTTTCGGAATTCTCATGGCTTTCGTGAGCTATGGGTATTTCAGATTGAGCGATCTCAACCGCAGGATCGAGACCACATGGGCTGCGTTCGAGGAGGCCATGAGATGGGAGGGCGACATAGTCCTCTCCCTCATAAGCGAGGTGGAGACCGTCACTGACACCGAGAAGATCACGGCGGACTCTGCCCGCTTTGCATTGCGAAACCTTCTGCTGGCCAGATCAAAGAAGCGCATGATCGAGGCATATCGAGTTATGCACCGAACCGCCAGCCGATTGCTCGATCTCAAGTCCGCTCAAATGGACACACTTGTCGATCCCCAGCTCAAAATACTTGTCGATGAGCTCAAAGAAGCAAGCGGTCAGGTCGATTCGCTTTCCACTGAGTATGACAGGCTCGTCAGGCGTTACAACGGTCTGCTTTCGACTTTCCCCTACAACATCATCGCAGAGGCCACCGGGTTCATCCCTGAGCCGCAGCTCCCGATGACAAAGGCCGATGGCAACCATTAGGGTCAGAGTTAAACCCTCCTCCAGGAAGGAACTCATCGAATTGATGGATGACGGCAGGCTCAGGATAGCCGTCAAAGAGCCTGCAAAGGAATCCAGAGCCAACAAAGCACTCATAAAACTGCTTGCGCGAAAGCTGAAGGTGGCTCAATCCGACATCAGGATCAAAGCTGGGCATTCTTCGCGCGATAAAATCATTGAAATCGACGGCCTTACGCTGGATGAGATAACAAGGAGGTTGCAGTTTGATTAACATCATCCTGTTCGTGGCAGTCACATTCTGGGGTGACAGCGCCGCTTACAACCTTGCTGAGAGGGCTCAATCGCCAGCGGCGGACATCTTCTTCAGCACATTAAGCTCTACCTCAGGGCGTGAAGCGGTCATATCGATACCTTTCGCATACTCGCTTCTCGGAGGTGAGAGAGCGCATACTCAGTCAAAACCGATGGTCGTCGGAGCCGTATCAACAGGCCTGCTCGTCACGGGCATTAAATACATCACAAATCGGCCGAGACCCGATAACGATTACACCCGCATGAACTCCTCTTTCCCCTCCGGCCACGCAGCTATCTCGTTTTACTATGCCACTTACATAGGTGAGTTGCATCCTCGCATGAAATGGCCGCTTTATGTGTGGGCGGTGGGCGTCGGTCTATCCAGAATTTATCTGAAGCGGCACTGGCTCAGCGATGTCGTTGTCGGTGCGGCAATCGGCTGGGGCATGGCAAAATTGACATTGAAATATGGCGAACCACTGAAAAGGATTGAGCTCTATGAGTGACATGGACGATAAGGCTTTGAAACTGATTGGGATAGCGAAGAAGGGCGGGCTGGTTGTTGCCGGGCGTTCCGCCGCCGAGAGGCGCATCAAGCGCGGCAAACTTCTAATTCTCGCCACGGATCTGTCGAGAAGGACGAAGGAGAAATGGCTGCGTGACGCCAGATTTTACGGGCTCGATGTCATTCAAAAATGGAGTATGGCCGAGCTCGGCGATGCGCTCGGCCGAAAGCCTGTTGGGGTTGTGCTAATTCTTGACAAAGGCATTGCCGAAAAGTTGAAGGAGACCTTAAAGAACCCATCGGGCTGATTTCCCCGCGGGACTACTTTTTGCGACGGCGGCCACGAGAGCGCCGTCTGCCACCTCTCGACGAGCCCGTCGGCCTCTGGCTCCCCTGTGTCGGCGCTGATACGCCAACCGGCACTCCGGCAGGTGGCGTGACCTGACGCCTCACCTGTTGACCCTGTTGCCCCTTGCCGGTGATGTTCTGAGCAGCAGGTTTAAACTCGACCATCCGTGAGGCATACCGTTTCGGAAGCTTAACCTCAGGCTTCCGGATCCTGAACAACCGCTGAAGCGTCTCGTTTCTGATCCTCGTCAGGAGCTCATCGAACAGCTGATAGCTCTCCTGTTTGTACTGGACAAGCGGATCCTTCTGAGCATAAGCCCTCAGCTGAATGCCCTCTTTCAGGTGATCCAGTGCGTAGAGATGCTCTCGCCATGCCGTGTCGAGCGTCATGAGCAGGATCCTGCGCTCGATCTCGCGCATCTTCTCCTCGCCAAATGCCTCCTCGCGCTCGGCATAAAGCTCTGTGACATGAGCCCTTATGGCCTCAGCAATCTCCTCTCGACTGCGATAGTTCTTAACAAATGTGAAGTCCGACAGGAAGAACATGGAGAGCTCCGCAATCATGGAGTCGAAATCCCATTCCTCAGGTGGCCTTCCTTTCGGCGCGTATTTGGCAAGCAATTCCTCGATGAGCTCGTCCAGATACTGACCGAGTATCAAATCCTTAACGCTTTTACCGTCAAGGATTTCGTTTCTCAGTCCGTAAATCGCCTCGCGCTGGCGGTTCATCACATCATCGTATTCGAGAAGCCTCTTCCTTATCTGGAAGTTCTGCATCTCAACCCGTTTCTGAGCATTTTCAAGGGCGCGCGTCACAAGTTTGGACTCTATGGGGCCCTCATCAGATTTGCCCCAGCGCTCCATGATCTCCATCACCCTGTCCGAGCCGAACAGCCTCAGCAGATCATCTTCGAGCGACAGGAAAAATTTTGATGCACCGGGATCGCCCTGCCTTCCGGAACGGCCCCTCAGCTGGTTATCAATCCTTCGGGATTCATGTCTTTCCGTGCCAATAACATAAAGTCCACAGGGCACACCTTCTTCTATGCATTTCTTGGGATCCATCGGACATGTGATGCCCGGCCTCGGGTTCTTCGTTCTTATCGCACATTCGGGCTGAGGGAACTCGTAAACCTTATCGACCATGTCCTTTATCTCGGATATCTGTTGATCGGTGATGTTGACGACAAGTGCGACTGCGCCGTTCACATCGAGATGGGTCTTAAGCTCGCCCAACCGCTCAGGTGCCTCCTTCAGGTTAAACGACTCGAACTTGACCTTTCTCTGCCTCAGCAGCCACTCGATCTGGGGCATCACGGATTCGGACTCAACAATGCCAAGCACCCTTTTGCCCTCGTCTTGGAGCTTTTTGATCTCATCAGCTTTTGGCCCGTGCACATACTCATAGGCCTTTATGACGCCCGGACCGAGTTTAATGTCGGTTCCACGACCCGCCATGTTCGTGGCGATCGTGACAGCGCCGAACTGGCCAGCCTTGGCGACGATTTTGGCCTCCCGTTCGTGATGTTTGGCGTTGAGCACCTCGTGAGGGATACGGCGCCGCTTGAGCATCCTCGAGAGCAATTCCGACACCTCGACGGATGTGGTGCCCACAAGCACAGGCCGCCCGACCTTGTGCCACTTCTCGATCTCGTTTATGACTGCCTCATATTTTTCCTTCTTGGTCTTGTAGATGATGTCAGGGAAATCAACCCTTCTCACAGGCTTGTTCGTCGGTATCGTCACGACATCCAGCTTGTAGATCTCCCAGAACTCGGCCGCCTCCGTCGCTGCGGTTCCCGTCATGCCTGCAAGTTTCTCATACATCCTGAAGTAGTTTTGAATTGTGATAGTCGCAAGCGTCTGCGTCTCAGCCTGTATCTTGACGCCCTCTTTGGCCTCGACCGCCTCATGCAACCCGTCAGACCACCGCCTGCCCGGCATCAACCTGCCGGTGAACTCGTCCACGATGATGACCTGACCGTTCATCACAACATAATCGACATCCTTCTGGAACAGGGAATATGCCTTCAGAAGCTGGTTAATCGCATGAACCTTGTCCCTTTTGTCAGCATATTCGCGGTAAATCTTCTCCTTCTCAAAGAACTTTTCCGTCGGCGTGAGGTCTGTCCTCTGATCTATCTCGTGAATTAAGGTCGAAAGGTCAGGCAGCTCAAACACATCATATCTCATGTATTTCCTGATCTGTTCCCTGCCTTTCTCCGTCAGGTCAACTGAATGCGCCTTTTCATCGACAACATAAAACAGGTTCTCTTCCTGGAGCTGCTTCAGTCTCGTCTCCTCTTTTTGGCCGAGCTCTTTTTTCATGAGCTCCATCTCGACCTGATCCACAAGTTTCATGAGACCGGGCTCCTGAAGCAGTTTAAATAGCCTCTTGGCCTTAGGATGTCCGTATTTAGCGAGCACGATCTTTTCGGCGGCTTCCTTGTTCTTACCCTGAGCCAAAAGCTTCTCTGCCTCGAAAAGCCACCTGTTGACAAGGTTGATCTGGTGCCTGACAAGCGTCTCAACGACCGGCTTCATCTCGCGATACATCTCGACATTGGAATGCTCAACAGGACCTGAGATGATCAGCGGCGTTCTGGCCTCATCGATCAAAATCGAATCGACCTCGTCGATTATCGCATACACATGGCCGCGCTGAACCCTGTGCTCAGGGACATAGACCATGTTGTCCCTCAGGTAGTCAAAGCCGAACTCGTTGTTGGTCCCATAGGTTATGTCAGCGTTGTAAGCTGGTATCCGCTCATCGGGCGTCATCCCCGACTGAATTACTCCAACCGTGAGGCCGAGGGACTCGTAAAGCGGGCCCATCCATTCGCGGTCGCGGCGGGCAAGGTAGTCGTTGACCGTGACGAGATGCGCGATACCTCTCGGCTCACCGTTGACGATAAACCGTTTATCGCCCTGAAGCCCTCTGGCACGCCCTATTATCGCATTGAGATACAACGGCATCGTGGCGACGAGCGTTTTACCTTCACCTGTGGCCATCTCCGCTATCTTGCCCTGATGCAGCACTATGCCGCCGATCAACTGGACATCGAACGGTATCATGTCCCATTCGTAAGTCTCACCTGTTACAAGCCATTTCTTGCCAACGAGCCGCCTTGCCGCCTCTTTAACAAGGGCGAACGCTTCGGGGAGAATGTCATCTGGATCCTCGCCTTCAACTATCCGCTGGATGAACTCCTCGGTCTTTTTGGGGATGTCCTCGTCGCTCAGCGAATGGTATTCCTCATAAATTTCGTTGATCTCCTCGACTATTGGCCAGAGCTTTTTGATAATGCGCTCGTTCCTGTTGCCGATTACCTTCTCAATAAAAGCTTTAAGCATGTTTTTTTCGCCTCCTGAGACAGAAAATTCTGAGTTTCAAGTATATTCCCTTAACCAATTTTCCGCAACGGCGAGAAGCATGGCGTAACACAAGGTTATGGCAAACATGTTACTTGCATAAGGATTGCAAAAAGAGTAATATTTCCGCCTGATAAACTTATCTGTCGTGTGTGGCAGGCTATCAAAAACATTCCAAAGGAGGTGGTTCTATGCCAAGGTATTCTAAAGGTCCTTCTTCCAGCAAAAAGGAAGACAAAATAAAGATGGAAGGCACCGTCAAGGAGGTGCTGCCTAACGCCATGTTCAGGGTGGAGTTAGATAATGGATTGCTTATTTTAGCCCATGTTTCTGGCAAAATGAGAATGCACTACATAAAAATTCTGCCCGGAGATAGGGTCAAAGTTGAACTTTCGCCTTACGATTTAACAAGGGGGCGCATAATCTACCGTTACAAGTAGTATTTATCCCTGATTTGTTCTATCCCACTTTTTAACCTCGAAAAATCCATTGGAAAGTCAGGTCTGGTGGATTTTTGAATTGGAAATGCCGCTTACTCTGGAATTTGGGGCATTTTCAAGCAAATTTGGCGCCGAACGGCGTCCCAATGTCATTTGTCATCACGGAACGGCTTGACGCATCACCAAAACAGATTATTTCGCATCTATCCCTATCCCGTATGTTCCTCCAAGCCAGATTTTTCCGTTTTCACCTTTCAAATGTGCAGGATACCTATCATCTCCGCCCAGATCAAGGAATACGCCAATTCCGGGGGTGTTTCTCGCCATGTTGCCCCATCCCTCGCCATACCTCTCAATTCCATAAACATCGTTGCCCCTGAAATCCATAAAAAATCCGACTGAATTCGTCAGGCCTATCCCCTGCCCGTCCGACACGAAATACCTATCGTTACCCGCCCTGTCTATCAGCCATCCAACAGACAGGTCATGCCCTTCTCCCTGAGACGGCCCGTATCTGGAAAAATATGCGTCATCACCACCTCGATCTATCAGGATGCCGGTGGATAGGTGAATCCCGGCGCCCTGCATGTATTGAATTCCGTAGTAAGAGTCGTCTCCTTCGTCATCGACAAGGGCTGCGAACGAGAGCCAGTAACTCACGCCCTGTCCGTAAATCTCGGAATAGTAGCTGTCGTTGCCGTGGAGATCGAACAAAAGCCCAATTCCGCCCGGAAAGTCGGGTCTCCAGCCTATGGCAAACCCCTGAGCAAAAGACCTGTAGTTCTGTGGCCTGAGGGGATGGTGAATGTATTTACCGCCAGCGTAATAGGTATCATTTCCAGCTTCGTCCAGAATCAACCCAATGCCCTCAACGCCGCCCATTCCCTGAGCGAAATCGTAAGCGCGATACGAGTCGTCGCCGTCCCTGTCGTCCAGCACACCGACGCCGAAATTTCCGCTTCCCTCAACAAAAAATCCGCCCTGATAGCTGTCGCAGCCTCCCATATCGATCAAGACGCCACAACCTATAAGCCCGGCCCCCATAGACACATGCGATGCCGTATAGACATCGTTGCCTCCCATATCCATAAGTAAGCCGTAACCCAACAGCCCCGCGCCAAGGGAAACTACCCTGTCGGCCTTGTAGAAATCATCGCCACCGAAATCAAGGACGATGCCAGCACCGACCCTGCCGTTCCACACGCCACCGCCGCATCTGCCTGAGTAAAAGTCATTCCCACCGAAATCCACGACCAGATCGCAGTCGTGATAGTGGTTTTCCCCTGTGCCGCCGATGCAGACCCGGCCAACACCTGAGTCGAACTCGATTTGAAATTCGGAATCAACAGGTTGGATTTCGGACAGAAAGTTTGAAACGGCTTTGAGGAGCTCAATCTCGCCGCACATCAGGTATCCCACATCGATTTTTCGCAGAATATCTTTGAGCGATTTTGGCTGTATGCTCGTTGTGTCGCCATAAGCGAACGGAGCGGGCAGGCCCATCTCCCTGTTGAGCAATCCTCTCAGCGTGTCATCAAGGGTATCGTCTTCGTCGGTCCACCAGTAAATGGCATCGGACATAAGTGTGTCGATTTCGCCTGCCGTCAGGTCCCGAAACGCCATCTCCCCAGTAGCCCTCGCCCTCTCCACCCCCTCCAAAAGCTCAATGAGCTGAGGCCTCAGGGATTGCGGCAGATCACGCGGTAAAGTCACCTCTCCCACATCGAACTCTATGTCACAGATACCCTTACTGTCGAGCATGGTTGAGAGATACATCAGCAAACTCTCAGGTCTATCTGCAAGAGAGACAACCGAGTTTTCGATGGAATCGGTGGTGTAGGGCACTTCAAGCGGATTCTGAAGCAGATGGCGCGGTATGCCCAGAAGAAACATGGTATCCTCGCTCCATATTCTCGGGTAAGCAAGGTCGCGCTTCGTTATGTTGAGATACCTGAATGCGGTATCCAGCCACGCCGAACCGACAGAATCAACTGACGGCTCAAACGAAACCATGATAAGCAACAATGTGGCAATCATGTCATTAAGTATATTGTCAGAGTGGAGGGAAATCAGAGGTAAACCTTCCCGAGCACTGAACGCTGGGGGTATCCTCAGGTTTCCCCATCGCATTCATTTATACCTGTTACAAAAGCACTCTTAGAGTGTGGACATGGACTGAAAAAGTCAATACAATCGCCTCTATAAGCATCTTAACATTCCAAAAGTGTTGTAATGAATGAGATGTCCAGATAGAATTTAGCACAAGCTTAGTTCATGTTTTATATAACGACACAGAATGCATATTATGGAATCCACTTAAAAGGAGGTGTTTGACATGTTAAACGCCATTTTGATCTCGATGGTGGTGTGGGCATCACCTATGTTGGATGCATCTTACGGCATGGGCAAACTGCCACACGATATAAATGCACAGCCCAAATCCTTCGACTCTCTGAATGTCAGATTTGTGGGTGCATTGCCTTTTGGGCACTCCCATACTGTAACAGTCGGCGATAACAATATCGTCTTCGTTAATTCAGGCTTCGGAGTGCTTGTATTTGATGTGAGTGATCCATCTAATCCCCACAAAATCAGCTCAATATTGACAGGAGGTGCAATTAAAAGTCTGTTTTACTTAAACAACATGTTATACATTGCAAATGCAGACTTTGGACTGAGAATAATAGATGTGAGCGATCCATATAATCCGCAGGAAGTAGGGCACTCCTTAGCCTGTCCTGCAAATGATGTGTTCGTGAGCAGTAATGACAGTGCTGCACTCGGTAATTATGCCTATGTGGCTAATGGCCATTGGGGTTTGAGAATAATAGATGTGAGCGACCCATATAACCCACAGATAATAAGTTCCTATCGAACCTATGAAAGTGCATTGCGTGTATTCGTGGAAGGTAATTATGCTTATATCGTAGGAGGAGGACTTGAAATAGTGGATGTTAGCGATCCCTCAAATCCACATAGGGTATCGTACACATTATTTGATTTCTCGATAAAATACATATTTGTCAGAGGAGATTACGCTTATGTCACCTGTATTGAACATAATCAAATGATAGACAATCTCGCCCCTTCTATCCCTCTGTATGCCTCTCTGAAGGTGATAGATGTAAGTGTTCCATCAACCCCTCAAGCAGTAGGAACTTACTATGTCCCGATCTACCCGATCGATCCATGGATAGGCGATGTGTTCGTGTCTGGCAATTACGCCTATGTGGCGGATGGCCGTTGGGGTTTGAGAATAATAGATGTGAGCAACCCGAGATATATGAGGAGAGTCGGATACAATCATCTTCCCCATATATCAGATGTGGCTGTTAGTGGTGATTATGCCTATGAAGCGGCCGAGTGGTATGGGCTCAGAATAATAGATGTGAGCAATAGGGTGCATCCGGTGCAAGTTGGACATTACCAGACTCCTTACAAAGCAAATGATGTCTTCGTGGTTGATGATTATGCCTATGTGGCGGATGTAAATGGCCTGAATATTGTAAATGTCAGCGATCCTTTAAATATGGAAGTGGTTGGATACTGGAATACACCCGGATCCGCACAGGGCGTATTCGTGAGATACGATTACGCTTATGTGGCGGACTCTGTGGATGGCCTGAGGATTATAGATGTGAGCAATCCCTCAAGTCCGCGGGAAGTCGGTTTCTATGATACTCCCGGAACCGCACGGAATGTATTCGTGAGCGGCAATCTCGCTTATGTGGCAGACGGAGATTCTGGACTTACGATAATAGATGTGAGCGATCCTTATAACCCTTATGAAGTAGGACACTTTACCCCCCCTGACTATGCATTTGGCATATTCGTAAGCGGCAATTATGCTTATGTGGCGGCTTCATATGCTGGACTGAGAATATTAGATGTAACTGATCCGTCAAATCCGCAGGAAGTCGGCTACTATGACACTCC
>JALVZN010000011.1 GCA_027037615.1 Caldifarciminota bacterium | reverse complement strand
TGATTTTCAAAATCGACCAGAAGAAACTGCTGGACACCCTTAACGAACAGCAGAAGGAAGCCGTTTTGACGACGGAAGGGCCCGTCCTTGTGATCGCAGGCGCTGGTTCAGGCAAAACCAGAGTGCTGACACACCGCATCGCATACCTCATAGGCGTCAAGGGCGTTCCGCCATACCGCATCCTTGCAGTCACTTTCACCAACAAGGCGGCGGAACAGATGAAAGAGAGGATCAAGGGGCTCCTCGGTAAAGAACCTCAGGGGCTGTGGATGGGGACATTCCACTCGATCTGCGTCCGCATCTTGAGGCGCCACATAGACATGCTCGGATACAGTAAAAACTTCACGATTTACGACAGGAGCGATCAGACTGCGCTTTTGAAGACATTGATGGGGCGGGACTGGTCGGAACAGCCGAGAACGATGGCCATGAGAATTAGTCGGTTCAAAAACGGGCGCTATGTCCCGGATGAGGCAGAGGCGGAGCTGTTCCGAAAATACGATGAGGCTATGAGGGCATCGAATGCGCTCGATTTCGACGACCTGCTGCTCAAGACCATCGAGCTTTTTGAGAAGTTCCCGGATGTCGCAAAGTCATACGCCGATAGGTTTCAATACATTCATGTTGACGAGTATCAGGACACAAATCGGGCACAATACATCATCCTGAAACACCTTGCGCAGGTGCACAACAACATCTTCGTGGTGGGCGACGAGGATCAGGCGATCTACGGGTTCAGGGGCGCAGACATCAGAAACATCCTTGATTTTGAAAACGACTTCCCGAACGCCAAGGTTATCAGGCTTGAGCAGAACTACCGCTCGACAAAGACGATCCTGCATGCGGCATCGACGCTCGTGTCGCACAACATACTGAGAAAGGGCAAAGTCCTGTGGACATCGAACCCGAACGGCAAGAAAATTCCGATAATCAGGTGCCGCGATGAGGAGGATGAGGCAAACCGCGTGGTTGAGATAATTCAGAGGAGCGGCCGCCCGTATTCGCATTTTGTCATCCTTTTCAGGACGAACGCACAGAGCCGAGCCATTGAGCAGGCTTTCAGGTCGAGAGGGATACCTTACACGCTCGTCGGCGGCATCAAGTTCTACGAGAGGAAAGAAATCAAGGATATCCTTGCGTATCTGAAGCTTATCGTTAACCCGAACGACGAAATTGCGCTCAAACGAATCATAAATGTGCCGCCACGTGGCATCGGAAAGCGGACGGTTCAGTTCCTTGAGGAGTTCTCGCGCAAGAACGGAATTACGATGTTTCAGGCGGTTCAGCTGGCGACAGAGCAGCCGATGCTCAGCTCAGCTATCACAAACAGGCTTAAAGGGTTTCTGGACACGATAAATCGGTTCAGCGAGCTGTCGAGGACTATGGACGCTTACAACCTGACGAAGCTGATCGTTGAGGAGCTGGATTATCTCGAATACCTGAGGCGTTCGTCGAGCTCACAGGGAGAGGCAGAGAGCCGCATCGAGAATGTCGTCGAGCTGTTAGGTTCGATAAAAAGCTTTGTGGAAGAGAACGAGGACGCATCGATAGAAAACTACATCTCCGCAGTTTCCTTGAGGACGGACATCGACGATTGGAACGAGAGATCGGGCGCAGTCAGCCTGATGACGGTTCACACCGCAAAAGGCCTTGAGTTCCCGGTTGTTATCATAATCGGCGTGGCGGACACGATTTTTCCCCACTTCAGATCGTTTGACACGCAGGAACAGATCGAGGAGGAACGCCGTCTCCTGCATGTCGCGATAACCCGCGCGAAGGAAGAGGTTTACATAACATATCCCGAATTCATGTATATCAGGCAGCGTCCGCTCGAGGAATCGCCGTTTTTGCGTGAGCTGCCCGACGAGGCCGTCGTCTGGATAGGCAGAGGTTACGGGGTCGAGGAAGAGGACGAGGAGGCAGGCGAGAGCTCAACTTCGACCGAGGTGCATGCCTTTCGGAGCGGCGACATCGTTTACCATCATTTTTTCGGGCGCGGCGAGATCTTAAAGATAGAGAACGGCAAGGCGATCATCCGTTTCGCCAGCGGCCTCAAAACGCTTGTCCTCAAATATGCCCACCTCAGCAAGATATGAGCTTGCTACCTCAGCAAAAGCCGAGTCTCGATGAACAGCAGAAAGGGCACAAGGAGCGAGACGATGAAACCGTGAGCGAATGCCACAACGCCCGCTTTCTGCCCGCCAAACCGACGCACGAGTGGCAGCGTTGAATCCATCGTCGTCGCACCGCCGATCGAGATCGAGGAGAGCGGGCCAACCAGCCTGACCATGAACGGATACACCAAAATCATGGTGATCTCCCGCGAGAAGTTCGTCAGGAACCCCACGAGCCCGTAAAACGGGTCAATTGTCGTGAGGTATGGGCCTGTCAGCGAATACCAGCCGCAGCCGGATGTGATCACCATCGCGGCACGGTGGGGTAGTCCTGGGATTGCCATGCCGACCACCAGCCCGCCGACCATCGAGCCGATTATCGTCATCAAAGGCAGTCCGAGCGACAGGAGCCCGATCGTCTTCAGATCCTCGAATATCTCCTTGCGTTTCTGCGCCATCTCAAGCCCTATCAGGATGAGCATCAGGTAGAGCATCACATCGGACAGCGCCCTGTAATCGAACTGGAAGCTCCTGCCCGCCAATAGCCCGAGAATGAGTGCAATTATCAGGGTGAGAGACAGCTTCATCTGTTCCCTCCGATGGCTTTGATGAACAGGTATGCGAAAATCATGCTGAATACCACGGCTCCGACCATCAACAGCAGGGAGAGGACGAGCGACCGCATGCCGTTGACTTTGATGCTTCCCGCCTGTGCGCCCATAGCGAAAACAAGCACGATAAGCGTCAGGTTGAGCGGTTTCTCTATCCTCAATTCTGTTTTGACGATGAGGCCTATCAGCACGCCGATGGCGAAAAATAGCAGCAAAATCATCTCAATCCTCCGTGTCGCAAAGCTGGCGGTAGATTTTAATGCCCTTTCGTGGGGACTCACCATCAACTTCAGGTGGGGCAGATCATGGTTGACCGAATTCGACAGGGCCGAGCGTGCGGCTCGGCACAGGATATCCGAATAACTCCGAGTGAGAAGTGGCTTCAGGGAGCTTATACTAATCGCACCATGCAAAAGGAAGGAGGGTTCAATGATAAATTTTATGCTCAGCGTTTTTCTGATAGGTTCACCTCGTGTGACGGTCAAGACGGTGCCCCAGAACGCCATTAAGATCGACGGGGTGGTGGATGAAGTTTGGGCGACGGCCGATTCTGTGGATTCCATGACCCAGTATCGCCCATACTACAACCGCAAGGCAACATGGAAAACCGTCTTTAAGTTCCTTCAGGACAAAAGTAACCTTTATGTCCTCGTCGTGGCCTACACCGATGGAGAGCATCCGGCAGCCTCTCTGTCAGGCAGGACGGACGACATCAGCGTTTTTATAGACCCGATAGGCGACAGGACGACATGTTACGAATTCGAGGTCAGCGCAGATGGCCGCTACAACGACAGCTTCTTCTTCAACGACGGGACGGATGAGGACCACGGATGGGACGGCTTCTGGTTCTACGAGGTCAAGGTCTATGAGCATAAGTATGTCATAGAAATGAAGATCCCGTTCAGGACGATCAGGTTCCGCAGGGGATTGAACTCGTGGGGACTTCAGCTTGAACGGAACATCCCGCAGCTCCATGAGACCGACTTCTGGATTCTGCCGTCTCAGGAACACGGGTTCAGGGTCTCGATATTCGGCTCGCTCGATGGGGTCAATCCCGAAGTCGAAGGGCACGGCATGGAGTTCTATCCAGTTGGTTTTCTGAGAAACGACTACTACGACGGGAAATATCACCTCAATCCGGGCGGCGGCCTTGATTTCTCCTACGCCTTATCCTCCAACACTCAGTTGAATTTGACGATCAACCCGGACTTCGCTCAAATAGAATCGGATCCCTACGCCATGAATTTGAGCAAGTATGAGATGTGGTTGCCTGAGATGCGCCCGTTTTTCGTGGAGGCACGGGATGTTTTCAGGCTCAGCGCACTGAGAAACTCCGAATTCATCCGCAGCCCGGTCATCCCCTTCTACTCCAGGCGGATCGGCAGGAAATTGCCCGACGGCACAGAGGTTCCCATAACGCTCGGCTCCAAAATCACATCGAGGGGCGAAAACATGGACTACGGCTTCATGCTGGTGAAAACGGAGAGGAAACGCTACACCTACGGCGAGGAAGAATATGTTGAGCCGGGCTATCTGTGGAACATAGCGAGGTTTAACTTCAGGTTGGGTCAGTCCGGGTTCGGCTTTTACTACGGCAACAGGATTTCCGACTCAGCGGGCGTCGAAAGCGCCAATTTGATCGCTGTGGACGGAAGCATCAGGAACGAGAGCAACGAACTCGTCTATCAGCTGTTCAGGAGCAATGTCGGAGGGCGAGTTGGCAAGGCGTGGTTCATAGCCGCCGACCACGCAAAAAACGACTGGATCTTTTCGACCAACATCTATGCGATAGGCGAGAACTTCGATCCAACGCCGATCGGCAGGTTCTCAAGTGCTCTGCCGGGCGACACATCGATAGGTTTTTCGCAGGGGCACACAATCAGGTTCTCGGAAGGGCAGATCCACCATATATGGCTCGGCGTAGGCGAGCAGATCTCGAAGGAAGCGGGCGAGCCGTGGTGCAAAGGAGTGGGGTTCTACGGCGGGATAAGCTTCAGGAACGGATACGGCGGCCATTTGCACATAAGGTTGGCCGAAGGGTATGAATACGGCCAGAAGAAGCCCATCATCAGTTACGGCATGGAGTTCAACAGGTGGGGGAGCAACTTCAGGTTCGGTGTCGGCGTGAACATGTGGAAGGGCTGGAACTACAACAGGTGGTATTCCGCTGGAAATTCCTACATCCCGATGTATGGCTGGATGATGTCGCCTGACGCATGGCTTTCCTTCCCGATAACCGACAGGATGTCGTTCAGGTTCTCATCGAATTCGTGGGTCGAGTTCGACACTACCAACAGCTTCATGGCCATAA
>JALVZN010000010.1 GCA_027037615.1 Caldifarciminota bacterium | reverse complement strand
GAGTTTGCGGTTGGAATACCGTTTTATCAGCCGAATTGCCATCTCATCGCCTCCATTCTGCATGAAATTATAAGCCAAAAGGAAGCTCAGGCTCATTGCTTTAAAATCTACGGCCAAATCATGGAGGAGGACGCACATGAAATCGATGCAAACAGGTCTTACATTCGACGATGTTTTGCTCGTGCCACAGTATAGCGAGGTTATACCTGCTGAAGTCGATCTCACGACGAAACTTACGCGAAAGATCACCCTGAAAGTCCCTATCATCTCTGCCGCAATGGACACGGTAACCGAGGCAAGGATGGCCATTGCGATGGCGCGGAACGGCGGAATTGGCATCATCCACAAGAACATGACCGTTGAGGAGCAGGTTCGGGAGGTCGAGATTGTGAAACGGACCGAGAGCTGGTTCGTGGAACAGCCTTACACCCTTCAGCCAGATGCGACAGTTGAGGCAGCCCGTAAGTTAATGCACACGAAGGCCATCAGCGGTGTGCCGGTGGTGACATCTGACGGGAAACTCGTTGGCATCGTCACAAGGCGAGACCTGAAATTCGTGAAAAAGCCCGACACAAAGCTCAGCGATGTCATGCGCAAACCGGTAGTGGCGCAACGGGGTATCTCCCTCGAGGAGGCATACAGGAAGCTGTCCGAGCACGGCATCGAGAAGCTGCCGGTTGTGGACGATGAGGGGCGGCTTGTCGGCCTGATCACGCTGAAAGACCTGACGCGCAAGATGCAGAACAGCCTTGAAGTCAGGGACGAAGCTGGCCGTCTCAGGGTCGGCGCTGCGGTCAGTCCGGAATCCGGATTCGGCGAGAGGGTCGAGGCGCTGATCAAAGCTGGCGTGGATGTCATAGTCGTTGACACAGCGCACGCACACACCAAACGGGTTGCCGACATGGTGCGCGAAATTAGGAGGAACTGGCCGGACATCCAGCTCATTGCCGGCAACATAGCCACTGGCGAGGCGGCGAGGATGCTCGTCGATCTCGGAGTTGATGCTGTGAAAGTCGGCATCGGGCCGGGCTCAATCTGCACGACACGCCTCGTAGCGGGCGTGGGAGTGCCTCAGCTCACGGCGATCATGGATGTGGTCGATGGGATATGCGGCGGAGATGTGCCTGTGATCGCTGACGGCGGGATCAGGCGCTCAGGAGACATCGTCAAAGCGCTTGCGGCAGGCGCGGATTCCGTGATGATAGGCAATATCCTTGCCGGCACCGACGAATCGCCCGGACAGGTCATCTACCTGAACGGCAGGAAGTTCAAGACATACCGAGGCATGGGCTCGGAGTCGGCCATGCGTAAGGGCAGTGCCTCCAGATACTTCCAGGATGAAGCGGTAAAACTCACTCCGGAAGGGGTCGAGGGCATGGTGCCTTACAGCGGCAGCGTCGCCGAGGTCATCGCACATCTGACCGGTGGCCTGCGGTCGGGGATGGGTTATGTCGGCGCCCGCAACATCAAGGAGCTCAAGGAAAAGGCCGTTTTTGTCAGGGTAACGGCTGCCGGGTGGAGCGAGAGCAAGCCTCACGACATCATCATCACGAATGAGGGCGGCCTAACCATGGAGATATGATGGGTTAAAATTAACGGCAATAAGGAGCGGAAGATGAAACTTCAGAGGAAACCTGAATGGCTTAAGATCAGGCTGCGGACCAACGACGACATGGTCCGTATCAGCCGAATAATCAAGAAGATGCGGCTTCACACGGTGTGTGAGGAAGCCAGATGCCCCAACATATTCGAGTGCTGGGGATCAGGAACGGCGACATTCATGATTCTTGGAGATGTCTGCACGAGAAATTGCAAGTTCTGTGCTGTCAAAACTGGCCATCCGCGCGGCGTTGTTGACAGGGATGAGCCCCGTCGCGTGGCTCAGGCAGTCAAGGAGATCGGGCTGTCCTATGTCATCCTGACATCGGTTACGCGTGACGACCTCCCTGACGGCGGTGCGTCCATCTTTGCAGAGACGATCAGGCTCATAAAAGAGATGTCGCCCAACACATTTGTCGAGGCGCTTATCCCCGATTACCTGGATGAGAGGCTGGAGATGGTGGTCAATTCCGGCGTGGATGTGCTCGGACACAACATCGAGGTGGTCAAACGCATATCTCCAATGATTCGCGATCGAAGGGCGAGCTATGAGAAGTCGCTCAATGTGCTGAAACAGGCGAAATCGCTGTCCGACCGCATTTACACAAAGTCAGGGCTTATGGTGGGCATCGGCGAGACAGGGGAGGAAGTCTATGAGGCGCTTGAGGATCTGAAAAGCGTCGGGTGTGACATCGTCACGATCGGCCAGTATCTTCAGCCAACTCCGAAGCATTACCCTGTTCAGCGATATGTCACGCCTGAGGAGTTTGAGCGATACAGGAAGAAAGGCGAGGAGATGGGCTTCCTCTATGTGGCTTCGGGCCCTCTGGTTAGAAGCTCTTACAAATCGGCGGATTACTTCAGAAAACTCGGCATCATCGGGGATTAGGCAAGGCGTTTTTTAATCGCTTAATGATTTTAAAATTGGAACTTGCCAATCTGAATGAAAGGGATTAATTTTGTTTCTTGCTTGATTATCATAGTTTTGATTCAGATCTGCGTGAAAGGAGGTAATGCCATGGAGAGAAAAGATAATGCGTATCAAGATAAATATAAACACTATGACGATTACTACGATAGAGTGTTAAATTCTGGAGCAGTGGTTTTGCATATGATCTTTTATATTGCGGTTTTTTTTGTCTTTAAATACATTGGAACTATAAGATTAGCCATATCTTTAATAATTTTGTCGGTAGTGGCCATCGCAGCGGATATCCTGGCAAAGTTGTATATCAAACGTGAGAAAATAGATACTAATCTGATAAGCGTAATCGCATGGTCAAATCTCTTTACATGGATAATCCCTATTTGGGGAGTTTTCACAGGCTTTGCCACTTTGAGATTTACAAAACACCCTCAATTCAAAGGAAAGAAAAAATATAAAACCCTTGCTATTGTAGGAATAGTTCTGGCTGTCCTTAGTGTAATTGCTCCAGAATTGATAAGATTTCTCAACAACTTATCTTAGTCTTAACAAAAAGGCTCTGGTTGTTATTTTAGAACGGTGTTAACCCAATCCAACAGCCGCAGAATACCGCCATCGAGCCGTTGAAAATGCGAGGTCAAATTTCTCCATGACCGCTTGCCGCTTCCTTTAAGCTGAGCTATAATCGGCGTCAACATGAGACACTTTCACGATACGGGCGACACCGGTGGGAAAATCTACGACTCCCGACTTTTCAAACGCATGATTCGCTATGCGTATCCGCACCGACCTATATTCATCATCACCGCTATCCTGTTGTTGTTTACCACTGTGTTTCAGGTGATCACGCCTTACATCACAAAGACGGCGATCGACAGGTTCATCGTGCCCGGATATGTGAAAGTTGACCTCAGAAAAGCCAACGGAATACGGGTCAAAGGGATACCTCTCGACGATTCCCTCCTCCTGATAAACATGAGCGAGACGCCAAAGCACATCGTTGAACTCCTGAAGGCGAAGGGCGCGATACTCCCTCAGAGATACATCCTCGTCGAGCCGAAAGGAGCCGCCCTTGAGGTGGTCAAGAAACACCCACAGCTTTTCGAGCGCATCGAAAACGGGCGGATGTTGCTTTTCCCGGTCAACAAGACCAGACTTCTGTCGAGAGAGGAGGTCACGGCTCTAAGGGGCAGAGATCTGAGGGGCGTCATCAAATACGCCATCATCTTCCTGATCGTGCTGGTGCTCAACATGATATTTTCGACGGTGCAGACCTATTCTTTGAGTTACGCCGGGCAAAAGATAATGTATGACATGCGAAAGGAGGTTTTCGGGCACATTTTGAGGCTCCCGATCCCGTTTTTCGACAAAAATCCGGTCGGAAGAATCGTGACCCGTGCCACAAACGACATCCTCGCCATAAACCAGATGTATACCGATGTCCTGATTTATTTCTTCCGCGACATACTGATGGCCATCGGCATCTTCATAATCATGTTGAAGATGAATGTGAGGCTCTCGTTCCTCATCCTCCTGCTCATCCCGATACTGGTTGCCCTGACGACATGGTTCCAGAATGCGGCGAGGAAGCAGTTTAGAAAGGTCAGGAAGGCGATCGCAAGGATAAACGCATTCATACAGGAGCATTTAAGCGGCATCGAGGTGGTCAGGCTTCTCGGAGCCGAGAATGTGGTCATCAACAAGTTCGACAGGGTGAACAGGGAATATTACGACGCAACTATCGGGCTTATCTACATTTTCGGCACATTCAGACCCGCCGTCGAGCTGCTTCGTTCGACAGGCCTCGCGCTGATAGTCTGGTATGGCGGTGGTCAGGTCGTGCGCGGCGCATTGTCGTTCGGCGCACTTGTGGCTTTCATCTCCTATGTGCGCATGTTCTTCCAGCCAATCATCGAGCTCGCTGATAAGTTCAACATCATGCAGGGCGCCATGGCGGCCGCCGAGCGCATCTTTGGTGTGTTAGATACCCCGATCGAGAACTACGAGGGCAAGACCCTGCCTGAGGTTAAAGGCGATGTGAAATTTGAGGATGTGTGGTTTGCCTATGTCGATGAGGAATGGGTGCTTAAGGGCATCTCCTTCCATGTGGAGCCGGGCAAGACATTCGCCATCGTCGGCCCCACGGGTTCGGGCAAAACATCCATAATCAGCATCCTGCTCCGTTTCTACGACATACAGAAAGGCAGCATCAAACTGGATGGGACGGACATCAGAGAGCTCGATCTCAGGTTCCTGAGGCGTCAGATAGCGCTCGTGCTTCAGGATGTGTTCATCTTCTCCGGCAGCGTTAAGGACAACATCAGGTTGCATTCGGACGAGATCTCGGACGAAGATGTGGAGCAGGCGGCTCGATATGTGTATGCGGACGGCTTCATCGAGAGGCTACCTCAAAGTTACAACTCCGAACTGGGCGAACGCGGGCTCAACATCTCGGTCGGACAGAGGCAGCTGATCTCGTTCGCGCGCGCAATAGCTTTCAACCCGAGGATTTTGATACTGGACGAGGCGACTT
>JALVZN010000009.1 GCA_027037615.1 Caldifarciminota bacterium | reverse complement strand
TCTTCTGACATCAACCTCAATGTAGCCAACATGACATGGGCCATCGAGGTGGTCGATTCAAGGGATGCGGCGCCGCGGCTCAACCTTGGCCTCGAATTTTCGATCAGACAGACCGTTTTCGTGAGAGGCGGATACCGCGCCGGATACGACAACAACTCAGTGACAATGGGCATCGGTGTCAAAAGCAGTCTGCCGGGGCTCGGAAGGCTCAGCTTCGATTACGCCTACATCTACCAGCCAGCTTCTGAAAAATTGGGCGATACGCAGAGGCTCACATTGGGCGTCGAATTCTGAGGAGGATGAACATGAAACGCACAACCATGCTCTTAATTCTGGCAGCCGCATTCGTGGCTATCTCAGGATGCCTGCCAGACAGGCTCCCGCCGCTGCCGATTGAGCAGGAGAGGCCCAATCTCGAAACCGTCCTGTCCCCTTCGATGGTCGATGTCACCGAGCTGGAAGATGAGGACCTCACGGATTCCATCCTCATCTCAAACGCAGGATTCGCTGTGAGCGTGGACAGCCCGATCGTGCTTCAGTTCGACGACATGATGGATGTCTCCACATTCGACGGCAATGTGATAATCTACTCCGCAGACGGAGACACGGTTCAGAACCTTCAGGCATCCCTGCTTTCCATCGAGGAAATCATCGACACCACCGTGAACGCCGACTCGACGGACACGACGATAACCATCGACACAACATACATTTACAACTACCAGATCGATCATCCGCCGTTCGAGGAGGCGATGGAGTATTTCATGGAGATCCTCGGCGACATAAGGGACACGGCCGGCAACTCCATCTCCATAGATCCGGACTTCAAACTCCTCTTTGAGTTCTTCACGGGTGGCAGATACTCCGAGAACTACATCCCGAGGGTCTATGTGGCTGACCTCACCGGGCACAACATCATGGCGGTGGACACGCTGACTTCGTTCACATTCACGGATCAGGTCGAACGGCCGAACGGGTTTGCCATAAGCGACGACAGGACACGCCTCTTTGTCTCCGACAAGAGTGCGCCCAACACCTATCTCGCCATTTTCGATGTTGCAACGGGCGCGAAAGTCGATTCAATCGATGTCGGAAGGACGCAGATAGGGCTTGTTCAGGTCGGGCATCTGGCTGCCGTTGCGACGAGGACGCCCAAACAGGTCTCATTCATCGATCTCAGCAACGGGAACGTCACGGAGCAGGCTACCTTTAGCTTCACACCGATTGTGATAGGTTTCGATGGTGACAACACTTACATCGGCGATGCGATCGGCAAGGTTTACATCTACTCTCTGTCACAGCACAGCTGGATCGACACGATAGAAAATGTGTTCACGCGCGGCTCCCGTTCGAGGCATCTGGTGTATTCCGACGGCCTCATCTACGCCAACGATTACAACGGAGATGCGATCAGGATCCTGAACAGCAGCGGGATAGTCAACGAGATCAGCCTGCCTGAGGGCACGCATCCGATCGATGTGGCCGTAAGCGATTACATCTATGTCGCTGGCGCTGACGGGTTGCTCCTGAAATACGATAAGACCACACTGGACTCGGTCGATGCCACTGACCTTGAGACACCGATCGCCTCGATCGACATCGTGCCGAAAGAAAACGGGGAACTCATTTACGCAATGTTGCCGGATCTGGAGATATGGGATTACAGCGGGCTTCTCGGCATAATCGATGCGCAGACACTTTCGCTTGTGCGGACCGTGCAGGTCAGCAACACGGCGAGTGAGGTCTGGATTGAACCTAAATGACACCTGCGGCGGGGCGCCAAAGGCGCCCCGCCGATTTAAATTTAAATCAGAACAGCAACAGGTATGAGATGGCAAGGGTTACCAAAAGGTAAGGTATCGAGTATTTGTGAAATGTCCGCATGAGTTTGCCCTCACCCGCTATCCTGATCGCAATGATGTTGGCCATTGAGCCTATGATCAGGCCGTTTCCGCCCACATTCACACCGTAAGATATCGCTCTCCATGATGTTGTGAATTTGGATGTGAAGATTGCGGCCGGCACATTGCTTATGAATTGCGAGAGCCCGGCCGAGAACAGGAACACGGATCTTGCGTTCCCCATGTCGATGCGGTTGACCGCCTCTGAGACCCACGATATGCCTGCAAGTATGTGGAAATCTATGAACATCACTATGAAAAGCATGAGCAGCAGCCAGTCTATTTTGCACATGATGTCACGATGAAATATCGCATACCATGAAAGGAGTGCGATCAAAACTACCGCTTCAAGGCCGCTGTTCATGGAGATAACGAACAAAACCATGAAAATTGATGATGTTATGAGCAGTCGCCTGTCGATCTTTGTTCCTCTGCCGCCTTCATCCTGAAGCTGGAGCCGACTCCCACTGAAGGACAACGCTATAAAAACCGTAAGGACGACGACCATTATGAGCGTTATCGGAGCCATGCGGACGATAAACGCCCAGAACGACAATCCCCACTGATGCCAGAGAAACAGGTTTTGAGGGTTTCCTATCGGCGTCAGTGCTGAGCCGACATTGACCGCTATGGCCTCAAATGCGATGAGGCGCGTGATATCGTTTTTCAGCCTGTCCTGGAGCCGTAAACTCAACGGAACCATGATAAAAAGCGTTATGTCGTTGGTCAGGAAGGTGGAGAGCCCGACGGACAGCAAAATAAGGCTGAACGCGAGATGATTCTCTTTTCTGACCCTGCGCAAGATCCTGCATGCCAAAAACTGGAAAAATCGGCTCTCATTAAACCCCTGTGTGATAACCATTAGCCCTGTAAGCGCGAATATCGTCCGCCAATCGACAAATTCGGGGAATTGAGGCACAATGTTCGGATTGAGACAGGTCAAGACCACGAGCAAAACGACGAAAGCTACCAGGATAAACTCTCTTCTGACGAATTTTACCAGCTCCGTTATCCTTTTCTCCATGAGGCTGAGAGGATAAAGCAAGGGGAGCAGGCTTAAAAGAGAACCATCCTCGCAAAAGCATGTAAGTCTTTTGGGAACAAGTATCTTGCATCGGTTATATTCGACATCAGGCAAACCGTGCCGTTGTAGTTAAGTTGGAGCGATCACGCCACCGGTCTAACTTCTGTTATCCAATGGTATAGCTTAAAATTAAGCAACTACAAAACATGGAGAAAACGAAATGCTTACTGTGATTTTGACGCTTATCGTGCTTGGCGTCCTTATAACCATCCACGAATTCGGTCATTTTATAGCTGCAAAAATATCCGGTGTGCGGGTCAGAAGGTTCTCAATCGGTTTCGGGCCACCCGTCCTCAAAAAGAAGATCGGAGAAACTGAATTCGTCATTGCAGCTGTGCCGTTCGGCGGATATGTTGATATGGCCGGTAGCGATCCGAGAGAAGACCAGAAATACGAAAAAGACGAATTCCTCGGTCAGCCTTCATACAAAAAGCTTTTCATCGTTTTCCTGGGGCCGTTCTTCAACCTGCTGCTCGGGTTCGTCCTTTTCTGGATGAGCTATGCCTTCTACGGCGTCGAGGTGCCGCCGGGCAGGCAGATCTCGATCGAGGCGAACATCCCGAATTTGAAGGTGCTGGACGGTGCCGAGGTCATAAAAGTCAACAACAAGCCTGTCAGCAACTGGTTTGACATCTTCAATGCCGTCTCTGTCAAGAGCGATAGCCATCTGTTTGTCGTTGTCAAAGATGGGGATACGCTCTCGGAGTGGATACCCGATTCGCTGCTTCCCAACATAACCGCGAAAATTCCGCCCGTTGTCGCAAGGGTTCAGTTCGGTATGCCCGCATACCATGCCGGTCTTCAGCCCGGAGACACGATAATTGCGATAAACGGCGCCCCTGTGAAAGGCTGGAACGAGCTTGTCGATTCCATAAGCTCCCATCCCGGCGACACTGTGCTGCTTAAGATCAGGAGGAACGGCGAGGAGAAAGAGGTCATCATCGTGCCGATGCCGTTCCCGATACAGGTCGAAGGCGGGAAAGTGGACACGGTCGGTAGAATTGGCATAATAGCCCCCACCGAGCGCGTCAGGGTGTCATCGGTGCGCGCATTGCGGATGGCATTGAACAAGACATGGGAGTCATCGCTCATTATTTTCAGGTTCCTGGAAGGGCTTTTGACGGGCAAATCCGATTACAGGCAGGTCGGTGGAATTATCACGATCGGCAAGATGGTCGGTGACACGGCCAGATACGGGCTCGACTACCTGCTCATGCTCGTTGCTTTGCTCTCGATCAACCTGTTCATCATAAACCTGTTGCCCTTTCCTGGCCTCGACGGCTGGCACATCCTCGTTTTTGTGGTTGAAGGCGTCTTTCGGCGCAGGATGCCGGCAAAGGTCGCCGAGGTCGTGCAGCTGATCGGATATGCTTTCCTGCTGCTCATAATGCTGGCGGTGATTTACCTTGACATAAAACGATTTTTCTAAGCGGCGGTGTGCTATGGCTTACAATCCTGAAGCTATTGAGAGACTTAAGGCGAATTACATTGCCGTGAAGGATGTCATTGCGTCTCGGCTTGAGGAATTCCGCGCATTGTGGGAGAACGCATCCGAGGAAAGGCTCTTTGCCGAGATGGCGTTCTGTCTGCTCACACCTCAGTCCAGGGCCAGAACCTGCTGGAGCGCAGTCGAGAGCATGGTCAGGGACAATGTGCTGCTCACGGCACCACGCGAGGTGATCGAAAGCTATCTTGTCGGCGTCCGTTTCAAGCGCAACAAGGCGTCCTACATCGTGGAAGCGCGGGAGAAGTTCTGCAAAAACGGATGTCGGATTCGCGAACGCCTCAGCTCGTTTTCATCACCGTTTGAAGCCCGTGAGTGGCTCGTGAAGAACATCAAGGGCTACGGCTACAAGGAAGCGAGCCATTTTTTGAGGAACATCGGCATAGGCGAGCAGCTCGCAATCCTCGACAGACACATACTCAAAAATCTGAAGCTTGCAGGCGCAATTCAGGAGGTTCCATCATCCCTGAGCAGGAAGAAATACCTTGAAATAGAAGCCATTATGACCGATTTTTCCAGATCGATCGGCATACCAATGCCGCATCTCGACCTCCTCCTGTGGTTCATGGAGGCAGGAGAGGTCTTCAAATAAAAAGGAGGTGCCTGATGGAGCAGAAAGATGTAAAAGTCAGCGATGAGATCAAGAAGATTTTGATAGATTTTCAGAGAAGCGAAATCACCGAGCATCACATTTACATGCGGCTGGCCGACAGAACGAGCGGCAAGAACAGCGAGATTCTCAGGAAGATCGGTCAAGAGGAGCTTGGCCATTACAGGAGGTGGAAACGGTATTCGGGCGTGGATGTGAAGCCCAATCGCTTCAAGATATGGCTTTACATGCTGATAGCTCGGGTCTTCGGGCTGACTTTCGCGCTGAAGATGATGGAGAACGGAGAGCAGTATTCGGAGGCCGCTTATCGCAAAGTCCTTGAGATCTTCCCTGATGTCGATGAGATCATTCAGGACGAGGAGCGGCATGAGCTTGAGCTGATCGACCTGATTGATGAGGAAAAGATCGGTTACATCGGGTCGATGGTGCTCGGCCTGAACGATGCGCTTGTCGAGCTCACCGGCACGCTGGCAGGCCTCACATTCGCCCTGAGAAACACTCACATCGTTGGCATAGCGGGGCTTATCACTGGAATTGCGGCGTCGCTCTCGATGGCTGCATCGGAATACCTCTCTCAGAAATCGGAGGCTGAGGGAAAGAACCCGCTAAAAGCCGCCATCTACACCGGGATAGCCTACATCGTCACCGTCACGCTGATGGTCATGCCATACTTCATCATCTCGAAGTATTACTTTGCGCTTCTGGCCACACTGATGGTGGTTGTCGGCGTGATCTTCATCTTCACCTTCTACATCTCGGTGGTCAAAGGCCACAGTTTCAAGTCACTGTTCACCGAAATGCTCGTCATAAGTCTCGGAGTGGCATTGATCTCTTTCCTGATAGGCATGCTTGTGAGGGTGACGCTCGGCGTTGATGTCGATTAGGGGGAGGAATTGCTATGAGGAAGATATTGCTTTCATCTGCGCTTATGATCCTGCTTTTTACCGGGAGCTGTGGCAAAAAGAAGCCCGAAACTCCTGAAAACAGGCTTGTCGTGGCGTCCATAGCCCCGCTCGCATCGATCGCAAGGTCGGTCGGCGGAAATCATTTCGATTACAGGTACATAGTGCCGCTTTCGTCCAACCCGCACACATTCGAGCCAACTCCGGGTGACATGAAATCGGTGGAAAAGTCAGCTCTGTTCATCTACATCGGGCTCAGGCTTGACCCGTGGACTCAGAAGATGGCACGATACGCCAGAACCTCGATCGCCGTCGGCGATTCAATCCAGAAAATGGGCATCCACATCGATAACCCGCACAACATCTGGCTTGAACCGCACGCTGTGGTCTCGACCGCGAGGGTTATAGCGGACGGTCTCATCAGGGTGGCGCCCCAACTCTCGGACTCCATCGAGGCCGCATACCGAAAGTTTGTGTCGGAAGTTGACTCCATGATGGCAAACATCTCGAACTATCGCCCTGACACGATAAAAGTCGCCGTGTATCACGGTGCGTGGGCCGGAGTGCTTAAAAGTCTCGGGTTCAATGTCGTTGCGGTCATCGCCAACAACCCGGCTCAGGAACCCTCGCTGAAGAGGATTAACGAGGTCATAAAGCTGTGCAAGAAGCAACATGTAAGTTTTGTGATAGGCGAGTCCAATTTCCCGACGAATGTGCCGCAGAAAGTTGCGGATGAGGCAGGCGCAAAATTGGTCGTCGCCAATCCGCTGTATAATGATAGCTATGTGGATGCACTTAAGAACCTTTTAAAGCAAATTTTTGAAAACAAACGGGGGTGAATCGATTATGTTCAAATCATCCATAACCAAAAAAGCGTTGGTGGTAGCGGCAATCGCATTTGTCGCCTTCTCGGTCTCAGGTTTAATGGCCGACAACCTGCTTCAAAATCCGGGGTTTGAGAGCTGGACAGGTGGCACTCCTGACAACTGGAGCAATGACAATGGGATAACTGTTGAACAATGCGATGTTGCAGATTCTGTTCATGGTGGTTCTTATTCCGCAAGGATAACATTAACAACTCAATCTCAGGGCAATGCTGATTTTTACTCAGATGAAGTTCCAGTAACCGCTGGCACACAGTATGTGGTATCCTTTTGGATTTATGACAACGATCCCGCTGGAAAGGGGAGATTGGTAGTGTGGTGGTATGATTCAAACCATAGTTCTCTTTCCAATACTTATACGAATTTGTATTCTTCAGACAGTCCTGATTGGCAGCAACTTATAGATACACTAACAGCACCTGATAACGCAGCTTATGCGAAACTTGTTATAAGGTTCTACGATGTAGCTTCTAACTGGGATGGTGATGCTCTTTTCTATGTTGATGACGCAGCTTTTGAGGGTCCATCCGGCAACCAGCCTCCGAGCATATCGAATGTGCAGCAGAGCCCGACTTCACCCACATCAAGCGATGATGTGACAGTTACGGCTGATATCACGGATCCGGATGGTAATCTCACCAAAGATTCGCTTTACTACAGGGTCAAACACGATGGATCATGGGGGGATTGGTCACCAGTCGCTTCGTCCAAGGAGACCAAGACCTATACGATACCTGCACAGGCAAACCACGATTCGGTTCAGTATTACATAATCGCAGAGGATGATCAAGGCGCCAGAAGCCAAACAGACACTTATGCCTACTATGTCAGTGATGATCCGGTCATAAGCAATGTCCAGCAAAGCCCGGCAGCTCCCACATCGAGCGATGATGTTACAGTTACGGCTGATATCACTGATCCGAACGGAGATCTTGCGACGGATTCGTTGTTCTATTCCACAGACGGTGGAAACAGCTATACCCAGGTTTATCACACATCTGTTAACAACGACACTTACACATATCAGATTCCACACCAAAACGATGGGACCACTGTGCAGTATTACATTATGGCCAAAGACAACGCTGGAAACCGCACCACTTCCGACACGTACAGTTACACGGTAGCCGATGTCTATCCGCTTGTGATCAACGAGATCATGTACAATCCTCCAACTGATTTTGGGAGTGATACACACTGTGAGTGGGTTGAGATATACAATCCGAACGATGACGAATACGATGTGAGCAATTGGGTTGTCACTGATGGAGAAGATGATTTCACCATTCCGAACAACATATCTATACCAGCGTTTGGCTTTCTTGTTGTTGCGAAAGATACTGATACCTTACGTGCTTTATCTGATTATTCCGATGACCTCGGGAGCTCCAACGATCTTCTTGTTGGTAATGCGATATGGAATTTGAGTAATAGTGGGGATCAGGTTGTGCTGAAAAACGCAGATGGCGCCACCGTTGATTCAGTGAATTACGACGACTCATCCCCATGGCCAACTCAACCCGACGGCAACGGGCCGTCACTCGAGCTCACCGATCCATCTTCTGACAACAACGACGGCAACAACTGGGCGGCTTCGAGCGAAGAGTATGGAACGCCGGGCGAGCCCAATTCCACCTACAACAACGAGAATGTGGTTCACAACTCCGATTTCGAGGTATGGGGCGCTTCTGGACCAAGCGATTGGGAAGTGGATGAGACAGGCGTCACTGTTTCGGCTGAGACATCGATCCGCCGTCGCGGAAACAAGTCAGCCAAACTTGTTAACAGTTTAGCGGGCAATGGGTTATGGCAGGCATTCAGCGTGCAACAGAACGCTGACTATGACCTGCGCGTGTGGGTTTACCCTGTCGGCGCTTCCGATAACATTCGCGTGTTCATGATCTTCATGGATGCAAGCGACAATGTCGTCGATTCGATCGGGCCACTTACGGCATCCCAGACCGACAAGTGGCAGCTTATCCGCAGGCGGGACAATGTTCCAGCCGCCACTCGCTTGTATCTCAGGATACGAGGCTACAACGAGAGCAAGGGCACATCCGGATATGTCGATGATGTTTACTTCCAGAGTCCGGGCGCACTCTCGGTCGGCGAGGGCAATGTCGCACCATCCGTGCCACACATAAGTCTCAGGACTCTTACTTCCTCTGACCGCGTGGAGTTTGTCGTTCCCACGGAGAGGCCAGTTGAGGTTACGATTTACTCGGTGGATGGCCGTCGTCACATCACACTCAGAGGCAAATGGAGGCTTGTCCTGCCCACCACGGGCATGAGATCAGGAGTTTACTTTGCAGTCGCAAAATCCGATGGCAAAACGATTGGCAAAACGAGATTTGTCGTGGTCCACTGAGTCACAAAGCGGCCGCGGTGCTATGCGGGGGTGGTGGCTCAAGGCCGCCATCCTCGCTTTTGCATTGTTTCTGAGCTCGTGTGAGCATCGGCGATCGCACAAGATCGTCATCAGGGTCTGGGATTATCCCCGTCCCGCACCTCAGGGCGTGAAGAAGTGGGAAGACCACTGGGAATACAAGATTTTCAAGGAGTTCGAGCGGCGTCATCCGAATGTCAAAATCGAATACACAAAGCTTTCGTGGCGCAACGGCGGCGAAAAGCTGGACATCGCCGTGCTTTCGGGCAATCCGCCTGACATAGCAGGCTCGGCGTTCAAAAACGCCTATGTGGAAAGGGGCGTGCTTGAGCCGATAGACCCGTTCCTCACCCATGACGACCCCACCGACATCTATCCGCAGGCGCTTCAGCCGTTTAGATACAACGGGCACATATACGCATGGCCGTGGTATATGACGGTTTACACGCTGATACTGAACAAGCGCATCTTTGCCGAGCGCGGCGTGCCGCTCCCCAAAAACGGCATCTGGACATGGGACGAGTTCGTCAGAACCATGAAAGCGCTGACCTTCGACAGGGACGGCGATGGCAACATCGATGTTTACGGCATAGCGTTTACGCTTGAGCCAGACCATACTGAGGCATGGGCGTTTATCCACTCGGAAGGTGCACAGGTGCTCATACCCGTTGAAGACAGCGTCAGCGACGGCTCTAACGGTTCGATAAGGGTGCCATACAGGTTCGGATTTGACACTCCAGAGGGCATCAGAGGCGTTCAAAAGCTGCACGATCTCGTCTGGAAATACCATGTAGCCCCGCCTCAGACAGGCGGGTTAAGTCAGAACGAGACATGGAACATGTTCACCGAAGGTCGGGTGGCCGTCACGCCGCAGGGCACCTGGGCGATCTCATCGCTTGTCAGGACAAATCGAGAACGCAGGAAACGGAACGCAGAATATCTCGCAGAGGGGAAAGCTGAGCTGGTCAGGGACACCTTCGAGTTTTCGGTGGCCAACTTCCCGATAGGCTCAACTGGCAAGGTTCTGACGGCGTCGCCCGGCGTCGGCAACTGGGTGGTCTTCAAGCAGAAGGACACGGTCAAGCTCAGGCTGGTCATGGAGCTTGCGCGCGAGCTGACATCTGCCAGCAACCAGCGTTATCTGAGATACATGGGCACATTCCCTACGCGCAAATCGGCAGGCAACATCTACACCGACGACCCGGAGCTCGGGCCTTACATGTCGATCGTCATGCAGGCTATCGACAATGTGGTCATGCGCCCGTTCCATCCCCGATGGCAGCAGATAAGCGATGCCATATCGCGTGAGCTCCAGCTGGCAATCCTCGGCGAAAAATCCGTCGAGCAGGCTATGGCTGACGCCGACCGCAAAGTCCACGAAATACTCGTCCAGTTCGAGATCTCGAAATTACGCGGGAAGAGGTCGGGCAAACGCGCCTTAATCATCACAACTGGCATCTTCGGGCTTTTGATGTTGCTGGTGGCGTGGGGATTGCGAAAAGTCAACCTGAAAGAACACGGCTTCGCCTACATCGCACTTACGCCCGTGTTCATAATCTTCGGCGTGTTCGTTGTGGTTCCGATAATCCTCTCGGTTGTCATCGCTTTCGAGCAGTATGAGCCGCTTCTCGGCATATTCCGCAGCCCGTTCGTGGGGTTCAGGAACTTCATCGATGTCGTGCGAGACGAATCCTTCAGGGTGGCGTTGAAAAACACCTTCCTCTACACGCTCGTCAAGGTGCCATGGAATGTCAGCGTCGCCCTAATTTTGGCGAGCCTGCTTTATCCGCTTTCCAAACGGGCACAATCGTTTTACCGTGCGGCATACTACCTGCCGGGCGTGGCATCCGCTGTCGTCATATCCATGATCTGGCGATGGATTTTCGATCCCACATTCGGATTGGCCAACCTGCTGCTAACGAAGTTGGGGCTGCCGCCTCAGCCATGGCTGACCAGTCCGAGCACGGCGTTTCCGAGCATCATACTTTCGGACATCCTGATGGCGCCCGGCTCAGGCGTGATCCTGTATCTCGCCACCATGGGCAGGATACCGAAATCGGTGATCGAGTCCGCCAAAATTGACGGAGCCAACGGCATTAAGCTCTGGTGGCATGTCATCGTCCCGTTGCTCGCTCCGACAACGCTTTTCATGCTGGTCGTCAACACCATCGGCTCGTTTCAGGTCTTCACAAAGGTTTACATCCTCACGAAGGGCGGCCCCGGTTATGCGACAAACACGCTTGTGTTCTCCATCTACAAACGGGCGTTTGAGGACCTGTTGTTCGGCATGGCATCCGCTGAGGCGCTCATCCTCTTCGCCATAGTCGGCGTGTTCTCGTTCTTCCAGTTCAGGATGTTCTCAAGGGAGCTGGAATACTGATGAAAAGGCTTGCGCTCCTCGTCATGGCCGTGCTTTCGGCCGTCGTCCCGTCAGGAGCCCGCGGAGAGACGCACATCAAGTCCGATGCTGCCGATTGGCTGGTCTTTCCGTCAAACAACATCTGGGTCTATGCGTCCAGCGGGAAAACCTACGGGGCGCGCTACTCGTTCGTCTCCATGTCACGCGATTCCATAGTCGGACGATACAGCTCAGGCCGAGGCAGCGACACGCTGATCTATTTCGTGCTTTATCGCATCCAGATGCTGGATCCGATCGGCTCAAATGTCAGGGTTGAGGACGGATACATCGCCACATACATCCACAAGATCTTTGTGCGGGATAGGTTTCGCATCCCGTTGATGGACATAGACACGGTTGCCCGAAGATGTGCGGCTGGCTGTCGTCAATGGCTGCCACTTCCGCCAAAACATGCCTCCAGATGGGCGAAATTGAGCAAAAGCGTTGCGGGACTGGCAGAAGATGGGTTCAGCGTCCACCTCGATGACGCATGCGACTCGATGTGGGCAGGCGTCGAGCTGATACTTGCCGACCCAATAAACCCGATGCACAGCTATCGAGATACTGCCCACCTCAACAACGCGTATGGACTTTACAGGTTTGAGCTCGTCCACAGGAACGGGATTGACAGCCTGAAGCCCGTTCTCGGCGTCTATTCCCCTTTCCTCTATCGATGCTGGTCACAAAATCGCCGAAAAGTCTGCTACGAATACGACCTTGAGTTCTTTCCCCCTGTGACAGTTAGCTACGAGCTGAACGGCAAGGCTGTGCTGAGCTATCTCAGGCCTCAGCTCTACGCCACAGTCAGCTCGGACCGAGAACTTTTCCCGGATACCGTTCGGCTGCCGAATTGGATCTCAAAAACGGCGCTGAAATCGTGGTCACCCGACACATTGACCGTTAGGCTACCCGACGATCTCACTTTGCGCATCACCGATGACAACACCGACTACTGGCCGCAGCGTGGCCGCCAAAAGGCCTTCTACGGGCATTACATCCTTCAGCCTGCCGTCCTGAGAGACAGCCGAAACAGCCGATTTTACGCCGTGAGGGACTCATTTTTCCTATGCGGCGACGGGCAATGCTACCCGTTTGAAAGCCGCACGCTGATCCATCACACGGGCGGCACGACCCCGTTCAACACCGTAAACCACGCCCTGACGGACACATCAACCCATTACCTCCTGTGGTTGCCCGATGAGATCAAAGCGTTCGGTTACAATGGGAAAGCGCATCCTCCCACAGGCAAACCGCCGCTTTTCCACTATGTCCGTCGAAATCCGATGTTCGAGGCCAGAATCTTCAATCTGGACCCCGTCCCATCCCTGAAAATCCTGCACTCTCAGCGCTATTTCCTGCTACTTGAGGTCAGGATCGTCCGAAAAAACGGTCGTAAATCGATCTATATCTCGTGGGTAGGACGGGACGATGTCCTTGAGCAGGGCTTCACGGCTCTCGGCCGCTCATCATCGTGGAAAAAATGGTGGCAGGATCCCGATGTGTTGTTAAACGGCCGATACGATTCGCTGTTTGCCGACACCGTGAAGTTCAGGTTCAGCTGGCAGCCGCACCTTGAGTTTGCCGTGAGAGGCGATACCTTGTTCTGGAACCCATTGCCGTCGAGAGGGAACAGCATCTCCTACAGCATCAGGGAATCGGCGGCCGAGCCATACACGATGACATCCGACACATTCATGGTCATCCACGACCTGACCGACACCACATGCATCAGATACGCCGTGACTTACAGGTCAAACGGCATGCAGTTCCGCTCGGAGGAGGCGATCACATGGCTGCCGAAGCTGGACATCGAGCGGCTCTCCCGCCACAGGTTCAGACTGCGCTGGAACGAATGCCGTGATGCGGATTTCTACGAGGTGTGGTGGAAAACGGACAGGATGAGCGACTGGGAGATCGACACGACGGTCAATCCGGGTTTCGAGTTGAGAAGCAGCGGAGAGTTCATCGCAAAGGTGCGCGGAGTTAAAGGTCAGGTGCCTATGTCGTGGGGGATAGTTGGCAGGTTGAACGCACCTGAGGGGCTTGAAATCGTGCGGAAACGGGTCAGCGGCGATGCGGTTCTCATAGAGGTGCGATGGGACGACAACTCCAAGATGGAAGACGGCTATATGCTGGAGTATCAAAGAGAAGACGGTTCGGGACGCCACAGGTTAATCCTGCCGCCGAACTCCACCCGATTTGAGCTCAAAGTCAACCGAAACGACGGGCTCAGGGTCTCAATTCGTCCCTACATCATCGCAAATCCGACGGATCATCACGGCCAGATTTACGAAGGCTCAGCCGCTTCAGCTGTCTGGAGAGGGCTATGATCTGCCGATCCATCTGCGGGGCAGGATGTTAAATTTCAGCTTCAGGTGCCTGTAAATCGACGGCAGCGGCAGGCCGATGACATTGGTGTAATCCCCTTCGATCGAGGTTATGAACATCCCGGCAGAGCCCTGAATTGCGTAAGCACCGGCTTTGTCCAGCAGGTTTTCGGAGCTGAGCATGTATTCTATCTCGAACTCCGTCAGCTGCATGAAGGTGACCTTTGTGACTTCGTGCCCCACGACGATCGGATGCCCGTTCGTGCCTATGACATAGCCTGTGATGACCTCATGAGTTTTGCCGCTCAGTGCGCGCAGGTATTCCCTCGCCTCATCCTCTGAGCCGGGCTTGCCGAGTATTCGATCGTCCAACACCACGACGGTGTCCGCTGCCAACCCAACGCCGTTGAAGCTCACCGAGATGAATTTTTTGATGGCGTTGTCAACGGCGATCTCAGCAGGCAGCAGCTCCCCGATGGACTCCGCAGCGCGGGGCGGAATAACCTCCACATCATAGCCGTAGGTCTCAAGCAGCATTTTTCTGCGTGGAGAGGTCGAGATCAGGGCTATTCCGTGCGGATTGGTGACTATCAAAACGAGAGCCTCCTGCCTCTGAATATCCTTGCGACATAGCGCTTTGTGTATTCGACGAGCTTGTCCGTCAGAAGCGGATACATGCTGGCGCTCAGGATGCTATCGACAAGAAGGATGGCGATGTCGTGAAGGCTCAGCCCGCGTGTCCTCAGATACTCCACCTGCTCGGCCGTCCATTTCCCGCTTGATGCGCCGTGATGGAGATCGACATCTTCCTCATGCGTGATAAGGCCCGGCAGGAAAAGCTGAGTCGCATTTTCTGAGAAGTTCACTCCGCTTGAGAAGATCGAACCTGCTGCGTTTTGAGCACCTGCCATGACCTCCACAAAGAAGGCTGTCCTCGTCTCGGAGCTGTCGAAATTGAAATCCGATGAGTTGAGTTCGGCTCTGGCATTAGGTCCTGTGAGTTTCACATGCACCCATGAGGCCTTCAGGTTGTCATCTTCAAGCAAACTCGTTTCCGAGAGCCTGAAAGATCCGTTTTCGGCGACCTCAACATCGCCTTCCACCCTCAGGATGCGGCCGGCTTTCAATGTCAAAATCGACGCCTCTACAGTTGCACCACTTCCGATTTTAATTCTGGAAGACGATGAGAGCTCCATTTCGTTCAGGTAGCTGTGTAACATGGCGAGCCTGACGGTTGAACCCGTTTTCGCCTCCACATCGAGCGAGGACATGACAGGGCTGAGGGCGTAAAGCGCTGGCACGGGGCTGCCCAGCACGAACGAAGCCATTGCACCTTCCCCCACCCTGATTTTGATGTTCCGATTAGGCTGGATGGCGCACAAGGAGACCTCCAGCAGGAAAATGGGAAAATCGAGTTTTATGCCGTTCGGCACTTCAAGCAGCAGCGTATTGTCGCCGTCGCACGATTCCGAGATCCTGACGCCAAGCGATTTAAGCCGCTCCCTTTTCGTGCGAAACCTTTCGGGCAGCTCATCGACTTCGCCGAGCATTATGGGTCGTTCGTTTTGCGGCACGGAAAGCTCATCCATCAACGAAATGACGAATTTCCGTGCATCGTCCCCGTAGCTCATCTCACGGGGCTGGCCGATCTCAGGTAGAAAAATCGTTTTCCTGTCCTTCATGCCGCCCCCCTTTCTGCCAGAATTCTCGCCATCCTGCGTATCTCCATCGAGAACTCAAACGGGATATGCGCTGCGACAGGCTCGATGTAGCCTCTCAGCATCAACGATAGCGCCTCCTCATCGCTGAAACCGCGCGATTTCATGTATTCGATGGCCTCCT
>JALVZN010000008.1 GCA_027037615.1 Caldifarciminota bacterium | reverse complement strand
ACAGTCACCTCATAGCCATGCTCCAGCAGGTATCTCACATGGGGCGCAGCTACCATGCCAGCCCCAAACACGACTACCTTTTTCATCTTTCCGCTCCTTTCTGATTTTTACAAAGGGGGATTTTGATCGAATGCAAATAATGACATCGCACAGGCTAAATTTTAAAGCATTTCAAAAACCTTTAAAATTTATTCCTCATGCTTGATGGAATTGAATTTTTAAAGAAAATACAGGAGATAAAACTTTCCCCGTTTTATTTTTTTCTGGGTGACGAGGACTACCTCATAGATGTAGCCATAGACCGCATAGTCGAAAGGCTGAAAGCCGAAAAACGGGTCTTCTGGGGCGACGAGACAACGCCATCCGCCATCCTTCAAGAGCTCGGCAAATTGGACCTTTTCGGCAGCAGCTCACCAGTTGTCGAGGTTGTGAGGCAGGTTTACAGGCTGAAGAACTGGAAAACAGGGTTTAAAGCTCACGAATCTATCCGAAACGGGGTGATAATCCTTGTCGCCGATTCCGTTGAGGAGCTATCCAAAAGGTGGTTCAAGTCAAACTACCCTCTCAGACCATCCAGAATTGAGAAGAATTTGAAGAAGACATTGCCGTCTCAAACGGTTTATGTGCACTTCCCGACCCTCGACAAAGATGGGCCGTTGTTCAAGCAGTGGCTGAAAAGGGAGCTGGATAAACGAAAGCTCAAAGTCAACCGCATGGTGTGGCAGGAGTTCATCAACCTGTTGCCCGTCAGGATGAGGCCGATCCTCAACGAACTGGACAAAATAGCGCTCTATTTCGGCGAAAACGGCGGCGAAATAGACAAATCGGTGATGATGAACTTCCTCGCTCCTTACGGTGAGGCAGAAGGACTTGCGATAACCAACATGCTCGTGGATGGCAACACCATAGCCCTCGTTTCCACCATCGAAACACTCCTGAACGATGGGGTCTATGCCGGTCAGATAATGGCAACGACAGCAAGCTCTTTCGTCAAGATGCTGAGCCTGAAAAACGGCGAGCAACGGGTCAGGCTCCCGTCGTTCCTCGTGAGAAAATATCGCGAGTTTGTCAGCAAAAAACGGGTTTATGAGCTTCTGGCCGTGTTCGACAGGTTTGTCGAAGCGGATACGGCCATGAAAACTTACCCTCAGGACAGTTCCACGCTTTTGAAAACGATGTTCCTTGAGGTTTTGATTCATCTTTCAAGCGGTAAATCGAAAAGGAGGAAAAAGAGATGAAATTCGATGCGATCGTCATTGGCGCCGGTTCAGCCGGATATGTGGCAGCCATCCGTCTCGCACAGCTTAAAAAGAGCGTCCTCGTCGTCGAAAAGGACAAAATCGGCGGCACCTGCCTCCATTACGGATGCATACCGACCAAAGCCCTGATCTCTGCAACAGAGGCGATGCATGCGCCGAAAAGGTTTTCCAGAGCCGGGATAACCGTCGAGAACATCTCCGTCGATATGGGCAAGTTGAAGTCGTGGAAGGAATCGGTCTCAGCAAAGCTCGCTAGGGGCATCGAGACTCTTTTCAAAGGCAATGGCGTCAAATTTGTGATGGGAGACGCTTTTGTCCGCGCTCCGGGCGAGGTGGTGGTTGACGGCGAGGTTTACACTGCGGAGAACATCATCGTTGCCACCGGTTCGGAACCGCTTCCCATACCCGGCATCGAATTCGATGGCGAAAACATCCTCACGAGCAAGGAATTGCTCGATTTGAAACTCGATCCCTCCTCCCTGAACCTCGCAATCGTCGGCGGCGGCGTGATAGGACTTGAGATAGGCATGACCTATGCCCGACTTGGCAGCAATGTGACCATCGTCGAGATGATGGATCAGGTTTTGCCCGGCATCGACAAAGACATCGCTTCCCTGATGCTCAGATTCCTGAAACGCATGAAGATAAAGGTGTTCACGGGCACGAGAGTGGAAGCCATAGATGCAGGCGACGGCAAAGTCACTTTGATCGCAAGGCAGGGAGAGAAGGAGGTCAAGGTCGAGGCTGACAAAGTGATGGTGGCGATCGGACGCCGCCCGAGAAGCCAAGGGTTTGGACTTGAGGAACTCGGCGTCAAGACGGACAGGCGGGGATTTATAACCACGGACGACAGGTTCATGACATCCGTTGACGGAATTTACGCCATCGGAGATGTGGCCTCCATGCCGTTGCTTGCGCACAAGGCCCACAAAGAAGGCATCATGGTGGCCGAAATTGTTGCGGGTGTGCGTGAGAAAAAGGACACGCCGATCATACCCGCGGCGATATTCACCGATCCTGAGATAGCCACGGCGGGGCTGACCGAGAGCGAAGCGAAGGAAAAGGGCATCGATGTCCGCACGGGTAAGTTCCCGTTCGGTGCAAACGGGCGGGCTTTGTCGATGGGCTACCTCGAGGGATTTACCAAAATCGTTGCCGAGGCAGGCAGCGGACGGGCTCTCGGCGTTCACATCATCGGCCCGGATGCGTCCAATCTGATAGGAGAAGCGGTCATTGCAATCCAGAACGGGCTTACGGTCGAGGAGCTTGGCTCAACAGTTCACCCTCATCCTACCCTCTCGGAGACCTTGATGGAGGCCGCTGAGGCAGTCGATGGGAAAGCAATCCACATTTTGAACAGGTAGGACCTTTTGCACCTGACTTAGGGGCATGACAATCCGCCTGAGTTCGATTTTGGGCGTGGGACAGGCAGATGGTGGATCGTTCGGTTATTCCTCAGCTCAACCAATTCTGGCGCTTGTTTAAATCTATCCCACATGTTAAAATTTAGCTCCTCACAAGATTGCCACCGTAGCTCAGTCGGCAGAGCAACGGTTTCGTAAACCGTAGGTCGGCGGTTCGAATCCGCCCGGTGGCTTTCTTTTTTTATTTTGTACCAATTTTATTTTGTACCAACCGCTACAAGTTGTTAAAACCGGATTTTTCCTTTACCCTTCTAACCTTGCAAAAGCACAAATTTCAAGCACTTATCTCAAGGAGGGAAAATAATGGCAAGACTTTTAACACCTGATGACAAAAAGGTTCACAGGGTAATAACTCTCGATATACCCGCTTCGGATTTAGAAAGATTTGAGCGTGAGGCGCTTAAAAGATATAAGAAAGTCGCCCGAATACCCGGTTTCAGGGTAGGTAAAGCGCCCGATGCCGTTGTTATGACAAGATATGGCTCGGCTATAAAAGCCGATGCCATCGAAGATGCGACAAAATTTTACTTTGATAAAGAGCTTAAGGCCAGAAAGATAGGATATGTAAGCAATATCGAGTTTACAGACTTCAGGGAGAAACCGGACGGCAGCGGTTACACGGTGACGGTTGAATTCGATACGATTCCAAGATTTGACCTCCCTCCGCTTTCCAAGTTAGAAGTGGTCAAGCGGATAAAGAAGGTGACAAGCACCGATGTCGATCAGGAAATAGAACGGCAACTTGTGAAACTCGGCGAGTATGTTCCGGTTGACAGGGAGGCAAAAGAGGGGGACTTCATATTCTTTGACCTCACCATATACGAGCACACGCCCAAAGGGAAACTCAGACCCATCAGGAAATACGAAAACAGGATGCTGGCACTTGACAAAAAGGAGATTTCTGAAGACCTTTTGTCCCAATTTGTTGGAAAGAAGGCCGATGACACCGTTGAGCTGGAAGAAGATGTCAAACTGGAAGATGGGAAGACAAGGAAGTTAAAATATGTCTATCACATCAGGTCTGTTCGCGAATTCGTTGTGCCTGAATTGGATGACGAAGTGGCTCAGGATCTGGGCTACAAGTCGGTCGAGGACATGCGTCAGAAAATTCAGGAAGAGCTTGAGAAAAAAGCACACGAGAATTCCGAAAGAGACCTTGAAACAGAAATCGCGCTGAAAATCCATGAAGTCGTCGGCTTTGAAGTTCCGCAATTTATGATCGACAGCAATAAAAAGTTCCTGCGTGAGAGGGTGTTTGGCCTGAAAGATGAGCCCGAAGGCGACCTTAAAACCCTTATCGAGCAAGTTGCCACTGAGCTCGCAATCAAGGAGATAGTCATTTTCAACACCATCGAGGAGATCGAGCCTGAGGTAACCGATGAGGAAATTCAGGAAGAGCTGGATAAGCTGGCCAAAGAAAATCGTCTTGCTGTGGATGCTTATGTTGAGGAGCTCAAAAAGCGCGGAAGATACGAAGAGGTCATGGAAAGAATAAAAGACGATATCAAACGCCGCAAAGCGTGGGAATACCTCAAGGGCGGCGTTAAAGTGGAGGTGGTTTTCGAGTGAAAGCACAATATGTGCCTTATGTCATTGAACAGACAGCGAGGGGAGAGCGGGTTTATGACATCTATTCCCGCCTCCTCAAGGACCGCATAGTTTTCATCGGCAGTCCTATCGATGATCGTGTTGCCAATCTTGTCATAGCTCAGCTTCTGTTCCTCGAAGCTGAGGATCCTGAAAAGGATATCTACCTTTACATAAACTCGCCGGGCGGGATAATTTCATCCGGACTGGCGATTTACGACACGATGCAATATGTGAAACCCGATGTCACGACCATCTGCGTCGGCATGGCGGCTTCGATGGCGGCCGTCCTTCTGGCTGCCGGCTCGAAAGGCAAGAGATTTGCTCTGCCGCATTCGAGGATAATGATTCACCAGCCGATGGGAGGTGTAGAGGGGCAGGCCATCGACATTGCCATCCATGCGCGCGAGATAATGAGGCTGCGCCAGATCATCAACGAGATCCTCGCAAAGCACACCGGCCAGCCCATCGATAAAATTGAGCGTGACACGGACCGCAATTTCTTCATGTCTGCCGAAGAGGCGAAGAAATATGGCATAATCGACAGTGTCATTGTGTCGCGTAAGGAGCTGAGGTCACATGAGCACAGGAAAAACGGGCCAAAAGAACAGAAAAAAGGTTGAGCGCAGATGCTCGTTCTGCGGTCGTCCTGAATCGGTCACCGGCAAACTCATTGCAGGGGCTAACGCTTACATCTGCGCGGATTGCGTGAAATTGGCCTATGAAATCCTTATCGAGGAAGAGGAACGGGAAGCCGAGAGCAAGCGGATTGCGCCGCCACCACCGGAAAAGATTAAGGAATACCTCGACCAGTATGTCGTCGGACAGGAACATGCCAAAAAGGTCATTTCCGTCGCAGTTTACAACCACTACAAGCGGCTCCAGTTCCCTTACCGCAACAGCGATGTCGAATTCGACAAGTCGAATGTGCTCCTGATCGGCCCCACAGGAACCGGGAAAACCCTGCTGGCTAAAACGCTCGCCCGATTTTTGGATGTCCCGTTCACAATCTACGATGCAACACCGCTCACAGAAGCAGGTTATGTGGGCGAGGATGTCGAAAATATCCTGTCGCGATTGCTTCAGGTGACTGATTACGATGTCGAGGCTGCCGAGGAAGGGATAATCTACTTAGACGAGATAGACAAGCTGGCCCGTAAGTCCGAATCCCCGTCCATCACAAGGGATGTCTCAGGCGAGGGAGTGCAGCAGGCCCTCTTGAAGATTATCGAAGGGACAGTTGCGAATGTGCCGCCGGAAGGCGGGCGGAAACATCCCGAACAGCCGTTCATTCAGCTCGACACGAGCAACATATTGTTCATTTTAGGCGGAACTTTCGATGGAATTCAGGAAATCATTAGGGAAAGGCTGAGAAAGGGCAGGAGCATGGGATTTGCGACAGAGGAGATCGACCCCGTCGATATACCCGACGACGAGATACTGTTCTACATCGAACCTGAAGACCTTGTGAAATACGGACTTATCCCTGAATTGGTCGGCAGAGTCCCGATAATCGCTCCGCTCCATCCGCTTAACGAGGAGCACCTGATTCGGATCCTGACCGAGCCCCGCAATTCCGTATTGCGGCAGTTCGAAAAGTATTTCGAGACGGAAGGCGTGCGTTTGGTGATAACCGAGGACGGGCTGAGTGCCATCGCTCGTGTGGCGATAAAGAGAAAGACCGGTGCGCGCGGCCTGAGGGCGATCATCGAGTCCGCTTTGCTTGAGACCATGTTCAAGCTCCCGTCGATGAAAGATGTTGTCGAAGTGGTGGTTACAGCCGACACTATTGAAAAAGGCGAAGAACCGCATATCATTACAGCCAGAGAAATCAGAAGAAAAAGAAGGGCGAAACTATGATATTCAAGAAAAACAACAAAAACGAAAACAATGAAAGCAAAGATATGAAAGACAAGAGCGTGTTTCCAGCTATCCCCTTGCGGGATGTAGTCATTTTTCCAAATTCTGCCTTACCGATATTCATTGCGAGGCCGTTTTCGCTGCACGCTGCGCGGACAGCACTGGCAACCGACCAGCTCGCAGTCTTTGTGCCTCAAGTCGATGCATCCGTTGAGGAACCCACAAAGGACGACATTGCATCCTACGGCGTCGTCGCACGCTTCATCCAGCACATCAATCCTCCGGACGGCAGCATTAGGGCGCTCATCCAAGGCCTTTACAGGGTCAAAATCGAGGATTTCTACTACAATGAGAGCGATGAATATTTTGAGGCAGTTGTCACGCCCGCACCTGTGAAATTTGAGAACTCGAACGAGGAGAAGCAGCTCGTCAGGCTGGCGCTCGACTACTTCCGCACCTACCTCCAGGGCGCTCATGCCAACATACCCGAGGAAGTCGTGGAACTGATAAACTCGCGTGCGCTTTCCGATCCTTACATGTTCGTTACGGCTTTCGGGCCGTATGTGCCCGGCTCGACCGAGGAGAAAATCGAAATCCTGTCCATGCCGTCCGTCAAGGACATGCTCCACAAGGTGGTCTCCATCCTGATTCGCGAGCTGGAATTCCAGAAGCTCAAAATGGAGATTGAGAAGCGCGTCCGCGAGGAGATGAACAAGAGCCAGCGCCAGTATTTCCTACAGCAGGAGCTAAAAGAGATTCAGAAAGAGCTTGGCTACGAGGAAGAGGACGAGTTTCTGGTCATCGAGGAGAAGATAAAGAACGCCGGAATGCCGCCGGAGGTCGAGGAGCGCGCCATGTCCGAGCTCAAGAAGCTTCGCAGGATACCACCGATGTCGCCTGAGGCAACGGTGATAAGGAATTATCTCGACTGGATGGTCAGCCTGCCGTGGAGCAAGAGGAGCGAAGACAACCTCGACATCAAACACGCCCGCAAGGTGTTAGATGAGGACCATTACGGGCTCGAAGAACCCAAAGAGCGGATACTGGAATACCTCTCAGTTCTCAAACTCAAGGGAAAACTTCAGGGGCAGGTCATCTGCTTCGTCGGGCCGCCCGGCGTGGGCAAAACTTCACTCGCCAAATCCATCGCCCGCGCGCTTGGGCGGAAATTCGTCCGCATCTCACTTGGCGGACTGAGAGACGAGGCGGAAATCAGGGGTCACAGGCGAACATACATCGGCGCAATGCCGGGCAGGATTATCCAGCAAATCAAAAGAGCCGGCACGAAGAACCCGGTTTTCCTCCTCGATGAAATCGACAAGGTCGGTCAGGACTGGCGAGGCGATCCTCAGGCCGCACTCATGGAGGTGCTCGACCCTGAGGTCAACAAAAACTTTCAGGACCACTACATTGAGGTCGATTTTGACCTGTCCGAAGTCCTTTTCATCACCACAGCCAACACGCTGCACACGATACCGCGCCCTCTCCTCGACAGGATGGAGGTAATCAAACTGCGCGGATACCTTGACTTTGAAAAATTGCAGATAGCGAAGCGCCACCTTATACCCAAACAGATTGAGCGAGTGGGCATTCCAAAAGGCAAGGTACGGTTCGACGATGAAGCGATTATGAGGATGATACGGGAATACACGCGGGAAGCCGGCGTGCGCGAGCTGGAAAGGGTCATATCGCGCGTCTTGCGGAAAGTCGCGCGGCTCTATGTCGAGAAGGGGAAAGGTGCACGCATAACCGCAAAGAACCTTGAGAACTATCTCGGAAAGCCGAAATATCGCAAGAAGGAGGCGGTCAAGGTTCTGCCTGTCGGCGCAGCCTATGGCCTTGCATGGACGGCCTACGGAGGCGAAATCCTGAAGGTCGAAGTGGCTGTGATGCAGGGCAAAGGCGGGCTCGACCTGACCGGTCAGCTCGGCGATGTCATGAAAGAGTCAGCAAAGGCTGCTTTGACCTACATCAGGGCTCATTACCGCAGGTTTAACCTGCCTCAGGACTTCTACGCAAATGTGGACATCCATCTGCATCTGCCTGAGGGAGCCATCCCGAAAGATGGGCCGTCGGCCGGCGTCGCCATCCTCGCAGCAATGATTTCAGCCCTCACGAGGACGCCCGTTCCCGGCGAAATCGCCATGACCGGCGAGATTACACTCACGGGTGAAGTGTTGCCTGTCGGCGGGCTTGAGGAAAAGATACTCGCTGCCAAGCGGAGCGGCATAAAACGGGTGCTGCTGCCCTCCGCCAACAGGCCTGAAATCGAGGAGATGAAGGCGGAAATCAAAGAGGGCATCGAGCTGGTATTCGTCGAGACACTCGATGAATTCGTGGAAAAGGTGTTCCCCGAGAACGCATGGGCGAGCATAGGCGATGTCAAAGGGCAGGAATACGCTGCGTGGATAGGGATGCAGTGAGCCACAATTTCCAGTCAACCTGAAACTCAACGGGGCCTTCGGGCCCCGTTTTCATTTGCAACCTGTTGAAAAATGCGGATTTTTGTCTTATTTTCTCGTTCATGAAACGAGCCGCCATTTTGAACTCACGCCAGTGCAGAATCGTTTTAGGCGACGATTTGTGGGTGCAGAACACGCTCAAAGCCGTGCACTAAGCAATCGACATGGGATGGGAAATCGTCACATCTATCGGACTTAAGAACCATGAGCTTGTCCTGTGGGCGGTTGCGGAGTTCGGCGGCAGAGCGATGGTCATCGTTCCCCGTTCAGCAGACCCATCTCATATCGGTAAAGAGTTCGAGATGGAACCTCGCTCAGTTGAACTTCAGGTCGTTTCAGGCAAAGGACGGAGCTGGTGGCGCGCAAGGGACAGAGCGATTTTCGAGGCGGTTGATGTGCTAATTCCTGTGTCGGTCAGGGAAAACGGCAATTTCGACGGGCTTCTCAAGGAGTTTTCGGCCGTGAAACCCATCATCGACAGGTTCAGAGTGGATTACACCCCGGATTGCAGCGGCAGGTTCCAAAAACCTGTTGCGGAAAACATCGTGAATCCGCTGAATTGGAACCATCTCGTCCACTGGGTGCACACAACATTTGAGCCGCTCCCGCACGAAACCAAACGGGACTTTTTCAGGAAAATCGTTAACTCAGGGCATGGATACCCATACTCGGCTTTTTCAAACCTCAAATCGATACTGGACAACGGCATGATTTACGGCTCGCCGTCCTTCAGGAGCGGGGTCAAGGGCGTGTCTTTCACCAGCCTACCACCATCTCAGTCAGCACAGTTCATGAAATGGAGGCCGTCAAAAACGCGCTACTACTGGGAACCCTACGGAGTGGCGATCAGAACGGATGTCGCGATAGAGCTTGGCATTCAACAGGTTATCTACGGCGACGAAAACGATTTCAAGAAACTGAAGGATGAGCTAAAGCCATACTTTCAGCCTTACGGACGGGAAAACAGGTGGGTTATGGAGCACGAATACCGTTTTATCGGTGACTTCAGCCTTCGCAAAGTGCCCACTGACGCACTTCTCATCCTTGTAAACGACGAAGATGAGGCGCTGGAAGTCGAAACATTATACGGATTTATGCCGTTCGTTATACAAAAGTAAGGTTGTCTGTGTATAATTTAGTCAAATCGGAGGCTGAATCATGAAAACATTCTACAAAATCGGTTGGGTGATTGCCTTCATATTTCTGGTGGTTGCGGCGTTTGAGTATGTAAAAATTCGGGATTATCGCGAGCGACTTGCGAATGTGGACATCGAGGAAGCCGAGATGACCATGACTATCGACAGCCTGAAAAACGAAATCAAGGTTCTCAACATCAAGTTGCAGCAGATGGAAAATATCTGGACAAAAAGCGATGTGGGGCGATTGGCGTATCGCGTCCAGAAACTTCAGGAAGAGAATCAGCAACTCAAATCGGAACTGAGAGGCTGGAAACCAACGCTCACAAAACATGAGCAGGAGATATTGAACACCTTGTTAAACAATCCGGATTTGACCAAACTCGTTAAGTTTAAACCCACAACTCCTGATCGAGGCTGGATGTGCACAAGTGCACAGAATGTCAGGTTTCTGAGCGACGACCTCGTGCTTGTCATAGCAGAAGACGGGCTGTCCGCAGTGGCGCTAATTCTGAAGGTTACCGACCCCAAGGACATTACCAAATGGCAGGTTCAATGGCAAGCGCTTCTTGAGTGAACACATACTGCTCTAAAAAGGCAAAGCCGTTTGTCCATACCTGAAAGGGGAGGTCGTATGAAAGTTAAAAATGTCGCTTTGTTCGGGGCTACGGGTTCAATCGGCCGCAATGCGATAGAAGTGATTAAAAACAACAGTGACCTGTTCCGATTATTTGCGATCTCAGGCCACAGCAATGTCGAGCTCCTCTCCCGAATTGCCAGCGATTTCAGGCCACACTATGTCGTCGTCACATCGGACAAACCGATCTCAATTCCTGACGGGGTCACATTGTTGAGGGGCATAGATGGGCTGAAACAGGTTGCCGCTCACCCGGATGTGGACATCGTTCTCGTTGCGACATCCGGCATCGTCGGTGTGTTCCCCACGATCGAGGCTCTCAAGAACGGCAAGAGGGTGGCACTTGCCAACAAAGAAACGCTCGTCTCTTTCGGCAAAGTCGTCACGGATGTGCTCAAAAACGGGGACGGCGAGATCATCCCTGTGGATTCGGAGCACTCTGCCATCTTCCAGCTTCTGAACGGGGTCAAACGTGAGGAGGTCGATAAAATCGTGCTGACCGCATCGGGCGGCCCGTTTCGGACATGGAGCGTGGAACAGCTCCGTAACGCCACCGTGCGGGACGCCCTGAAACATCCCACATGGTCAATGGGCAGCAAAATTACCATCGACTCAGCCACACTGATGAACAAGGGGCTTGAAGTAATTGAGGCTTATTGGCTTTTCGGTTATCCAATCGAAAAAATCGATGTCGTGGTGCATCCGCAATCCATAATACACGGCATGGTCACGCTGAAGGACGGGGCAATACTCGCCCATCTTTCTGCGACGGACATGAAGCTGCCAATCCAGTATGCACTTAGTTTTCCGAACAGGTTACAGCCGCCGGTTAAGCCCATAGACCTCGTTGAGATAGGAAAACTCACATTTGAGAAGCCGGACACAGACCGTTTTCCTGCTTTAAAATTGGCATACGATGCCCTTAAAATGAACGGTTCTTATCCGGCCGTCTTAAACGCTTCAAATGAAGTGGCCGTTTACGCCTTTCTTGAGGGCAAAATTAGATTTACTGACATACCGAAAGTGGTTGAGAATGTGATGGAAAAGCATCGTCCTGTATCGGGCGACACGCTCGAGGAGCTCCTTGACGCTGACAGGTGGGCAAGGGAGGAAGCACTCAAACTCATCAAAAGGATGACATGAGAATAGGCATTGGCATATCGAGGCATACCGACACCATAAGGGCCACGGAAGAGGCTCTGCGACAGGCTATTGACAAAGTTCGGAACATGTCTCCCGTCTTCATCATGACATTCCCAACATACGACCACGATTATCGCCTCGTGCAACACACATTAACCAGACTTATGCCGAAAACGCCGATAATCGGTGGCTCATCCGTGAGCACATTCTCAAACGAAGGGATTTTTGAGCATTCTGCCGTCGTGATCCTGCTCGCCGCAACAGACGAATCCACTGAGATCAGCATCGTGACATCCTATGCGGAGAACATCGACGAATCACCGATTGCAGCTGTCATGAACGCACTCTCGATGTTGAAAGAGAAACATCCGGGACGCCACCGCAGATACTACAACACCAAAATGCTGTTATCGTTCATGCACGGAACCGCATGGCACGCAAGTCAGATCGTAGAAGAACTCATTTTGAACACCCAGATGGATTATGCGGTCGTCGGTGGACTGGCCTCAATGCCGCCGATACTCGATGAGAAAACCGTTTCGTTTGTGTTCACAGAGGACGGAGTGTGGGATAACGGGCTTGTCATCGGTGAGGTCCTCGCCAATGTCCCTGTGGGCATAGCAGTCGAGCACGGATGGCGTCCTCTCGATTACAAACAGCATGTCGTCACAAGTGCAAAGGGAAACACTCTGATCGAAGTGGACGGGCAGGCCGCGCTCGAGTTTTTTCTCTCGATAGCCAGAGAGCACGGCGACAAAATCCCATCGGATGTGGAGGAGCTATCTGACCTCCTACACAGGTATCAGCTCGGAATCACATTGCCGAACGGCAAATTCTTGATGCGCACCCCGCTTATACCGCTTAACGACGGGCGCGTGGTCATGACAACTCCCCTGCCCGAAAATTCAAAATTCATGATAATGACCGCCACGCAGGAAGACATTATCGAATCCATGAGGCGTGCCGTCAAAAAGGCAAGTTATAAACTGAACGGCATGGAGCTTTCCGGTGGGATAATAATTGAGTGCCTTGGAAGGAGGGAAATACTCAGGGAACGCATACACGATGAGCTTGACATGCTGAACCAGCTATTGCCCAATGTGCCATTCATGGGCTACCATTCTTTCGGTGAGATAGCATGGCTTGAAGGTGAACTCAGCGGATTCCATAACATGACGATAGTAGTAGTGCTATTCGGGGAGGATAAGATATTATGAGGGCGGAAGACCTGCATCCTGTGGACTTCTTCTTCGAGCTCGAGGGTTCTGATTTCGTACTACAGGCACCATACATCGTTATTGAGAAAAATATAATAGGGCGATTAATGCAAAACCTTGTACAAGTTTTGAATCCAAGGCGTGTAGCTCAGTTCTTGGCAAGAGTTGGATTTTCATCAGGATATAGTTTTGCTCTAAATATCAGGGACGCAATAAATTGGGATTCGCCCGAGGAATGGCTGAAGGCTGGCTTCATCCTGCCCGAAAAGATGGGGTTATACAAGATCAAAAGCCTGCACGTCGAGAACATAGACAATCCTCCCGATTTCTATTTCAGGGTTGTCGTATCACATTCGAGCGAGGCCGAGGTTCAGCGCATATTCGTTGGAAACCTGCTTGAGAATTTCAGCGGCTGTTGGTTCACCAGTGGCTACCTCAGCGGCTACACTTCGGCCTACTTCAAAAGAAAAATCATCGCACAGGAGAAGGAATGTGCCCTAAGAGGGGCACAAAATTGCGTGTTTGTAGGTATGCCAAAAACCAAATGGAGCGAGGATGAGCTTTTCATGGCCATGCGGATTTACACAGGTTTGAGCTTTGAGGAAGAGCTGGATTTGCTTTACGAGGAACTTAAAAGGCTCAATGCAGAGTTACGAAGGAAAAATGTTGAGCTGGAGAAACTATCGCATACCGATGAGCTCACAAGGGTTTATAACAGGCGGTATGTGTTCAAGTTTTTGAAGGAGTATCTAAACGAGGGCGGAGGCGCTCTGAGCGCAGCGGTGCTCGACCTCGACGGCTTCAAGGAACTCAACGACAGCTTTGGTCACAAAATCGGCGATCAGGTGCTGATAGAATTCGCAAATCTATTAAAAGATGAAGTGGACGATCGGGGGATTGTCGCAAGGTGGGGCGGGGATGAATTCATAATCCTCTTGAAAGAAAATGCGGAGATGGCCTATCAGATCGCCGAGAGAATTCGGGAAAAGGTTGAGAGCTACAAGTTTGCCCCACCAGTCGGCAGGGGCAAGGTTACCGTATCTTTCGGCATAACCGAGTATGTTCCGGGCGAATCGATCGATAACTTCATCACCCGTGCCGACTCGGCCCTTTACGAGGCAAAACGGCAGGGAAAGAACCGGGTCATCCTCTCCCTCGCTCCCGGTTTCTAAGTTCCGACTTGATCTCCACCAACCACTTAATGGCATCTAAAAATCTCGGGCCCGGCCGCAGGAACACATCGGGATCGCTCACGACGAATATCCTGCCGTTCCTCACAGCATCTATATCGCTCCACCCCAACCTCTTTTTGACTTCTTCTGGATTCCCGTTCTTATAAAGCAGGATGATCACCTGAGGGTTGCGTTTTACGACCTCCTCATCGTTGACTGCGAAATAGGGCTGTTCAACATCGTCGAATGCGTTCCTCCATCCAACAACCGACAGATACTCGCTGATGAACGAGTTTTTGCCTGCCGTGTAAAGCGGCCTGCCCGAAAGCTCCACATAGACCTTCAGGGTTTCGCCATCTGTCGGAACCGATTTCAACAGCTTTTCATATTCGGTCTTCAGGCTGTCCCTGAGCCTCAAAGCCTTCTCGGTCTCGTCAAGGAGCGTTCCGACCTCAACGATGGAGTTCAAGATTTCGGATATGGATTCCGGTGAGATGTCAGCGGTTTTCAGCCCGAGTTTTTCAAGGTTTCGTTTGACCTCCTTCTGCATCGGGAGTGTGACGAACACGATGTCGGGATCCAGCTCCACGATTCGTTCATAGGACGGGGAGAGCAGCGAGCCGACATGTGGCAACTTTCTGGCTTCAGGCGGGTAATCGCAGAAATCGGACACGCCCACGAGATGATCCTCTGCGTGCATGGCGAATATGGTCTCCGTTACAGATGGGACGAGCGAGACAGCGGACGGCCTTCTGGCCTTCTGCGCCGTGTGACATCCGTAAAAAACTGTCAGAACAGCGAAAAAGAGGGCTTTAATGCCTCTTTTTGTAAGTCCCATTGTGACTTTTTCTCGGCTTGTATCGCCTTGAACGCCCGTTTTTGGAGCGCCTTGACTGCTGAAGTTTCTCCTCGATGGTCAACGGGTGACCAGTTTTGAGGTTGAAAACACCTTTTACAGGGTGAAATCCGTTTCCGTCTATGACATAGGTGTAGTTGCCAGTCGGCAGCGTGAGGACGAGAGTGCGATTGAGTGGCAGTTCAACCCTAAGTTTGCCGCTTGAGCGCTTGCTGTTCAACGAGATATCGAGTTTGCCAACCTTCGGCCCTTCTTTCATCCTAAATTTAACTTTTTCCACATCGATCCTGACCGTCGTGCGGCCGCCGCTCCTCACATCGATGCTCTCCCGATAGTCAAATCCGCTCGGAAAAAGGATCCTCACTATGTGCCGCCCGGGATCCACCTTTATCGGCTTGATCGAACCGATCTCGCCGATCGAGCGGTTATCGAGGAACACTCTGGCGCCGTTTTGAGTATGAAAATCGAGCGTTCCGGGCTGAAGAACCTCCCCTTTCACCACCGTCTCGCTTTTGCTGCGGACATCAACGGTGGTTTTAAACGGTATGTAATTGCCGTTTGCCGACAGCTCGACCTCATAGCGGCCTTCCGGCAGGATAAAAGTCGTCTCGCCTTTGTCCACCATCTTCCTGAATTTGCCCTCAAATCCGTCTTTCGACGCAACAAGTCTGAGCTCACAGGCCACACGGTTGGGTTTGCCTCCATAGTTCAGTTTCAGGATGCCCGAATTTATGTGGTATTCGATCGTCTCCTTGCCCTTAACCTCAACTTCTTTCACGGCTTTAAATCCAGATGGGTAAAGTATTTCTATCTGGTAAGTTCCGGGAGACAGATGGATGTTCAGCGTGCCGTTAGATGAGCGTTTGATGGTAGAGCCGCCCTGTTTCAGCGTTATCCTCGTATCCTGAGATGCTGCAACCACTAAAAAGGCCTTCCCCGACGCCGTTCCTGAGGCTCTCTCAGCCGATGGGAGGCCATCTTTCCCTTTCTTTTCCTTACTTTCAACTTTTTTGCCTTCAAGGAGCCTGGCATGCTGATTTTTCAGCCAGACTGAAACCACGACAGCAAACAAAATCGCAAGCGAAAAAATGAAAAATGCCATTTTTATCACCTTCCTATCATCTGGATGCCAAGCCTATGGCACCCCACATGTTTTGAACCCTGCCTT
>JALVZN010000007.1 GCA_027037615.1 Caldifarciminota bacterium | reverse complement strand
CTTACGGGGTGACGCTTATCGGCGTGTCGTTCTCCCGACTGGTCAGCGACAGGTTTTCCGCTGCCGTCGGCGTCAAGGCGTTCAACGAGGTGCTTGATGACATGCATTCGTATGGCGTGGCGCTGGACTTCGCCACTCTCTACAAGGTCGGCTACAAGGACATCAAGATCGGTGTGGCTCTCAGCAATCTCGGCCCGGATTTGAAACCCAAATGTGCAGAATGCAGCTCCTTCTCACTGCCGATAGTTTACCGACTTGGTGCGTCTGGCAACCCATGGAAACCGCTCAAGATAGCGTTCCAGATCGATAAACCTTCCGACAATGTGGAGCTCTTCAAGTTCGGCGCCGAACTCACGCCCATAAAACCGCTTACACTCAGATGGGGCTATCAGCTGAACGCCAGAGGCCCGGCTGATAACGGACTTAACGGGCTTTCGGCTGGATTTACGATCAGGGTCATGTCGTTGAGACTGGACTATGCTTACAGAAATTGGGGATACTTCGGCGAGACGCATACGATAGGCATAAATATCGCTCGTTAAAAAACTTAACGCCATTCATTTCGGGCATTTCGGGATTTGAATGAACAGGAATTTTCTATATGTGGTTATTCTGGTTTTCATAGTCGGTTGTGCGCCAAGGGATAACCCCTTCGATCCACTTTCGCCTTACGCTTTCGCTGGCATCTACGGGCGGGTCACAAACCTGCGAGGCGATGTGGCGATTTCTGGCGCCATGGTGGCCGTCGATGGCGACCAGTTCACGGTTACGGATTCAGCGGGCAATTTTGTGATTTTCGTGGATGAGGGAGAGCACAGGTTGAGCGTTTCGGGGAACGACATACTTGAGCTCGACACGGTTTTGTTCTCAACTAAAGGCGAGCGGGATACGGTCATCCTGCGCGTTGACAGGCTGCCTGTGATTTCGTATGCCGTTCTGAGCTCGGAGCACATCGCCAGTGCGATTGCAGGCGATAGCTATGTGCTGCATGCAGTTTGTAGCGCCAGCGATCCGGATGGCGTTTACGAGATGGATTCCGTGTTGCTACTTGTCGGAGACACGGCTTTCATGATGGATGAGCGGGCGGAGGATACTTTTGCGGTCGCGGTCCCTGATTCGCTTTTGCCTTTCAACATCCACAACCTGATAGGCGTGCCGATGCATGTTGTTGCGAAAGATATACATGGAGGTGTCAGGCTGTCGGAAGACCTTTATCTGGCAAGGATAATTCAGCGGGTGCCTGAGGCGATAGCGCCGATAGGCGGTGTGACCGCGCCGCCTCGCCCTATGTTCGTCTGGCATTCGCTGGATGTCGAGTATCCCGTGACATACGACCTTGAGCTTTACAGGGCACCGATTGGGCAGGTGCCTACGCTCGTTATGCGGGCTGTCGGCATTCAGGACACCACTTTCCAGATGGAGGACAGCCTCTCAAGCGGCTTTTACTACTGGGTGATTTTTGGCGTTGATGACTTTGGAGACCGATCAAGGTCGATAGAATATCTTTTTATGGTGCAATGACATGGCTGAAAACGATAAATACAGGGTTCTGGTCAACATACTGACGAAGATCGCGCGCCTGGCCTCGCCGGAGGAGTTGATCGAGGAAATTCTGGAGCAGGCGGTTCAGTTTATGGAGGCCGAGCGCGGGTATGTGTTTTTGCAGACGCCCTCGGGCGACATTTTTAAGGCGGCTGGCGTTGAAAACATCGAGGGGTTAAAGCGTTACTCGTCAACGATTGTCAACAGGGTGCTGTCAACAGGTGAGGCCATTCTGACCCATGATGCGTCGAAATCCCCTGATCTGATTTCGGACTCGGTGGTGCTTGAGTCCATCCGCTCCGTGATTGCCGCTCCTCTAATCGTGGGACAGGATGTCAAGGGCGTCATCTACCTTGACTCCACGACGCGAACCGGCCTCTTTACGAACAGGGATCTTGAGCTTCTCAAGGCGTTTGCCGGAGTGGCTTCCCTTGCGCTCAGCAACGCCACGAAGTTTCGAGAGCTTCTTGAAAGTTATGAGGCGCTTCGGACCGATTTCGAGCTGAAGTCCGAATTTGTCGGTCAGAGCCCGAAAATCCTTGAAATTTTGAACCTTATCAAGAAATTTGCGCCTTCAAACCTGCCTGTTTTGATAACCGGAGAGAGTGGGACGGGCAAAGAGCTTGCCGCAAAGATGCTCCACAAGCTCTCCATGCGCAAAGGCGAGCTGGTCAGCGTGAACTGCGCCGCCATACCGTCCGATCTGCTTGAGGCTGAGCTGTTTGGCTACCGTAAAGGCGCATTTACCGGGGCAACTCAGGCCAAAAAGGGGCTTTTTGAGGTGGCGGACGGCGGAACCCTGTTCCTTGATGAGATCTCAGAATTGCCGATTGACCTGCAGGCCAAGCTGTTGCGCGCTTTGCAGGAGCATGAGATCAGGCCGATCGGGGCTACAAAACCGATCAAAGTGGATGTGCGCATAATCGCCGCAACGAACAGGGACTTGAAGGAGGAAATCAAGGCGGGCAGGTTCCGTGAAGACCTCTATTACAGGATAAATGTGCTCAGGATCGATATGCCGCCGCTGCGCGAGAGACCTGAAGACATACCGCTTCTGGTGTCGCATTTCATACGAAAATACGGGAGTGGCAGGATAAAAGGCATTGAACGCAAGGCGATTATCAGGTTGATGAGGTATCACTGGCCCGGCAACATCAGGGAACTGGAGAATGTGATAGCCCGTGCCGCTGTGATGGCTTCATCCGAGCTCATCAGGGAGTCGGACATCCAGATCGAGGAGCTCAAAACGACGAAAGTTCGCCGAAGTTCGGGTCGCATCAAGACGCTGGAGGAGATGGAGCGGGAATATGTGCTGGAAGTGCTTGAAAGGTGCGGCTGGAACAAGTCCAAAGCCGCCAGGATGCTCGGCATAACGCTTAGAGGCCTGCAATACAAGCTCAAGAGGTGGGGCGTGGAGTTGGAGAAACGAGGCGATGGCTGATAAGGATGTCCGTTTCGGAAAATACCGCATCGTCAGGGAGCTTGCATCCGGGAGCTCCGGCAAGACCTACCTTGCGCTCACCCCGTCCGGCAAAAAGGTTATCCTGAAGGTCGTCCACTCCCACATAGCCAACAACCCTATGGCGCGCAGGCGAATAGAGCGGGAATCTGCCATCCTGAAGCAGTTGAACCATCCTCAAATCGCCCGCCTCATCGACAGCGGTGAGGAGGACGGCGTCCCTTACCTCGTGCTCCAATTTGTGGATGGCCCGACATTGAGGGATTACATCCGCGAAAACGCACCGTTGAGCGAAACCGAGGCGCTCAAGATATTCCGACAGCTCGCCGTTGCCCTTTCCTACCTGCATCAGCAGGGCATCATCCACCGTGACATTAAGCCCGAGAACATCATCCTGAGCCGAAACAGGCCAATTCTGATCGATTTCGGTCTCGCCAAAAAGTTCAACCTGCCTTCGATAACCGTTGACGGGTCGATTGTCGGCACCATGTATTATCTTCCGCCTGAAGTGCTTAAAGGCGGCGAGTATTCGGAGAAAGGCGATGTCTATGCGCTCGGCCTCATACTTTACGAGATGTTGAGCGGCCGCCTGCCGTTTGAAACCACATCGTTCGGGGAGCTCGTTGAGGAGAAGTTGAACAGGGAGATCGATTGCCCGCCGAATGTGTCGGACAGGACATGCCGCCTGATCAAAATCCTGTTGGACAGGGATCCGACGAAGCGTCCGAGTGTGACGGAGCTACTTACAGAATGGAGCTATTCCACCGAAAGGCGGCGTGCAGGCTGGCTTTATGCCCTTGCGGTTCTTGTGGGGCTGATGGCGGCGGTTTTTGCGGCAATCCGTTTCTCCAGCGGGCGGCAACCCGTCCCTGAAAATCGGGAGGCAGGGGGCAGAAGTGCGATAACGGATACCGTCTCGGCCATGCCCGTGGATACCGTCAGGCGTGCGGCCTACGGCGAGCTCCACATCTCCGTCTCGAAGCGGTCCGAGGTCACAATCGACGGCAGAAAACTCGGTTTCATCAGGGATACGGTCATCGATGTTGATACCGGGACAGTGGAGCTGGAGTTTTTCAATCCGACTTACGGCCGCATAGTCAAAAAAGTTCGTGTCTCCGAGGGCGTTACCGCTGTGAAACTTGATTGGGATGCGGAAAGCGGCAGGCTCTCGATAAAGGTCAGGCCGTGGGGCGAGATCTATGTTGACGGCAGGAAAATCGGCGTTTCGCCTCTGGATCGCCCCATCAAAGTCGTTGGCAGGCATGTAGTTCGTGTAAGGCATCCGGTTTTCGGCAGCGTCGTCGATACCGTTTATGTCCCGCCCGGCCGAACTGTCGAGCGAACATATCTCCTTGGCAGATAGGCCAAAATTTTTTGAAAACCGGTCTATCGGTTTGTGAAAATTGCGTCGTGAGGCCAAATCCGGGTTTTGACCGATTTCTTGACACGGTGGAGGCCATTGTCTAAAATCCACGATGGTGTCGGTAAAAACGATCTTTCAGGAGGTGTGACATGTCATACGAATACAAGCCCATCCGTGCGCCTCGGGGGACGAAGCTGACAGCCAAGAGCTGGCAGACCGAAGCCCCTATGCGCATGATAATGAACAACCTTGACCCTGAAGTGGCCAAGGATCCCGCCAACCTGATTGTTTATGGAGGCACCGGACGGGCGGCTCGGAGCTGGGAGGCGTTCTGGGCTATCGTTAACACACTGAAGGAGATGGAACTTGATGAGACCCTCATCGTGCAGTCGGGGAAGCCGGTGGGCGTGTTCAAGACCCATCCGTGGGCGCCACGCGTGCTGATCGCAAACTCCAACCTTGTGCCAAAGTGGGCCAACTGGGAGTATTTCAGGGAGCTTGAGGAGCGCGGCCTGATCATGTATGGCCAGATGACGGCCGGCAGCTGGATATACATCGGGACTCAGGGCATCCTTCAGGGCACTTACGAGACATTTTTCGCCGCTGCGAGAAAGCATTTTGGCGGCGACCTGAAGGGCAAGATCGTCCTGACGGCCGGCCTCGGTGAGATGGGCGGCGCTCAGCCGCTTGCGGCCACGCTGAACCTCGGCGTCATGATCGCCGTCGAAGTCAACCCATGGGCCATTGAGCGGCGCATCAAGACGGGTTACCTCGACACATGGACAGATGACATCGACAAGGCATT
>JALVZN010000006.1 GCA_027037615.1 Caldifarciminota bacterium | reverse complement strand
ACTCGGGACAACGATTTTATCTCGAAAACCTGACCGAGAGAGAACGCAACCATGCTCAGCACGGTGTCGGCTATCAACGACATGGAGCCCATCAGGTTGTCGGGAATTATGTCAAGCACATAGGGGCCGAGAATAACGCCGAGGATGAGATACGATGTCACGGCCGGCAACTTCACCTTCTCAAGGATCCTCGAAAAGACGAGGCCAAGCAGAAATATCAGACCGGATACCAAAAGTATTCGCTCTTCCATGATTCACACCTCGCAAGTTGGATTTTAGGTTTGTCTGAGATGGCTGGAAATTATACCGCTGTCTGAGAAGTTCCACAATGAATTTGGTTACACGGTTAAGTTATTGGTTTTCAGATTGATACTGAATTGCCGGCGGGATGTTTTTCCATCCATCGGATTTATCATGATCTCAGGGCGGGACGGGGGATTCGGAGTTTGGCGACCGGATTTGCGTCAGCATGGCATGGCAGCGGTTGTCAGACAGCCATTGAAGCAGGGAAGACGACGAGTGTGGCGGCGTGTTGACTGAAATTTGCGATTGTGTTATATTCATGAGCCGTGAAAAGGCTTCACGCTTACATATACGGTTTGGTTCAGGGCGTTGGGTTCAGATATTTCGTTTTATGGAAGGCTCGGCAATATGGATTGACCGGTTTTGTAAGGAATTTGAGCGATGGCAGCGTGGAGGTCGTCGCCGAGGGCGATGAAGATGCCTTGAAAATGCTGTTGGACGATCTAAAACATGGGCCTCCGGCTGCGTCGGTTACGGATGTCAAATATGAGTGGCAACCGCCTTCGGGTAGTTTTCACGATTTTCGCATAACTTATTAGCGTCCCCGTAGCTCAGGAGGACAGAGCGGCGGTTTCCTAAACCGCAGGTCGCAGGTTCGAATCCTGCCGGGGACGCTTGATTTTTAACACGCCTCTGGAGGCTTGGACTATGAAGACGCACCTCGAGTGTATCCCCTGTTTCTTTCGGCAGGCGTTGTACGCCGCAAGGCTCGCCACCGATGACGAAGAAAAACAGAAGGCCATACTCCTGAAAGTAGCTCGCGAACTTCAAAACTTTTCCTTCGATTCCACACCTGTCGAAATGGGGCGGATTATCCACCGATACATCAAAGAGATAACGGGCAATGTCGATCCATACCGCAAGTTGAAGATGGAATATAACGAGTTAGCATTGAACATGTTGCCACAGCTCAGAGAGATCGTCAACGAGGCGGACGACAAACTTGAGCGCGCGCTCAGGGTGGCAGTTGCGGGCAATATAATCGATTTCGGCGCACTTACGGAATTCAACCTTGAGGATTCCATCCATCACGCCCTCAACTTCGATTTTGCCATCTTCGATTACGAGCTGTTCAAAGAGAAGCTAAGCGACACGGACACAGTTCTTTATGTCGGAGATAACGCTGGCGAGATATGTTTCGACAGGGTGCTCATTGAGGTGCTCAATTCGATGGGCAAAAGAGTGAAGTTTGCGGTCAGGGGGATACCGATCATTAACGATGTCACCGTTGAAGATGCCGAACATTGCGGCATTCACGAGGTCGCCGATGTGATCAACTCCGGCTCGGATGCGCCTGGAACGATTCTCAAATACTGCAACGGCGAATTTGTGAGGGATTTTTTCAACTCTAAATTCATAATTGCGAAGGGGATGGGCAATTACGAAACTCTGTCGGACGAGAAGGCACCAATCTTCTTCCTGTTGAAGGCAAAATGTCCCGTAGTGGCGAGGGAGCTTGGCGTAAGTGTGGGCGACATCGTGTTAGAAGCCGCCAGATGGTTGAGATAACCCGATTAAACCGAGTTATAATTTTAAACAACCTTAAACAAAAGGAGGTGGTGTTCATGAGGAGGAACATCATTATCGTAACGATGGCGTTCACGATGCTACTGTTAGCAGGGTGTCCGAAGCCGTCGATAAACCTGCCATCGCCTCAGATCAACATCAACCTGCCGACCGTGTCCCCGAAAGTCAATGTCAATGTTCAGGGCAATATGCCGACAGGCGGCATCCCGGCCGGCATGACCAACCAGATGGCTGTCCAGATGTTTCCATACATTTTCAGCTATGCGTTCACGCTCAACGGTTACTGGGTATGGCTTTCCAATTTCAAGCCCGGTCAGTGGACGAAGTTCAGGGTTTATCCGTCCGATGAGCAGGATGAACCGGTGGAGATCGAGAAGGCGTTTCTCAAGAAACTTTCGGATGGCAAGGAGTGGTGGCGTGTTTCTTACATAAGCGAAGGCGATACAGTCATATACGAAGCACTAATTTCGCCAGATAGGTCTCAGCTTTTGAGGCTCAGGGTCAAAGTTCCTGGGTCGGAGCCCGGCGATGTGCCCGTGACGCAGGGCACAGGCTACATGCAGCCCATAGAGCTCACGAAAGAGAGCATTGAGGGCGCCACCGTTGGAACCGAGACAGTCAATGTCCCGGCCGGAACATTCAGAGCCAAACATGTGCATTACATCACCCCGGGAAGCGGCGCAGTTGACTGGTGGTATGTGGAATCCGTCCCGGGCGGCGTTGTCCTCTACAAGTTCTTTGACGAATCGGGCAAAGAGACATTCAGGGGCGAGCTTGAAGCCTACGGGTCAGGAGCGACCACCCTCCTTAACTCGTATTGATTAAAATCGACATGCGAAACAGACTGGCACTCATAGCGTTCATCCTCATCGTTGGGGCGGCTTGCCGTAAGCCGCCCGCCTCGCCCACGCAGCTTTTTTCCGTGAAGGCTGAAGTCTCGACAGCCGGTTATGCGGAAGGCCTGGTCGCAGATTCCGCTTACCTCTATGTCGCCACAGGTGAAGCCGGCCTTACCGTGATAGACCTCTCAGATTTCCCGTCGATGTCTGTGGTTGGGCGATGGGACGGCGCACCGCCGTCTGACGACTACTCCTACGCCGTCCACAAGTTCGAGAACGACACACTCAACCGCGTCTATCTTGCCAACGGTGACGGGAATTTGAAGGTGATCGATGTATCTGACCCGGAAAATCCCACATTCCTGACCGACGGCTTCTGGGCGCACAACTGCGAGGATGTTTACGGCTTCACGAGGGCGGACACACAGTTCCTTCTGATAGCAAGGAGGGATTGGGGCGTTGCTGTCACGCAGGTCGGCGTTGACGGCAGCCTGATTCAGAGAGGCGCATGGATCTCGGTTCCGGGCTACACGCGCGGCGTTTTTTATGCAGATTCAATGCTTTTCGTGGCCAACGGTCAGGATGGCGTTCAGGTGTTTGACCTAACGGACATCGATAATCCTGTGAAAATTGCGGAATTTGACACTCCGGGCAATGCGAGAAAGGTGTTCGCTGATCCGCCGTTCATCTATGTCGCAGATTGGCACGGCGGGCTTGTCATAGGCAAGATGCAGTCTGACTCGACGATACGGCTCCTTGCAAGGGCCGATGTCGATGGCGTGGCCAAGGATGTGATCGTGAAAGATGGATTTTGTTATGTGGCGTCCGGCAACGGCGGCGTCTCCATATTCGATGTGTCCAACCCCGATGAACCTGTTTTCGTCCAGCAGGTTACAGGCATAGGAAATGCGCTCAGCGTAATACCTTACCGTGATTGTGTGCTCGCAGGAACGCGCTACGGCGTCTATGCTATTTCCATGAATTAAAAACGGGCCGCCTTCGGCGGCCCTTCAATCGATTTCGTTCCGCCTCGAGCCTCACTCCTTCAGAAGTCCCACCTTGCGGTTGAACTCCTTGATGAGCTCGTCGATCTTCGGCGCAAGGGAATGCACCTCTCCCCAGTATTCCTTCCAGTCATACCACTGAGCGTTCAATTCGTGGATGTCTTTGCCCTGCTGCTCGATCCATGTGTAGTATTTCAGGTTGTGGATGCGTTTGCGATCCCAGTATCCAAGCTCCTGCACATGGTCGATAGTGACCGACATAAGCATCTCAAAGTCACGGGCTGCCTGTTCGCGGTTGTATTTGCCATACTGCTCCTCAAGCTCCTTGAGCCTTGAGCCGTAGAGCTCCATCGAATCGGTAAACACCGTGAAGATCACGCTGTTTTCGTCGAGCTCGTAGAATTTGGCGAACTTGATGGAAGCCACGACATTTGCAACTGACGAAATGCCAAGGAGATCGAGCTTGTTGACGACATCCTCAGGAACGCCCTGTTCAACAAGATATTCTCTGCCAATGGGTTCGTTGAAGAGGCGAATCAGGCGCATGGTCACATCATCGTCTATCCCGATGACCATGTCGGTGTTGCGGACATTGTGAATCCATGGCACATGCTTGTCGCCAATCCCTTCGATCCTGTGCGCGCCGTATCCGTTGTAAAGGAGGGTCGGGCACTGGAGCGCCTCGCCGACGGCTATCCTTGCCGTGCGATAATGCTCTTTGATGTAGTCAGCGCTGCCGAGCGTCCCGGATGAGCCCGATGTCAGAACCACGCCCGCAATCTCGTCCTTCTCCCGCTTTATGTTGTGGAAGACTTCCTCCATTGCCGGCCCTGTGACCTCGTAATGCCACAGGTGGTTACCGAACTCGTCAAACTGGTTGAAGATCACGACATCGTCCCTTGTCCGCCTCAGCTCCCAGCATTTGTCGAATATCTCCTTGACATTGGATTCTGAGCCGGGGGTTGCGATGACCTCGCCGGCAATCTTGGACAGCCACTCGAACCTCTCCTTGCTCATCCCTTCAGGCAGGATGGCGATGGACTCGCAAGCGAGTAGTGCAGCGACATAAGCGCCACCACGACAATAGTTTCCGGTTGACGGCCAGACTGCTTTGTGCCTTGTAGGATCGAATTGCCCGGTTATCAATCTCGGCACGAGACAGCCGAATGTGGCGCCGACCTTGTGGGAGCCTGTGGGAAACCATTTGCCGACGAGCGAGATGATGCGAGCCTTGACGCCTGTGAGCTCATGCGGCACCTCGAAGTAGTTGACGCCGTCGTAGCCTCCGCCGAACGGGACGGGCTCATTTTTCCATGTGATTCTGAAAAGGTTGCGCGGGTGGACATCCCAGAGGCCGATGTTTTTGAGCTCCTCCTTGATCCAGTCGGGTATGAGTTCGGGATTACGCATCTGCTCGAAGGTGGGGATGATTATGTTGCGCTCGTTGCACCTTTTGGCCGTGCGCTCAAGCTGCTCCTCATATACGGTCAGATCAATAGGATTGTATTTTCCCATCGAAATCCTCCATGTTTTGAGATATTATAACCCAAACAGGATGTGGAAATTGTTGAGAAAATCAACCACCTTCCGATTTTAACGCATGGATGGCATTGGAAAGCCTTGCAAAATCGTCCATATCAAGCGTTTCGCCCCTGCGATCGAGGTCGATGCCGGACAGCTCCTCAACCCTTTCCCAGTCCATTTTGCCAAACATTGATCTCAGAACCGTTCTCAACTTTTTGCGGCGCATGGAGAACGAACCTCGCATTATGCGGAAAAACAGCTTTTCGTCTCGGAGCTCAATCGGCGGCTGCTTGCGCGGCATGAGCCTCAAAAACGCCGAATGCACATCGGGGATGGGGCGAAAACATGTGTTGGAGATGAAAAACTCGATCTTTGGCTCAAAATAATAGTTGAGGTAAATGGTGAGCGAGCCGTAAGCATCACTCGAAGCGCGCGCAACGATCCTTTCCGCAACCTCCTTTTGAACCGTCAGGTGGATTGACCTGTAAAACTCCCTCTCCCTGACAAGCTTGTCGAGTATCGGCGTCGTGATGTAGTAGGGTATGTTGGACATAAAGTGTGCCTTTTCAACGCCCAATTCCTTGAAAACAGACGGGACATCGGCTTTCAGGTAATCCTCTTCAAAAACGAAAAGCCTGTCGTTTAAAAGCAGGCGGAATTTCTCGCGCACTTCATGCGCAAGCTTCCTGTCTATCTCGAATGCTATGACATTGAGGCCGTTTTCCAGAAGCGCTTCGGTGAGGATGCCGCGACCGGGGCCAACTTCGACAACCCAATCATCTTCAGGCAGGTCAGCAACACGAACCATCTTTGAAACGATGTTCTTATCGACGAGAAACACCTGACCCAGTTTCGATTTCTTCTTAGCCATTTCAGAGGTAAGTTGTTGCGCAAAATTATGTTGAAGAGTGAATCAAACTTCCGACTTTTTTCCCTGCAACAATGTCTAAGAGTGCGCCCTCCTTGTGTGCGTTGTAAATCAGGATCGGTATTTTCTGCTCCATGCAGAGGGCAAAAGCGGTCATGTCCATAATTTTAAGCTCTTTGATGAGGGCATCTTCGTAAGTCAGGTCAGGCAGGAACTCGGCATCGGGATCGCTTTCGGGGTCAGATGAGTAAACCCCTTCGACCTTAGTGCCTTTGACGAGCACATTGGCACCAAGCTCAGCGGCTCTGAGCGCCGCCGTCGTGTCGGTGGTGAAATACGGGTTACCGGTGCCGCCCGTGAGGATGAGTATGTCACCGCTTTTCCAGAAATCTCTGGCCTTTTCGGGCGAATAGGGTATCGTTCCGAGTGCCTGAGCAGCGCTGAGCACGCGAGCGCGGAGGCCTTTAGCCTCCAGCATGGCTTTCAGGGAGACGCCGTTGATGACCGTGGCGAGCATGCCGAGATAATCGGCAGCCACACGGTCGATCGGAAGCTCGTTGCGTGCGCCTCTCAGGATGTTGCCGCCGCCGACAACCACCCCGATCCGCACGCTCTTGAACTTATGCACTACCTTTCCGATCTCATCTGCGAAAAACGAAAAAGAAAGGGGATCAAGGCCGAACCCCTGATCCCCGCCAAGCATCTCTCCTGAAAGCTTCAGGATAAGCCTCTCGTATTTCGGTTTATGTTTTTTACTCTTCACCGACACGGAATCTCGCAAAGCGTTTAATCCTAATGTTTTCCTTCAATTTGCCGATGGTCTCTTTCAGCAGGTCACGAATGGTCTTGGACTCGTCACGGATGTAAGGCTGCTCCAGAAGCACTACTTCCTGATAGAACTTCTTGAGTTTGCCCTCGATGATCTTGTCGATCACATGTGGCGGTTTCTTTGAATCTTTGAGCTGGGCGAGATAAATCTCTTTCTCCTTCTCGATGACTTCCTCAGGTATGTCTTCGATCGAGACATATTTGGGGGCAGCGGCAGCTATCTGCATCGCTATCTCATGAGCAAAGTGCTTGAAATCCTCGGTTCTCGCAACGAAATCGGTCTCGCAGTTGATCTCCACGAGGACGCCAAGTTGCGATCCCGGATGGATGTAGGCCTCAATGATGCCCTCTTTGGTCTCGCGATCCAGCTTTTTGTCGGCCTTGGCAATTCCCATCTTGCGGAGTATCTCAACCGCCTTATCAAGATCGCCGTCTGCCTGCTCAAGTGCCTTCTTGCAATCTAAAAGTCCAGCTCCAGTCCTTTCGCGGAGCTCCTTAATCATTTCGGTTGTGATCTTTGCCATCACGCAGCCTCCTTTTCTTCAAACTCTGATTCTTTCACAAGGTAATCTTTGCCCTGTCTGCCCTCTATGACGGCATCGGCTATGACCTTCGTTATCAGCTTGATCGAGCGGATAGCGTCGTCGTTACCGGGGATAGCGATATCGACTTTGTCAGGGTCGCCGTTTGTATCGACGAGTGCGACTATCGGGATGCCGAGCTTATTGGCTTCGTGGACCGCAATGTCTTCGTGGACGATGTCGATGATGAAAACGAGATCGGGCAACTTTTCCATGTCCTTAATGCCGCCAAAAACTTTCTGAAGTTTGCCAAGCTCTTTTTCCAACAGAGCCGCTTCCTTCTTGGGCAGCCTCTGGAAATCGCCTTCCTCTTTCATACGCTCAAGCTCTTTCATCCGTTCAATTCTGGAGCGGATCGTCTGGAAGTTGGTCAATGTGCCGCCCGGCCACCTCTCGGTCATGTAGAACACGCCGGCACGCTGAGCCTCATCCGCCACGATGTCCTTGCCCTGCCTCTTGGTGCAGACGAAGAGGATATCTCCGCCATTGGCAGCGACTTCAGCAACCCTTTTGTAGGCCTTTTCCAGCTGCTGGATGGTCTTCCTCAGGTCGATGATGTGAATTCCCTCGCGCTCAGCAAAGATGAACCTTGCCATCTTCGGATTCCAGCGTCTCTTCTTGTGTCCGAAATGCACGCCTGCCTCAAGCAGATCCTTTATCGTAACCGGCAGCTGAAACTCTTTGGCATTAGCGCTTGGAGAACTGATGCGCTCTTCTGCTCTTTCTTTTTCCATATTTTCTCCTCTCCTTTTCCCTTGGATCTCTGCTAAGCATGCGATGCTCTTTCAGGGTATCACGCAGAGACTCGTCGAGTTGAACGAGGGCGCGGGCAAGAGCCAATCTGACGGCGCCGGCCTGTCCGCTCAATCCACCACCTTCAACTTTGGTGACCACATCTACTTCCCCGAGTTTCCCGACAACTTTGAGCGGCTCAAGGGCATGGATCACAAGGTCGTCGCGGCCGAAATATTCGATCGGCCTCTTGCCGTTGATGTAGATCCATCCATGCCCATCCTCTTTAAGCCTCAACCGCGCTACCGCTCTTTTCCTCGATCCATGCGCAAAAATAATTCTTCTATCCTCCATTTTCCCTCCCATCAATTAAAGGAACTAATATCAAATTGTTGGGGCTTCTGAGCCTTATGTGGATGCTCGCTTCCAGCATACACTTTCAGCCTTTTCAACATGCGTCTGCCAAGCTTGTTCTTCGGTAGCATCCTTCTCACGGCTTCCCTTATCAGTCTCTCCGGATGTCGCTCCATGATCTGTCTCGCCGTGCGCACATGCATGCCGCCCGGGTATCCCGAATGGTGATAGTAAAGCTTCTGGTCGAGCTTGTTCCCGGTGAGCTTCACCTTCTCGGCATTTACCACTACCACAAAATCGCCGGTGTCGATGTGTGGCGTGTATATCCTCTTTCTTTTGCCCTGCAAAATAAGTGCTATTTTAGAAGCGAGCCTGCCGAGAGGCTGTCCTTCCGCATCTATAAGCACCCATTCCCTTTTGATCTCGTCGGGCTTAGGTAGAAAAGTCTTCATCTTCTACTCCACCTCTCTTTCATTTTGGGCGGTTATGTTAAAGTCCAAAAATCTCACATGTCAAGAATTACGGCCTCGACAGAGGCCTCTCTCCGCATTTTGTTCCTTAATGTTCCGGGGCGAGACTTATTATAAAACATTTTCGGAAAAAATGGAATTACCATGAATATGCCGTCAAAAGACATACGGCCGTAATTTGTGAATGTGTGGAACTTAGCCGTGAGCGTCAGCCAGACCCTGTCGGGCAGATTGAAACGGTGAATTCCACCCGTTAACCTTAGGCGCAATCAAAAATTAAGGAGGCTTTTATGCTTGAATTATTGCTTATCCTTTCCGTTTTTGATCCCCACAAGCCACTGATAATCAATGAAATCGAGGCAATGAGGCACGGGAATCATGCCGTCAAAACGCCACAGGACACCGCTATCACCGATTTTATGAACCAGAGGATAAACAGCGTCACGACTAACATCCAGAATGAGGAGCAGATCGCCATCAACTCGCTGGATTCCATGAACATGGTGGCTGTATGGCGCGATTTCCGACTTGGATATCGGCGTGTAGGTGTCGGCTACACGCTCGACGGCGGGGTGACATGGCATGACACGCTCCTGTCTGGAACCCCTTATGCGTGGGACAGTGATCCTGGGATAACGGTCGATGCCGATGGGAATTTCTATGTCGTCGTCCTATCGCTTCCAGAGGATGCATCGACATCTGGCATTTTCGTCTTCAAATCGTCTGACGGTGGGGTGAGCTGGAGCGGCCCCTACACGGTGGTCGATGAGAACTCGGGCGTTTTCGAGGACAAGGAGCTGATAGCGTGCGACAGGGTGCCCGATTCACCGCATCTGGGCAATCTCTATGTGGCGTGGACAAGGTTCTACGATTACATCAATGGAGGTATAAACTTCGCCTTCTCGCAGGATGGCGGCGTGACATGGAACGGCCCAATTCACATAGGTTCAGCCATCTACGGCGTGCAATGGCCGGTCACGGCCGTCGGCGATTCCGGCACAGTGTATGTCGCATGGCTCGATTTCTACTACAACCGGCTTGTCATTGCGAAATCCACGGACGGCGGGGCAACCTTTTCCGACCCTGTGCCCATCACAAACATCAACAACGGCTGGTTCTACATTAACCCTGACCTGCTGGTGATTTCCTACCCATCGCTTGGCGCCGATGTTAATCGTGAAAGTCCTTACTACGGCTATCTTTATGTCGCCTATGCCGACTCAACAACAAATCGGGGCAGCGATGTATTTTTCAGGAGGTCAACTGACGGCGGCGAGACATGGAGCCAGTCGATAAGGTTGAGCGACGATTCCGCCACGAGCACAGCCGATCAGTTCCATCCGTGGCTCGATGTTGACCAGAACGGCGTCATCACCGTGATATTCTACGACAGGCGGAACGACACGAACAATCTGTTGATGGATGTCTATATCACGCAGTCGTTTGACGGCGGTGAGACATGGACACCGAACCGCAGGGTTACATCGGTGTCGAGCGACCCGTCCGCTTCAAAGTCCGGCCTGATCGGCGAATACATCGGGCTGGACACATGGAACGCAAAGCCGTTCATGGTCTGGACCGACACCAGAGAGGGGACTCAGGATGTCTATTTCGGCATGGACACGACGGAGGTCTCGGTATCAGAAAGCCCTGTTGCCGTCGAACCTGTGCGTGTGCTGAAACAAACGGTCGTCCGCAACTACATCGAGCTATCCGCCGAAACAGATGAACCGATCGAGATTTACAGCGCGTCAGGGGCGCTGCTCAGGAAATTCCCATCGGGTCGGAGAAAGATGTCCGTCAGCGACCTGCCATCCGGAATTTACATGCTCAAGGCAGGCAGGTCATACCAGAAATTTGTAAAAGTCAGGTGAAATCTGAAGCGGGAGCCGAGATCTTCGGCTCCCGAACATCATTGAATTTCCTCGTTGCGATACCTGATTCTGCCCTCCTGAATGGTCATGTAAACATCGAACTCCCTGTCCATGATGACGATATCGGCATCCTTACCGACTGCGAGTATCCCTTTTCTCGACAGGCCGAGCACCTTTGCGGGATTGAGCGAGGCCATCCTCACCGCATGCGTCAGCGGAACTCCGACCATCTTGACCATGTTCCGAACGGCTCTGTCCATCGTCAGGACGCTTCCCGCAAGCTTTCCGCCCGGCAGAAAAGCCTTGCCCTCTTTCACCTCGATCTTCTGGTCGGAAAAGATGTATTCGCCGTCCGGCATGCCACAAGCCTTTATGGCATCGCTTATCAGGAGTATCCCCGTGTGCCCCTTGAGTTTGACGAGCAGTTTCATGACGGCAGGATGGACATGGTATCCGTCAGCGATCAGCTGAACCTTCAGCTCATCCCTGAGGAACGCTGCGGTCAACACGCCAGGATTGCGGTGATGCATGGGCTTCATTGCGTTGAAGATGTGCGTAACCTGTGCGGCTCCGTTGTCGATCGCCACTTCAATGGTCTCGTAGTCCGACATGGAATGGCCTATGGAAGGGACGACACCGTGCATCGAAGCGTCGCGTATGATCCTCATTGCGCCATCGACCTCCGGTGCAATGGTCATGAGCTTGATGTATCCGTGACCGGCGTCCCTCAGGCTCAGCCAATCATCCATCACAGGCTTCCAGATGTAATCCTCCTTGAGTGCACCGTGCATCTTCGGGTTGATAAACGGCCCTTCGACATGGATGCCCAGAATTGAGGGGTCAGCCTCGCCCCATTCCATGTAAGACACGAGTCGCCTGATGTCGCGTATGAGCGCATCGCGCGGTTTGGTGTAAAGTGTGGCCAGCAGCCCGGTTGTGCCGTGCTTGATGTAAAAATCCGCTATCATCGCAAGCGTCTCTGGATTGACCTCCGTGAAATCATGTCCAACTGCGCCATGAACATGGAGGTCTATAAATCCGGGCACAGCGAGCTTTCCGGCAAGGTCGTAAACCTTGATGTTGTCCGGTATGGAGATGTCGCCGACCCTGCCGAGCTCGGAGATCTTCTTGCCTTCGACTATGATCACGCCGTTTTCAACGATTCGGAACGGCGTCACGATTCTCAGGTTTTTCAGAGCAAATTTCATCCTTCTAACTCCCTTCTGGTTTCCGTCTATGGTGATGGCAAAAGGCAGGATGTCAAGCGTCAGGTTGGCCTCCAGCGAAAGATGGGATTTAAGAAAAGATTCTACATTTAAGGTATTCGTGTGAGTAGATAGCGTTCACCACAAGGAGATGCGGATAGATGTTGAATCCGATTTCAGAATGTAAGAATGACGCCACCTATAAACATGCGGCCGATTGCTTTGTCAGGCCTGCGTTCGGAATAGTCTTCGGAATACATCCATCCCTGAACATTCTCGTGGTCGGTGATGTTAAAAATTTCCCAATAAATTATGAAGGGATAGCCGAACAGATGTGCCATCTTCGTGAGCCTCACATCAAGTCTAAAATAATCGGGATAACGCTCGGAATTGTATTCGCCGTAGATCGGTTTGTAGATACCGGGCTCCACCTCAATTCTGCCGACAACCGGCGTGTAAGGTCTTCCTGTGGAATATTTTGCCTTGAACCCGATCATCCAGTCCCTGGCAGGCTCATAGTTGCCAACCACTGTTAGGATGTGTGGAGTGTCGAATTTTGAACGGTATTCCGTCAGAGTGGAATCCACTGCCCTGAACGACCGAAGGTAAGTGTAGGAAATCCAGCCGTTCCATCGAGCATCAGGAGTGAATTTGGCGAAAAATTCGACCCCATAGCTTCGGCCTGTGCCTTCCGACTCGTAGAAATTGTCCCATGTTACAGGCAATCGCTCGTAGCGCTTGTAAAATGCCTGAAACTTTGCGATTATTGGGCCACCGTTGCGTTCGAGCGCAAGAGTCAAATGTTTCGCAAGTTTAAAGTCGAGGTTTGGGTTGCCGAAAACTGAGTCAATTTCACGAATTGATGGAACCTGTGAGTAAATGCCCGTTCCGAACCGCAGAATGAGGTCGGATACGAGTCGGTAAGCGAGGCCAAGTCGAGGCAGGATAACGGATTTGCCCGTGTAGGTGTAGTGTTCACCTCGCAGGCCGAGTTCGAGGACAAGCGAATTGGTGAGCAAACGACGGTGCAGCAGATAACCGCTTAAAAGCCAATCTTTTATTTTTCGTTCACCTGTTTTTCGAACGGCGTTCGGGTCGCGGATAAACGCTGAATCCTCGGGAACTGCGTATTTGAACCGCTTAAAACTGTGCAATCCATTGAATCCGAATTCGATAAGCGATCTGTCGCTAAACTCACGGGATGCCGCCATGTTCAGCTCAAATGCGCGGTTGGTTTCTTCCCAGAACCAGCCTTCGGTGAAATCCCAGCGGTGGTTTCGGAAATTGACGCCCGTCGCTATATCGAAAGTCCATCCGCCCATCGATGCCACAAGGTTTGTCCCCACAAGACCTTTTGAGTCTCGATCTTTTAACTCGCCGCTGAATCCTTCATCTGTCAAATCGATGCCGACATAGTCTCCGCCGAGCACTGTGAAGGTTGTAAATGCCAAATTTTCATTGAGTTGTGGGGTATAAACCGAATGGATGTCCCACGAGCTTGGATAGGATGTGAAACCTTCGCCCATCCCGAAAACTTTAGCGATGAGGTCAAAATAGCTTCGTGTGGTTGATATTCTGAAGTTGTTGTGGTGGAATGATGCACCCACGCCCGCCATGCTCATATCCAGCGAACCGTTAGTGCCCGGCTCACCGGATTTCAACCTGATATCGAGGATTCCAGAGAGCGCATTTCCGAAGCTGGCAGGGTAGCCACCTGCGTAAAAGTCGGATTTGCGGATCATGGTCTCGTCGAGCATAGAAAATATTCCGCCGCCGCTCTCGTAATGGAACGGATGGGGCATCCACAGGCCGTTTATCCGCACACCGAGTTCATCGAGCTCGCCGCCCTGAACCGAGATAGCCGCATTATCGCCGACATTGTTGACTCCCGGCAGCGCCTGAATCGTCATCAAAAGGTCTGCGGCGGAACCGGGTGTGAGATAGACATCCATGGTGGTAAGTGTGCCTTTTTCGGATGTTGTCTGATCGGTTACGCTGAACGAGCCCGGTGTCACAACAAGCTCTTTGAGCTTAATGACTTCCTCTTTGAGACCGATTTTGAGTTCCACAGTTTGACCTTCGACCGCTTCAAAATGCACAATTTTGCGTTTGAATCCAAGTGCCGACACCTCAAGCGTATATCGACCGGGTTTGGGGATTTCGAGTTCGAACCATCCATCTTCGTCAGCCATCGTGCCTTGGCCCGTCTCAAGGACTTTTACGGATGCATACGGGATGCTGGTTTTTTCTTTGATAGAGAGCACCTGACCTTTTACCACAATTGTAGTTAAAACGGCCCATATCAACGTGTTCATTCGCTCTTATCCGTTGTTTTGGCTTTTAGATTTTTGTAAAACGCTTTTAGCCTACCGTAATTAGGGAAGAGTTTGAGAGCCTTCTCGGCCTCTTTGATAGCGGATGTGGTATCCCCAAGTTCAGCGTAGATTTTTGCGTTGTATAACAGTGCTATTTCATAACCCCAGTTTTTGAGATAAGTTGTGTCGCTGTGGGTGTTAAAAAGCCGGATCGAGCGTTCAAGGGACATTTTGGCTTTTCCCGGTCCTCCACCGAATTCTTTGGGTGTGTGGAACTTGTTTATAGCTTCGGCCAGCCAGATTCTGGGATTGGTCGAATCCGCTTCTTTGCCACGCTTTAAAGCACCATTCAATAATTTTGTGTAGTTTAACAGCTTGGGAAAGCTCGTGAGGCTGACACGCATCCCGGCGAGTATGGAGATAAGCGCTTGAACATCAGCATCATCGCCTTCGGAATCGAAATCCTGAAGCACATTCAGAGCTTCATCGATATGATACCGAATCCATTCGTTCTCCATCCCCTCTGCCATCCCGCAACCGGCGATGTAGTAGTCAATCAGGGCGAGAGCAAGGACGTCTTCACGGAATCCGCCAATTCCAACGGCTTCAGCCGCTTTCCCGTGAAGTACCCTCAGCGAATGCATGTCGCAAGCGTGCCCCACCGCTTGGATGGAATCTACGGGTATAAACATCCAAATCAGCCATACAATTTTTGCGGGCATTTTGTGCCTCCGTTTACTTTGTATTGAAAAGTATATTTCAATGAAGTGAAAATTGCAAGAGAGTGAATAGCCGCGGTTAACTTGACTAAATGAATGCAAATCGGTAGTATTCACACCTTCACTTCGAAGGGGACAAACACAGGAGGTTAACCATGCTGGAGTTCGAGGTTGTCAAGATCGAAAAAAGCGAAGAAATCAACGCAATTCTTGGGCAATCCCATTTTATTAAGACCGTTGAGGACTTGCATGAGGCTATTGTCACATCTGTGCCTGGAATTAAGTTCGGACTTGCCTTTTGCGAGGCATCCGGGCCAAGACTTGTGAGATACTCAGGTAACGACGAGGAGCTCATTGAGCTTGCCAAAAAGAACGCCATGAAAGTAGGGGCCGGCCACTTCTTCATCGTGCTGATGAAAGACGCTTTTCCGATAAATGTGTTGAATGCCATCAAATCGGTGCAGGAAGTGGTGAACATATTTGCCGCCTCAGCCAATCCGATGGAGGTTATCGTGGCGAAAACGGATCAGGGCAGAGCAGTCATCGGAGTCGTGGACGGATTTCCTCCTGTCGATTTCGAGAAGGAGGAGGATCAGGAACACAGGAAATCATTTCTCAGAAAAATAGGCTATAAGCTTTAACGCATATCACTGAATTTAAGCTATTTAGCAAAACAGGACGGAATAGTATGAAAGGAAGTATGATAGTAAGAAGGGTGAAGCAATTCATCGCATTCATGTCGATCGGTGCGGTGCTGACCATATCATGTGCCAGTTTTTCGCACCAGAACAAGGCCAATCCATCGGAGTTGTCTCTTGTAGTTGATAATAGCAAAGAGTTCTCCGATGAGGACATCGATGTGCCGTTACGCACTGATACATCTCTTTCGTTAATCCTTCCAGACCGCGGCATATCCTCCCGTGAAACGATCTCCGATTGGCTGATAGAGCACAATTTTTACAGTTCTGGCACCTCGATCGCAGCAGACTACAACGAAACGGATATCGATTCGTTTATCGACATGTATCTGAAAAACCGAAGATACGGCCTCGTTCAAGGTGTAAAACGGGCTATTCAGAACGCATCTGTGACAATCCCGGTGTTCAGAGAGCGCAGCATACCGCTGGATTTCATCTTTTTGCCCATAATCGAGAGCGGTTACAACCCCG
>JALVZN010000005.1 GCA_027037615.1 Caldifarciminota bacterium | reverse complement strand
GAGTCCGAACTCATCCGAAATGCGGCGCGCTATAACTGCCATGAACGCCACGACATGAGGCCTGACATGTCCGCCTGTGAAAGGCGCATCTCCGAGATTTTCCACGATGATGCCGTCCACACCGCCATTTTTCAATGCAGATGCGTCCTTAAGCGCACGGTCGAAGATTGCCCTGACATCGCCGTCGAACGATGGGCTACCGGGAAGAGGGAGCAGATGCACAACGCCGATAACGAATTTGTGAGACATGAAATCAGGATTTCTCGATGAATTCGATGACATCCTTGAGCTCCTTCGCCTGAAAATCAGGCTTATATTCCGGTTCGGGAGCATCGTTCGGATAGTGCACCAAAATGGCTTTCAGCCCTACGCTGTGCGCTCCGTGAACATCATGCAGCGGAGAATCGCCAATCATGACCCCTCTGGATGCGTCTTTACCAAGTTCTTCAAGCATTTTTCGGAATATCATCGGGTGTGGTTTACGCAGGCCAAAGCCGGCTGAGCTGTAAATGAGGTCGAAATAATCGGCAAGGCTGTATCTTTCAACCAGTTTGGCGACAGCGATGTGCGAAGTGGCATTCGATATGAGGCCCAGTGTGTAGCCTCTCTTTTTCAGGTATGAGAGCGTTTCGTAAGTGTCTTCATACGGTCTGTAATCTGCCACCTCAAGCTCGAAAAAGATGTCGATGGTCTTTTGAATGATGTCCTCCTGCGGGTCTGAGATGCCGAGTTCGTTCAAAACGCGCCTCAATGTGTCTTCTGCGGTGACCTCCCTCATGGTCTTTTCGGCCTGCTCGAACCCTTTGAGTCTGAGTTCAATCCACTTCGAGTAGAGCTCATCCAAATCGACATCTATGCCCTGAGATGATAGGAAGGCGTGCATCAGTTTCACGCCCTCTCGATTGGTTTCAACAAAATCACCCGTGAAGTGAAGCAGGGTGGTTCCAAGATCGAAGATGACTATGTCAAATTTTCTCTGGTTCATGGCAGTGGTGGTATTACGCGAACGCCTCTACCTTCCTTCTCAGGCGTGTTGTTATAGACCTCAATCACATGGTAGATGACCGTTATGAACATCGGGAATTCGCCGTGGAAGTAGCTGTGTATCAGGTTCCCATACTTCACAACCTTCTTTTCGTAATCCGTGAGGTTCGGGTCGTTCCAGTGGAGCAGTTGAGCGATTGCCTTCACTTCATAGCTCGGATAATCGAGGTAAACGATGGCGACTGCGGGGTTTACCATTTCGTTGAGGAATGTGCCGGTCTCGAACTCCGGCTTTGTGTAAAGCTCAAGCGAGAGGATTTTCGTCCTGTCGAACCACCTGTCAGGCTCTTCGTAGAGGGACTGCAGGACGCGAAGTTTTTGAATCACAGGCGAGTCCTTCGTGGATTCGAGCAGCTGGATGAGCGTGTCGATGGTCTCGGGTTTCGGCATAAACCCTGTGCCTTTCACCGCATTGTTGATGCGGAACTGGCTGTCCATCCTCCTTATGCCGCACGAAGCCACCATTGCGTTGTGAGGGCCTGCAAGTCCGGGCATTTTGCCCTTTTCCATATCCTTCAGATAGCTGAGCCTGCTTTCGGAACTCCACTTGAAAAATCCGTCCGGAAGGGGTCTGACATGGAAATCCTGCCATTCGCCATCAACCTTAGCTCTGATGATCGAATCTGTAAACAGCTTTGACGCATCGACGGTTTCCTGATGGAAATATGGCCCGTTTGGCCCTTCCTTCCAGACATTCAGGCCACGAGCATGTTCGAGATTGCCGCCTGATGCGGCTGACAATGCCGCCACCATTATCATCACTCCCTTTTTAAGCATTATCATCCTCCCCAGATGTTATTTGAAAATCACAACTTTATGGCTTTTGCTGATGGAATTGTGTTTCATAACGACGAAATACACGCCCGAATGGGCGGGGTAAAAGTGCGATACGATTGGACGGGACGACGGATAGAATACCTTTTCCATCACCGACCTGCCGGCCGCATCGAAGATTTTGATCCTCAATTCCTCGCTGTGAGGCGGAATCTGCAGCCTCAGCCCCTTATGGGCGATGCGGGGGACATGAAGCGTCACGGCAGAAGTGGAAGGTGCATCGTCTTCCTTCACACCCGTCAACAGGAAACTCATTCCCCGTGCGTAGAACTCGCCTATGTCGTTCCCGCTCAAAAACTCCACGGGAGAGAACCAGAACGCTGCAGCGTTTGACATGGAATCCTGATAGCAGATCGCCATGATAGAGTCGTTATCCGATACGAGAAGCGGCCTTGAGTGGATGGAATCGGTTATGTTCAGGACGATAAGCTGCGTTACGGAAGGAGAGAAAGAAAGTCCCTGAGCGAAGGTGCCGGGCACCCCCATTATGGTTGTGGAGTTGTCCCGATGCAACATAGAGACTGCCCCAAGCCTATTTCTGAGCAGGTTATCGAGCACCCAGAAGTTCAAGCCTGTTTCCAGCCAAAGCTTTCCGCCATGGTTGAGATAGTCCACGAAGTAAGGAAGTGCGAAGCTGTAATTCAGCACATGGGCCGTGCTTGCAAACAGGAAAACGGTCTGGAAGTCCCTGAGGTGGTTCAGGTATCGTCTTGTAAGTCCGACGGTTGTCATCCCCTTATAGCCGTGGATTTTCAAAATGGAATCGACCTTGTGCGCAGATTCCGTGTCGCTGTTCAATACCGAGATGGCAAGATACTCTCTTCCGTTAACCGGCATGTCCACTGATGAGATTTGCGTCAGTGGCGGAGACGAGAAGAAAACCTCAAAGTTAAGCGTGTCCCCGTATTGGAATTCAGGCGAAAGGATTATCGTGAAGTGGTTAGTGGTGTCGGTGTAGTCTCTGCCGTCAAAGTAGATGTCGTCTATGACAGAATCCACGATCGTGACATCCTGATTGCTGCAGCGCAGGGTCACACGGGCGTGCGGCCCGAAGGGCAACATGCCGTTCCTGTGGAAGCGGAGGAATAATGCCAGCGTATCACCGGGATCCATGAACGAATTGGTATCCTGTTGCATCTCACGATAATTCAGAGCGAGTTCCACCATATACCATCTCTCGACCCAACCTCGAAAGCGATAGGCCACAGGGCTGCATCCGTCGCAGCTGAATGTCGCTGTAACGGTGAATTCTTCCTGATCCATTGCCATGATTGACAGGACGCCGATGATGGTATCGATTGAGATCGTCTGTCCGGGCGCAAGATCTCCGAGCGATATTTCCGAAAGGGTGGGCTCAACCGGATGGTGTGTTTCGATCGCTACATGGAGGTTATGCGCCGTGTCGGCTCCGCAGTTCATAACCGAAGCCCTGAACACAAGCGTGTCCGTTGGGATAAAAAATTGTGTGCTGTCCTGATCGGTCACATCGGCGTTGTAGATGTAAAGCGACGGATGCGTGGGCACACTGGTGTTGACCACATAGATGGTCTTCTGAGCCGGTATGTTGAACGGAGATGAAACCGTGAGCGTGTAGGTGCCTGTATCGGGCAGTGTGAAACTCACCTCGCCATCCGCCCCAACCGTATCAATAGCCACTATGCTATCATGCTGAGAGATAACGGCTTTGGTGGCGGAACCGACCATATTCATGGCTGAGGCGTAAACTGTGAATTCGCTCCCAGCCTGAACGGTGTCAGGCGAGTGCATGAATATCCTGTCGGGTATCCCGTGCCACACATTGAGGGATGGATCGCCTAAAACGGTGAGCTCCCACGCTGCAAGCCTTGCCGTGTCCCTTGTGACATCAAAGGATTGGGCTATCCCTACCCTCGCAAGGTCAACGGCTTTCCCGATCGTCACAAGGTCATCAAGCCAGATTGCGTGATTGATGATCGAGTCGGCGAAATTCCTCATCCGCAAAACGGTGTTTGATGTGTCAATCACCACGCCCGAATTGCCGACGACAGTGGCGGCTCCCGTCAACATGCCACTCGGATCTTCTAACATGTTGTTTGCCTCGGACTCATCGGATAGGAAATCTGCGCTTCCACATGTCAGGAATACGCTGACAAACGGCATTGAATCGTTAGAAAACACAAACGGAGTTCTCAGTGGGTAACCGCGATGGTTGTGAAAACTCCGCCTGTCGGACATCAATCTCCCGAAGTAATCGGATTCCGGCCACTGCACCCATGAATATGAAACATCCCTCATCCCGTTGTTTAGCATCCATTGTTGAATGAGGGATGAGATAGGTCTAACCATATCATCGTTGAGTGTGACAATGCCACGCGAGAGCCAGAAAACATCGTGAGCGTCAGGGGTTTTTTCGTAGTAAATGATCTTTCTGAGAACATTCCTGACTTTGATTGAATCTGAGAACGGGATTCTGCCTATCGACATTTCTGTTTCCATCGTGAGCGTGTCCTGAGTCACATAAAGGAAGTCAAACGGGTATATGTTGGGCACCCCGACATCGAAAAACTTTAGATAAGTGGGTATAGTGTTTGGATTGCCTATGAGCAGAACGAACTCAGGCGGAGGGTTGAGCGTATCGCGAGCGGCGTGGATGAACGCCCTTATTTCCGATGTGTCGTTCCCGATCTCCTCGACCGTTGCCACCGTCACATCGAAGCCCTGTTGAGTTTTCCACTCCACGAACGGCTGGATCGTTCCAAGAAGCGACTGATGTGTGATGATTAGATACCCCTGACTCCCCACCGCTTTCAACGACATTGTCAGCATAAGTGTGAGGACTATTGCTCGCATTGCCCCCTCCTTGTTCTCAGCTCACGATAAGCCCATCTCTGATTTTTATGACACGGCCTGCGTGCTCCGCAACTTCAGGGTCGTGCGTCACCACGATGATGGTTTTCCCGCGATCGTGGAGCTCTCGGAAAACAGCCAGAATTTCCTCCTCCGTCTTCGAGTCGAGGTTACCTGTTGGCTCATCCGCAAGTATGACCTTTGGGTCGTTGGCGAGTGCGCGAGCAATTGCTACCCTCTGCATCTCGCCTCCCGACAGCTGGTTAGGGTGATGTTCGGCCCTCTCTTTAAGTCCGACCATCTCAAGCAGTTCAAGCGCGCGCCGCTTTCGCTCTCTTGCAGGCACACCGGCATAAATCATAGGAATTTCCACATTCTCCCATGCGCGGAGCCTTGCGAGCAGGTTGAATTGCTGAAAAACGAACCCAACCTTCCATTTGCGCAGCTCGGCAAGCTCAGGCTCCGTGAGCGAGGACACATCCACGCCCTCAAAGAGGTATTTACCTGATGTGGGGGTGTCGAGGAAGCCGATTATGTGCATGAGGGTCGATTTGCCGGATCCCGACGGCCCCATAATGGCCACATACTCGCCGTCCTCTATCTCTATCGATACGCCGCGCAAAGCGTGCACAAGCGATGCGGAATCGCCGCCATAAACCTTATGTATGTCAATCGTTTTTATTAGCTTCATCGGGCTTTCGCTCTGGTTTGCGCCCTCCCGGGCGTCTGGGGCGTTTGGCTGCCTTCTTTTCCTGAACCTCGACTTTGTTGCCGTCTTTGAGTTTTCTCAGCACCTCGAACGGGCCAACGGCTATCTTTTCGCCGGGCCGCACGCCGCTGACGATCTCGACCATGCGCTCACCCATTACGCCGAGCTTGACTTCCTGCTGATGCGCGACCCCGTCCTTGATCACGAACAGGATGTTTTTGCCGTTCCTTCTTCCAAGCGCCTGAATTGGGACGATCGGGACATCGTGAGCACTTGCGACTGTGATGTCACATGTGGCTGACATGCCGGGCAGCAGGTTGTTCGGTGGATCGTTGAAGAACACATCCACGATGTAGCTAACGCCTTGCGTCGATGCCTGAGAGGTGGATTGGGGCGCACCGGCTATGCGGTCAACATGACCCATAAAACTGGTGTCAGGGAACGCATCCACTTCAATTCTGGCGACCTGACCGGGCTTGATCTTGACGATCTCGGTCTCATCGACCTGAGCGCGCACGAGCATGGAGCTCCTGTCGGCCACAACCATGATGACGGAGCCCGGCGTGTTGATCGTGCCGACTATCGCCATCTCACCGACTTCTTTGTTCACAGCCAGCACCTGTCCAGAAACTGGAGAGGTTATCACGGTCTTGTCCAGCTTATCCCTTGCGGCCGCGAGCGATAGACTGTCAGCCTTGAGCTGCGCAAGCATAGCCTGATAGTCGGAGTAGGCCTTTTCGTATTCCGCTTTTGACACAAGGCTGTCCTCGAACAGCTTTTTCGTGCGTTCAAACTGGTTCCTGACCGTCAAAAACCTTGCGTAATCCGATGCCAGCCTCGCCTTTTCCTGCTTGACCTGTGTCAGATACAACCTCTGGTCTATCACGCAGAGGGTATCCCCCTTTTTCACCCAATCCCCTTCTTTCACAGGGATTTTGATTATGCGACCGCTGACATCCGCACCTATTTCCACCTGATTGAGGGCTCTGATCTCGCCGTCTGCACGGACGACCTCTTTGACATCGCCCTTTCTGACGGTCTGCACCTCGACCTTGAGCGATGCGCCCTTATTTTTGGCTATGTTTGCATAGATGATTATGCCAAACAGCACGACAACAGCCACAACTATCAAAATTTTCTTCTTCATTTTAATCCTCCAGAGGCCTCAGAGTTTTGAAGTCGTCAGGTGATAACACCCTGATTTTGTCAAATGTTATGCCATGGATTTCGGGCTTGAACTTCTCAGTATCGGCCACGACCGCCATGACAAAATTGTCCGGGTCGATGTGTTCTCTAACCGCCGATGATACATCATCTAACGACAGAGATGCAATTTCTTCGATCTCCTTGATCCAGTAAAAGTCCTGAAGGCCGTAAAGCTCGCAGTTTATCAGGGCTGAGGCTATTTGTTTGTTGCTCTCAGCCATTCGTGGAATGGCGCCCTGAAAGAACGATTTGGCCATCGCCAGCTCTTCTTCCGTGATGCCGTGCTCGTGAACATCCCTTATGATGTCGAGCGTCAATTTCAGGGTATCCGTAGCGGTTTCCGCCTTCGTCTCGGTCTGTGCGGCGAATACGCCGGGTGCCTTAAGTCCGCCTTTCAGGACAGAATAGGCGCTGTAAGCCAGCCCGTTTTTGATGCGGATCTCCCTCATCATGCGGGACAGCTCTCTGCCTCCGCCTATGGCGAAGTTGGCGACAACCAGCCTGTTGAAAATCGGGTCGTTCCTCATCGGAGCGTGATGTCCCAGCGCGATGAAGGCCTGCGAGATCTTCATATCGACGACTACTGCATGTTTCCCCTTGATAGGAACCACTTTCGGGAGTCCGGACAGGGTCGGTTTCGGGTCGCATTCCCACGAACCGAACGAATTTTCCGCCATGCTGACCACTTCTTCATGTGGTATGTCGGATACAGCTACCAGAAAGGCGTTGGATGGGCAAAAGTGGTTTCTGTGGAAACTGATGAGGTCGTCGAGGGTGATCTTCTGGATCGTCTCAACCACTCCGTCAGATGGCGCGCCAAGCGGATGGTTGTGGTAGATTGCGGAATTGAACGCATAGCTCAGGACTTCGGACGGCACCGTGAGCTCGTCGTTGTGCTCGGATATCAGTTTCTTCCGCTCTTTCTCAAGCTCCTCCTGCGTAAACTTCGTGTTCATAACCATTTCGGCCATCATCGAGAGCCCATGATGGGCAAACCTTGAGATCAAGCCGAGCTTTATCTGCTGCGTGTAGTGACCGCTGTCGGATACCAACCACCCGCCAAGCCCTTCTATCAGATTTGAGATCTCCCTCCTCGTAAAGTTCAGGGTATCCTTTTCTAAGAACCTTGAAACAAGTTCGGCCACGCCGTTTTTGCCCGGCGGATCGTAAACTGAGCCTCCATGTAAAACGAGAACCGCGTAGAAAACGGGCAACTTATCCCTGCGGGCAGTGACGACCTTCATCCCGGAGCCGATTTTCGTGCGCCTGACTTCAAAAGGTTCCTTCATGTTCCCTCCATTGTGATGACGGATCGGTTGGTTTTGACGAGGTATTTCCCGACGACCTGTTTTATGTCTTCGGGTTTAATCTCCGAAAACCTTTTGAGCACGGTCAGGTAGCCGTCTTCGCCGAGCATGATGTCCAGCTCGCCGATGGTCTGCGCTTTCCCCATTACGGTTTCCTGTCCCATGATGAAGTATGTGGTCTGTTTGTTGACAATCCTTATGAATTCCTCCTCAGATGGGCCCTCTGCGGCGAGTTTTTGCAGTTCTTCGGACACCACGCCGTCGATTGTCTCGAACGAGACATCCATCGAAGGCGTCACCATTATGGTCGCTATGAAAGGGTCGAGTGTCTTTTCGGTTATGATCGTCACATCGGTTGCCAGTCCGGACTCCACGAGTTTTGTGTGCAGCCTCGATGCTCTCCCGTCGCTCAGGATACTGAGTGCGAGCGCAAGCGGCACGCTGTCTGGATGCGACAATTCGGGGATGTGATACGCCGCAGCCCATACCCTTGGCCAATCTTTGCCCGTGAGGTGGGCTCTGCGTTCGCCTCTCTGCTCAGGTTCGCGCGTTATCACATCCTGATGTGGCCGTTTCGGGATGTGTCCGAACAGCTCTCTGACCCATGAAATCGCCTGTTGGGGCTCGACATCGCCCGAAATCACAAGATAGGCGTTGTTCGGGACATAGTAAGTCGAATAGTGATTGAGCAGGTCTTCGATCTGCAGGTGCTCGATGTCGCTCATCCAGCCTATTATCGGATGCCTGTAAGGATGAGCCTTGATGGCGAGTGCGTCCATCTCTTCCAGAAGCACACCGTAAGGGTTATTTTCCAGAAGCCGCCGCTCCTCCATTATGACCATCTTCTCGCTGTCGAAATCGCGGAATTTTGCGTTCTCCATGCGGTCAGCTTCCATGACAAGCAGGTCGTAAAGCCTGCCTGATGGTATCAACGCCCAGTAAACGGTGAAATCCTTCCCAGTGGCTGCATTGTCCACCCCGCCCCACGAGGTGATGATGGCGCTGATCTCCTCAGGGCCAAGCCTGTCTGTCCCTTTGAACATCATGTGTTCGAGGAAATGTGAGACTCCGGTCTTGCCGTAACTCTCGTTTCGCGAGCCGACAAGGTAGTAAAGGTTGACCGAGGCAAGCGGCACAGAGTGGTCTTCGATGACCGCCACTTTCAGCCCATTCTCAAGCGTTTCACGGGTGATGTCCAGCCTGTATCTTTCGATGATCTCGTCGATGTTCAGTAGTTCTATGGCCGGTAATGAAGAGCTCCGCATTATCCCTCCACGATCTTTATAAACATCTTCCTGCGTCTCGGCCCATCAAACTCGCAAAAGAATATTCCCTGCCATGTGCCAAGCAGGATGTCTCCGTTCGTGATGATCAGGGTCTCAGAAGGGCCCACCATCGTCGCTTTTATGTGAGAATCGGCGTTCCCTTCGAGATGTTCGTATCCGGCGCCGGCAGGCACAAGTTTGGCAAGCGTGCGGCTGATATCCCGCCTCACAGATGGGTCAGCGTTCTCGTTTACGGTAACGGCGGCCGTCGTGTGAGGCACATAAAGGACGCAAATCCCATTCCTGACTCCAGCTTTGCGCACAATTTCCCTTACGGTGCCCGTTACATCCACCATCTCCATCCTTTTGTTCGTCTTGATCTCGATGCTATACAGCCTTTCCATGTTTAGAACCTCCTGTGACAGAGGGTTTAAGTTTAAAGCTTTGGCGCTCAAGATGCCTTACTCACCTATTGCTCATTAAAGCTGATAGTTTAATACATTGCGTAATCAATTCATCTAAAAGTCGCCTCATGTTGTGTTTCAGCTTTCATTGAGTGAATTTTGCTGAACCAGATGATAAAGATCATCCATTATTTAGGTGGGCGAACATCAAGAATGCACTCACAAGCAGCGATGAAACCATGTATCCGATTGCGGTGCCGATTGTGCCTCTGAGCATCGTCAAAACTATCGCAATCGAGAAGTAGAGGGCTGTCCACGAAATCCATATCAGGAGTGAGATGTTCATTTTTCCTTGAGAGTAAGCTGTTATCGCTGTGGTTTCCCAATAACCGCCGAAAAGTACGCCAAGCGTGAGCAGCACGAGATAGCGGTAAGCCCCGACATAATTGGCGCTTGAGAAAAGGGCGAGGAGCGGTTTGCCCCAGATGACCACGATCACGGTGAGTAGGGCACCAAGTCCGATGAACCCCATTTTGTATAGGCGAGCCGTGTGTAGCCTCCTGTTTTTCGCCTGATCGTAGCTTATCTCAGGTGCTGCCACATGAGAGAGCACATGCAGGGTTCTCCTGATCGCATCGGAAAACTTTTTGGCGACGGTGAACTCAGCGACACTTGCCGGTGTGCCAAACTTCCAGATTATGACCCTGTCGGCGTAAAGTATTAGCGGATAAAGTATTGCATTTGCAAAAGCGTATCGCCAGAACGGGACTATCTCCTTGAAAATACTTCTTAGTCCTCTGAATGATGGGGATACATCCATGGCCAGAAGCTGGAACGGTATGACAATGGCCGCCCAGAAGCCCAGCAGCAGGAAGGTTAAATCAGGTGTCAGGTATGCCCGCAAAAACCACAGGGAGCCGCTGAACCCAAGCGAGAATACGCTCGGAAACAGACTGAAAAACACCATTTTCCTCTCACCCTGTAATGCGAAGTTCAAAAGCTGAAGAAATCCGAATATGAACACGGCCCTTGCCGCGCGATATAGCCCGATCTGAGGCACAAATTTCTCAAGCAGAATCACGGAAATGCCGCCGAGAAGCCAATAAGTTGCAACGGAAAGCCCTATCAACCTGCCTATCTTGTCCCTTTCGTCGCGCGCTTCATACAGGGGAATAAACCTTGTGAAGATCGGCTGAAAACCTGTCATGGCTATCGCCATCGCGGTCAAACTGATGCCGATGGCGTAGAAATATGTTCCGAGCTGAGTTTTGGGCATAAAATTCGTCAATATCTTGAGCTGTATGATGTTAAGGAGCAACTGGAATGCAAATCCTGAGTATGTAACGATGGTATTAACGATAAGCCTGTTTCTCATAACAATACGGATGAGGAGCCTTCAGGGTTATATTTAAGCCATTCTCTCCTGATCCTCCTGTTGATCTCAACATTTTCGAAGAAAGAGCGCCACAGCTCAGGGGCCTTGTTTTCAAGTCCCAGAGATTGAACCACCAGATCGCCGTAGGCATTCTCAATGTAATTCCTGGCCTCATCTTCCTCATCCTGAATTTTGGCCAGCAGGAACAGCGCATAGTAGAACTTGCTTTTGGCCATCTTGTATTTTTGAGCGAGTTTGATCCCCTTCTGTGCAATGTCTTTGCCTTTGTTTCTGTGCCCGGTCTCGACATAGAAAAGCGCAAGGTCCTGTCCCACCAGCACGAGCTGGTCATAAGCTCCCATTTGGGAAGCCAGCTCGTAAGCTTCGTTCAGCAACTCCTCTGCACGCTTTATGTTGCCGGATTTCCAGTAAGTCATTGCGAGATAATGTGGATACTCTATCGAAAGGTGATTGGGATTTTTCAATTGGGACAGCAAAGTGTTGGCTTTGTTAAAATACTCAAATGCCTTCTTGAAATTGTTGCGAATCGTGTAAAGATGGGCGAGAAGGATAACCGCCGAGATGTAGAGGTGGACCTGTTGATGTCTTTCAAGGCGTTCAAGGTTTTCTGTAGCGTAGTTTATTGCTTCCCTGTATTGCCCAACTTCCATAAGAAACTCGGCATAAAGCACTTCCAAAAGACCTTTAAAGGTATCGGCATCGAAAGATTCCACCAGATTTAGTCCGCGGTCTATCAGATCGTAGGCCTGTGCGAGGCGTTTCGTTTGAAGGTAAATCGATATGAGGTTGAAAATGGACATCAAAACCTGGCGCCACATATCGTGTCCGGAGAAAACGCCTATCACCTCATTGAAAAGCTGTGCTGCCTTGAAAAAGTCCTTTCGCTCAAGATGCAGCTTGGCGAGGAAAAAGCTTGCCTGTGCTTTGATAAGGTCATTCTTGAGCTGCGCACCGAGCTTATGGAGCATTTTGATGTATTTTTTCGCCTTGTCGTAATTACCCTGTTCCAGCAAGGAGGCGATTATGAGCTCTAATGCCCTCTCTTTTATTAGAACATCATCGGATTTTAAACACGCAAATGCCAGTTCAAGGCTTTCTTTCGTTTCATCCTTGATAAAGAGGTAGTTGGCTCTGCTCAATTTTGCGAGGAGTTTATACCTTTCTATATCAAGCTTTTCAGCCAATCTGGTCAGGTCGGATAGCTCTTTTTCAAGCTTCTCGAGGTTGTAGGAACTGCGATATAGCTCTATCAATGCGTATCGGGTCTCAAACTCCGTGAGGGGGTCATTTCCCCTTATAGCTGCCTCAACGGCTGTTCTCAAAACATTTTCTGCATGGTCGAATTTGAGGTTCCTCACATAAGATTCGGCTATCGTCAGGAGATACCTCGCTGCCTCCACATACAAACCACCTTCAAAGTAGTGCATGGCAAGGAGTTCTGGGTCGCGCGTCTCGTTCTCCCACACGATCGCTATCTTCCTGTGAAGTGCCTGAACCTTGTTGTGATCGAATTTGTTTAGCAGCCATGTCTTGTAGAGCTCAGCTTCAAACCTGTATTTCCTACTGTTCTTGCTTACAATTCCGAGCTCAACAGCCTTCTCAAGCGTGTCGTGGATAAAATCCTGTTTGAACTGGAGAATCATAGAGAGTTCCCTTTCGTCAAATTCATCGCCGTAGATCGAGGCTGTCAGAATAACCTCAAGCTCTTCTTCACCAAAATAGTCAAGTATCGACTTCACAACAGCCCAAACATCCGGTGATCTTTCGATCTTGCGAAAATCCTCGCCAATACCTTCCCTATTCACCACATCTACAAGCACAGCGACAAGTCCCGGCAGCCCGCCGGTGTAGTCGTGTATCTTTTCGGCTATGGGCAAAAGGGACTTTTTATCCATCCCCTTGATTTTCAGATGTTGGCGCACATAGGCTCGTGTCTGCGCACGGGTGAAAGGATGCAATTTGATGGAGATACTTCTGTTCCCGCGTCTTTGATTTTCCAGCATGTTTACGAACTCGTTGTCAAAGTTGCAGGTTGATATAACGGCAAGGCTGGCTTTGAACTTCAGATTGACTATGAATTCAATAAAGTCCCTAAACCGCGTATCGGTTCTTTCCAGATCATCTATTAAAATTATAAGTGGTGTGTGTTTTGCGGCGGCAAGTGCTACCCTTGAAAGCTCGTCGGTGATCACAGATAAAAACTCATTGTTCGGGGGCCTCCTAGAGAGTGAACCCACCTCTTTCACGACCTCACTGTAACTCGATTCAGGGGTTATCCTGATGGTGGTAATGTTTTTGACGATGCCGAGCCTGAACTCTATCTCCATGAGAAAATGAGTCTTACCCGATAGCGGAGACCCTCTTACGAAAACCACTGTGGGCACTTTTTCCAAAAAACCTTCCTCAATTGTGTCAATAACATATGCCATCTCCTTATCTCTGCCGATAAGGGGACGCTGTAACACCTCACTTGCAATATGATCCCTGCTTTCCCATTCCATAACTATTTACTCGATTTAACTATCCTTATAACGCCGTCAATATACCGAGTATCCTATCCGAGAGAGGATAGGGACGAGGAAAAGCTGTAAAAACCATAAAATTATTATTGCTATGATAGGTGTAAGGTCTATTGACCCAACAAACGGCCTGAATATGCGCCTTATAGGACGAAAAATGGGCATAATAAGTGCTTCGAGTATGCGCATTACCGGATGGTATCGGGGGATATTGAACCAGCTCAACACCGCGTAGATTATGATGATCCAGATGTAAATCGATATCAGATAATTGAGTATCACCGCAATTGCGTAGAAGAATTGATGCAAAACGAACATCCTACAGCTCCATCCCTTTCTGCTCGAATAGATACCTCTTTATCTTCCTTGTAGTCGTCTTCGGGAACTCTTCATGGCGAATGGAGAACCTCTTCGGCCTCTTGTAAGGAGCAAGTTGCTGCGAATACTTCTTCACCTCTTCGGCGATCAGCCGCCTTAAGTCGTCTTCTGTCGGGTTCTGGATGTTTTTCTTCATGAAATACTCATCTACCCTGTCAAAATTGGGGAAGATTATTGCCTGGAGTTCAGGCTCATTGGTGTTCGGATTGGGTGCCATGAGAACGAGTATCTCCTCAATGAAAGGCGACTGAAGCAGCACTTCTTCCACTTCCTCGGGATAGATGTTCTTGCCGCCTTTGGTGACTATAACCGATTTTTTTCTGCCGGTTATATGCAAAAAGCCATCTTTGTCTATGTAACCTAAGTCTCCGGTGAGGAACCAGCCGTCATCGGTAAACACTGCGCGCGTGGCCTTCTCATTTTTGTAATACCCTTTCATTATGTTGGGCCCTTTAGCCGCTATCTCTCCAATTCCTTCGCTGTTTGGCTCAAATATTTTGAGTTTCACGCCCGGAAGCGCCAATCCGGCGGATTCGTTACGAGGACAGCACGGCGGATTGACGGTAAGCACTGGCGATGTCTCGGAAAGCCCGTAACCCTGAAGGATTGGGAACCCGAGATCCTCAAGTCCCTTGGAGACCCATCTCGGAAGTGCTGCGCCTCCGCTGACGATATACTTTATCCTCTCAAGCCCCATTTTCTTCCTGATGCTCTTAAAGATAGCGCGAGATGCCCGGTTATTGCCAAATATGGGATTGAGAAGGCTGGATACGCCTCCCATTGCCTTGAAAATCGCCTTTTTCGGCGCGGACGCCTTATCGACTTCCTTCTGAATGCCTCTGTAAATCTTTTCGAGCAATAGCGGCACCACGAGCCAGAATGTCGGTTTGACCTCGGTCATGTCCTCTCTCATCACTTTCGATTTCAGCGAGCGGGCGAACACTATTGTTGAACCAGCATTGAGTGCGTTAATGAAGCCGGCTGTTGCCTCATACACATGGTGCATGGGTAGAATGGAGAAGAAAACATCGCCAACCGTGAAATCCAGAATCTGATAAATAGCATCCGCATTGGAGATCAGGTTTTTGTGGGTCAGCATGACGCCCTTTGATGTGCCGGTGGTGCCGGATGTGTAGAGTATCACGGCCAGATCTTCGAGGTCGATTCTCTCATAAGGGATGCCGCTTTTGATCTCCTCCAATATCATGGGTATATCGGGGCCGCTCCCGTTCAGGGGATCCATCGATATAACCATCTTAACCTCTTTCAGCTCATCTGCAACCTCGGAGACGATGTCATAATGGGTGCCGGATGCAAAGACCGCTTTCACATCGCCATCCATGAGGATATGCCTGATCTCGGTGGGGGTGAGTCTGGCATCGAGGGGCACAACTACTCCACCAATCCACTGAATTGCAAGGTATGAAAAAGCCCATTCAGGCCTGTTCGGCCCTATAACAGCGATATGATCGCCTTTCTCAAACCCCTGCTTCTTCAGAAAAGCCGCAATTCTCTTAACGATGTCCTCAAGCTCACGATATGAAAATTTGTCCCAACGCTTGCCCCTTCTCATCTGGAGAGCTATTGCGTCTTTGTAATCCCTGGCGCTCCTCTCTATCATCTCAGGGATTGTTACCCAACCCTTAGGTTTTCTGTAAATCGGAAACTCCATGTTCCCATCCTCCTGATTTGTAATCCCTTAACTCTATCATCCTTAAGGATAGCCTGCCGAATTATGATGTAAGTTTATGCATCAGTCAACATCAAGCCCATGTCGCAGTGGGGCAACAGCATGTTCTGAGGCTCTTTGATTTCGACAGAAAAACTATCTTGCGGAGCGGCAGAGTGACCTGATGTCATCTGGCGGCAACAACCTATTCCTCACGAGCAACTCCTTATCGGCCAAAATCTCATCAACATGTCCGTCCGCCACAATTCTGCCCCCGTTTAAAACTATCACCCTGTCCACAAGCCCGGCTATGAGCTCAAGATCGTGTGACGCAACGATGACAGTCTCCTCAATGTCACAGATGATCCTTGCGACATCGAATTGGGATAGCGGGTCGAGCCCCGTCGTGGGTTCATCCAGGAGGTAAACCGATGGTTTCATCGACAGCACGGTGGCGATCGCAACCTTTTTCTTTTCTCCTTCGCTCAGATGGTGGGGCTGTCGCCGCTCGAAGCCGCTGAGGCCGACGCGGGCGAGCGCCTCTTCAACACGGCGCCGCACCTCGAAACTGCTCAATCCCTGATTCAACGGCCCAAAAGCTACATCGTCGAACACGGTCGGCATAAAAAGCTGGATGTCGGGGTTCTGGAAAACTGTCCCGATGGCCGCCTCGGAAATGCCGTTGTATGAGACTGAGCCATCAAATCTTATGAGTTTGCGCAATGCCATGAGCAGAGTTGTCTTACCGGCACCGTTGGGGCCTATCAAACCCACCTTTTCGTTCGACTTAACGCCAAACGAGATGGTGTCCAGCACCTTCCTGCCATCGTATTCCACCACGAGGTTGGCCACTTCGACTATATTTTCCATAAGAACCAGATTGTAGCGGCAAAAGCAGCCATAATAAACCACTCTTTTACGCCAAAAACTTCCTCTCTGAGGGTTCTCACCTCCCCGTCAAACCCTCTCGCTTTCATGGACAGGTAAATCATCTCTCCCCTC
>JALVZN010000004.1 GCA_027037615.1 Caldifarciminota bacterium | reverse complement strand
TTTTAGACGGTTTCTCGTCGCCCATGAGTGCGGGATACTTGTTCGGGATCACTCGAATGCGCCAGCCGGGCGTGTCAGGTTTGCGGTTGGCGTCATGGCTCAAAGCCCATATCTCATGTGGGGTCATCTGCTCCCGTCCCTCGCAGAACGGGCATCTGTCACGGCCACGATCGTGATTGCCAAAATTGAGCTGTATCGGGCGGCTCTGCCTGCCCGGTGCTATGAGGACACGCACTCCCTTAAGCGGTTCGTATCTGATCTCAGGCTTCATGACAACTGCTTAAAAATTGTAGAAAATGCTCGCTGATACCGAGTAGTAAGGCTCCTTTTCCACGAAATTGTATATCGGTTTTCCGTCAGGGTCGTAAACAGGATGGTCATACAGGCCGACATGCGGGTATTCCGTGCTCTTTATCCGATATTTCAACTTCATGCCGAGGTTGGGCGATAGCCGTTCAAGGAAACTTATGTAAAACTTCTGCCCGTTGCCATAGAGGAAATCGATGCCTGTGTCCTCGAAGATCCATTGTGACATGCCGTTGGTCGTCCAGACGGCCGCGCCCGATTTGAATTGCAGCTTGCGAGAGAAATTGTGGCTCCATGTCACGGCCACGAAACCTCCATCTATGTCGGCATCGCGATACGACGGCCGCGGCGAAAGTATCACCCTGCCATAGCGGAGCTCAAGTCCGATGAAATCCGTGCCGCTCAACACGACGAAGCTGCGCAAAGTGGTTTCCAGCGTCCGCGATTCCGAAACGCCGAGCTTGTTGAAGTTGTGCCTGACCTGAATTTTCTGCTTCAATCTGAACCTCAGCGCATACACAGGCCGATATTCGATTTCCCCCTGAAACCTGTAATTCCAGAGGCCATCGGTGTTATCGCGCCATGTATCGATGTAAACACGCGGGAATATGATGTTTCTGATGGGCTGGAAACGGGTTTCGACATAGATGCCGGTCTCAGGCTTCGGCAGCGGCAGATCCACAAGTCCCGACGCCAGAGGATCTGTCAGCCTGTATTCCTTTTCGAGCGGCGTGTCGGTGAACCTTCTGTCTTCGTAGAACGGCCTCGAATACGGATTGAGATAATCCGGCTCGTAGTGCCTCAGAAGTGCATCCACATAGAAAGTGCTCTGCTGAAGTCGAGCCCTCGCCACAAATGCCGAACCGTGTCCTATCTCTCTGGCGTATTCAAATTCGAGGGATACGGGCATGATGACGGTCCTCGCCTCGATCCCCACAAAGCTCTGCGATTTCCCCCTTGCGGAGTCAGGGATGGGGAAGGATGGGTCGCCTTTCAGCGAATCTGCATCACCGGGTATGTCGAGGTCCTCAAATCTGAAAGAGAGCGGGACATCGCGCTCGATTTTCATGAAGTTGACGCCGAACTGCGTGCCGATGAGCGGCCAGTAGGGCAGATTGGCCTTGAAACTGCCGCCGTAAACCGTCTCCTGAAATCTCGAACCGTAAGCGTAAGGCACAAAAGTGGATGCGTAGTAGAAAATCGGCTTTCCATCCCTGTCAGGCACGGCGTTACGGGGCGATCTGGAAGCAAACATCATGAGGTCAAGCCAACGGTGGGTGAAATCTGCGGCTATTCCCCTGAAGGCGAAGCCATCAGTCGAGGATATGTCGCCGTAGAGCCCCTGCGGACGCCAGATGCTCCTCGACCGAGAGTCGTCAGTGTTGTCCACAAGAAGCCCCTGACCGAGCGCTATGTGATAATTCCCGATGTAAAGCCGTTTGACAGGCCCCCATTTCACAATCCCGAGATACCCTTTGACGAGGCCTCTTGAGCTGCGCCTGCCGTTTTCGATGTAGTTCCTCCTGTATGGGCTCGCTTCGTAGAGTATGCCGCCCTGAAATTTCGAGTAGCTGTAAAAATTGAGTTTGACTTTGGAATAAGGGAAAAGTGTCCTGCTTGTGACATCATCCCTCTCCGACCTGAGCCTTTCGACGAGCGAATCGACCTGAGCCTGAGTCCATCCGCTGTTCAGGAGTGCGGTTGCGAGCGTTGAGTCGCGCGTTGTATCTGTCAGCTCGGCGATCCTGCTGTAAAGTTCGCTTCCACCTGTATACATCTCATTGGGCAGTGAGTTATACATGTAGAACCACCCCGATAGCGGACGCGGTTTGAGATCGGAATAGACAACATAATCGCGCATGTTCCGATAGCCATAGTATGACAGGCCGGGCACACGGCGCAGGTCGCCTGAGTGCCTGATTCTAAGCTTGCGCGCCCACCTCACGACAGCCGCCGCATCGATCAGGGAAACTCTGTCCAGCGCATAAAGTTCGTCAACGGTCGCTTTGTTCACATTTATCGGATTGGACAGGAACGAAATCCACTGATCCATTGCGTATTCCGTCGGGCTTTCCTCAGCGGCTCCCCTCTCACGCACCCGCTCGGCATAATAGGAAAAGTCCCTTCCCGGAACCATTTTGTAAACGATGATGTATTTTTTCCACCGCTTGAGGTCGCCGGGCGTCACACCGGGCACCTTTCCGAGCTCGTAATAGCTTTCAAACGGGCCATGCAATTCCCGATAGACATAGATGGACTCCGCCTTTTCGGGCGGGACATGATATGTGTTCAGCACAGAATCAAGGGGCAATCCTTTCTGAGAGGCAACTATTCTGGCATCGTCATATCCGATCGGCAGCATTTTTATGGAATCGAGAGGGGCCGTGTTGATTGAAATCACCGGAAACGCCCACAAAATGGCCAGCAATAAAGTCATGCTTACCTCCTAAATCCGATTGTAAATGTGTGGGTTACAGGGAAAGACGGCACGACGGTCGCTGAGTAATCGAACCTGAGCCCTCTAAATTTAGAGGTGAAGCCGGCCGAAAAGCTCAGATAATCTCCCTGCGACTGGACGCCGCCCCTCAAAACAAACTTTCCAATCTCCACGGATTGACCTATCGCGACGGTGACGGGCCTGTCGTATTCCTTCCTGATGTCAACTGAGGTCAGCGTGTTTCTCGTGGGCCTCAACGCAACGCCGAACGACAACGATGATGGCAGACGGTAGCCTTTCCCATCCGCTGTCCGCAGCGTGGCCCCGCTTATGTTCTGCCCGAACAGGCCAACGCTCCACTTCGAGTAGAAATGGGCTACAATGCCGATGTCCATGCCGAGGGCGCTCGCCGGGTTAAATCGAGGCATAGAAAGCCGGTAATAGTTGAATTTCATGCCGAATGTGACCTTCTCGTTCATCGGAATGGCAGCGCCGAGGGCAAGTATCTGCTCGCCGTAATCGCCGTTGTAATCACCGGAAAGCGAGGCGCCATAGTCGTTAAAGGCTATGCCAACGCCGACATCCCCGATTTTCCTTGCAAACCCCACAAGCCCATCTCGAATTTTAGCGTCCATGCCGCCGAACGGCTTTTCGTAGGAGATCAGCAAATCAGTGGTGTTGTCGTCCATCTTCAGTCCGGCAGGGTTCCAGAAAAGGGCATCTGCACCGTATGAGATCGCCGTGAACGCTCCGCTCATGCCCCTCGGATAAGCCGGCAACTGCTGCCATTCAAATGCCGCATAAGATGTGCCAACAAAGAGAAGCAAAGCAAGTATCTGTTTCATAAATACCCTCCTTACATTTTCATCGAGAGACCGTCGTAAAATATACAGCAAAAAGTGCGGAAAGGATTTTATTTCAATGCATGAAGGAACCGTCTGATGTGATCCACCAGTGCCTTTCTCTTGACGACAGCGGTCACCGTTCCCCAGACGATGGCGAAAACGGCCATGGAGCGCTCATTGGACCAGACAGGGTAAAATGTCATCAGTATTCCGCCGAAGGAAAAACTCATGAAAACCGCATCATTGCCTGTAACGGCGAACATCAAACCCCACGCGGTTCCGTAGAGCAAGACGAAAATCGAAGAATAGACACCATAATGCATGCTCACCCATGTAAGCCCCGAAATGACGAGGAATATGTCGGCGATGACATCAAAATCCTTGAGTTTGCCGTGCCCCTGCTTGCTCCTTCGGGCGAGATAACCGTCGAGGTTGTCGGACAGCCAGCCCCCGAAATAAAGCGTTGCTGCCCAAATGATACTTGAACCGCCCAGCACGGAATAGATTATGAGAGCAATTGCCAGCAGGAACCGCAAAATGGTGAAAAGATCAGCGACGATCATGATGGCTCAATTATATGGTCGATGGCGCTGCGTTAGTAAGCATTTTATTCATTTTTTGCGCATATTTAAAGTTGATTTTATGGCAAATTCAGCTTATTCTACGAAGAACCATAGCAAGGGGGTGGAAGTTAAGATGTTAACTTATTTCCCTTTTTCAGATGTGTCTGATGTTTGGGAGGGCCCACATCTTTTCCCACCATTCTTTATGCGCAAAACCAACAACCTTTCAGGAGGTGATTTATATGCGATACATCAGGATAATGCTCGTGTCACTGATGTTTATGTCTATCAAGACAGCCTTTGCTCAGAGTTCGTTTCCGAGAGTGCACGGACTTCCGGTTGATAACTACGGTGAAGAGTTGAAATGGAGTGAGTTTCGGGAAGCTTTTCTCGCAGTGGATTCATCGAATTCGCTCGATGTGACGCTTTTTGACATGATAAAGGGATATGCGAGCGACGGCTTCTGTTTCGGGATGTCACTCCTTGCAGGCGCCGTGTATGTAGAAGACGGTTACATGGGCCTGTGCAAACCTCTTGGCTCTTACGCCGTAGCCGACTCTGTGACCAAAGGCAATGATACCCTGACCCCGTTCTGGCCTATATTCAAACACGCCTATCATGTGTTATGGGCACGCCAGTTCAGCCAGCCAATGGTCAGGGAAATAGCGGAACTCGTATCCAGTGGCGATTTTCAGAACGCTGTGGGAACTTTCAACAAGGTTGAGTCCTATCTTTCCGGGAATGAGATACCTGTGGTATTGATAAGCGAATCTCTTACCCTGTCCGGTGGAACACCGACCATGGGAGGGATGCATGCTGTGCTTGCATACAAAACCGAAAAGGACGTAACCACATGGAAAATCTATGTCTATGACCCATCGAGGCCATACATATCCCATCAGGATTTCTACCGACACGGCCAGAACATCATAACCATAAATTCAACATCATCCACATCGTGGAGTTACCTTGGTCCAAACGGCAATGTATGGCATGGCTTTATCTACACGATTCCCGGAATCAGGCTTCTGGTGCCATCGACAAACCCTCTGTTGATCTCCAACCTCGCTGAATCCGTGACAAAAATAGTTGTGAACGGATGCGATATAACGGATGTGGAAGCAGAAGGCGAAACTGCCGATAAGACCATGTTGTTCCCGATGGATTTCTTCTCATCGGACAGCACCCACCATTTTTATCTGCT
>JALVZN010000003.1 GCA_027037615.1 Caldifarciminota bacterium | reverse complement strand
GATTGTTGTAATCCCTTGCTAATTCCGGATGATCGCCTTCCAGAACCTTCAAATCAATTTCCAGCGCTTTCCTGTAATACCTTATTGCCTTATCGTAATCGCCTCTGGAACGGTAAGCTTCCCCGATAACATTGTAGATGTCAGCGATTTCGGAGTGTTTGTCCCCGATTGCATTTTTCTTTATTTTCAATGACTTCTTGTAGAAATCTATCGCTCTGTCATAGTCACCTATGGCCTGATAGACCTTACCGAGGTTGTTGTAGGTGGTGGCCATATCGGGATGAGCTTCTCCGAGAAGCTCTTTCTTTATCTCAAGCGCCTTATTCAAATACTCTATCGCCTTACCATATTTGCCTTTGAAATAGTAAATTGCGCCGAGATTGCTGTAAGTGGTCGCAGCGCTGGAATGCTTCTCTCCCCAAACATCCTTTACTATCTTCAATGCCTTCTCGTGATACTCTATCGCTTTATCGTAATCGCCTATGATTTGATAAACCATGCCAATGTTGTTGTAAGTAACCGCTGTGTCTGGATGGAGCTCCCCCAGCACCTTTTTCTTTGTTTCCAGTGCCTTCTCGTAAAACTCTAATGCCTTATCGTAGTCGCCCTTGAAAAAGTATGCTTTACCGAGATTATCGTAACCCTTTGCTATCTGTGAACTATCGCCTCCGGAGGCCTTCAACTCGATTTCCAACATCTTTTTGTAATACTTTATTGCACTGTCGTAATCTCCTTCTGAAGCGTATGCTTTGCCAAGGTACTCGTAGATAATCGCCATCTCTGGATGCATCTCTCCAAATACATCTCTGAATATCTCTAATGCCTCCTCATAATACTCTATCGCCCTATCATATTCGCCCTTTGAATAGTAGGCCAACCCAAGGTTGATGTAGATGGTCGCCACCTTTTCCTTAATGGGTTTTGATGGGTCCTTAACCCGCCTGCCCCGTTTTTTGCTTGCAGAGATTGACACATTGGATATCAAATTTGCCAGCTCAAGTATGGATTTTGCCAGTTTTTCAGCCCTCTTCAAAACCTCAAGTTCATCGTCGAACATGCCGGCTTCACCGAAAAGGGGAGCCATATAAAGGGCGATGTCCACGGCATAAAGTTCGGATGCGACCGAGAGCGCCTCAAACAGGTTATCGCGCTCCAGCACGGCGAAATGGATAGCCCCGGCATGTTTTTCGGGTGAATAGCCCTCCTCCACCGTCTTTTGGGTCTCCACATACCATGAAACTGCGCTTTCAAGCATCACCTTGGCGAACCTGTAGCTCAGTTTCTCCAGTTTACCGGCCGCCTTCGCCTTTGACCTCACAAATTCCCGGAGCAGTGGATGCATGGACCAGAATGTCATGTCTTCCACACGGCGCGGCCTGACGAGAGAGAGCTCCTCAAGGCTTTCAAGGGCGTTGCTGAGCCTCATGTCATCCGCATCCACTTCGAGGACGCCCGCAAGCTCCTCCTCGGTCCCGCCCATCTGACTGAAAACGCTGAGTGCGAAAAGCACATCCCTTTCAAATTCGTTTTCGGGTTCCTCAAACTCCTTAAAACTCAACTCGAAAGAGGCGTCGATGTTCGTTTCCTTTGTCTCACCCCTGCCCAGTTTTATGAGCTCAGTTCTGGCCTCATGGAATTTCTCAAGCGTATAAGAAAGCGACCAGCCGTGTTTCCGCATCCGCTTCGCGACTATCTCGATTGCGAGCGGGAGCCTGCCGAGGGCGGCAGCAAGCTTCTCGAACTCCTCACGCTGAGCATCAACCGTATCGCCAAGTATCCTCTTGAAGAGCTCGATGGCCTCATCCATCTCCATAACATCGACATCGATCTTCGGAACCTCGTGGATGGCTCTCCTTGTCGTGAAAATTATCCTCGAATCCTGAGGATCGAAAAGGAGTTCTCTGATCCCTCCCTTTATGTTTTCAGCGCTGTCGATTACAAGAAGCATCCTGTTGTTCGCCAGAACCTGTTGCAACTTAGCAAGTTTGTTGCTGATCCACGCGATGGAGTCGTAGATGTAGCTCAGGGCACGAGCCGCTATCGATTCGGCGGTCTCCTTTTCGCCCGCACTGACCCATATCACGCCGTGGGGGAACCGCTCCTTTATCGTTTCCTTCTCCCGCTCGATGAACAACCTGACGATGAAAGTCTTGCCAATTCCGCCCATGCCGTGCAGGCCGACAACGGCTATCTGCTTACGGCCGTTCAGGATCTCCCTGAGTTCGGACAGTAACTCCGGCCTATCGACAGCGGTTTCCATGTTGATGAACGGAAGGCCATGCCATCCATCGAGTTGGGGCTCCAGTGAAGCGTCCATCCCATGCTCAAGAACGGTTACACGCTCATCGATATCCTCAACTTTTTTCTCCACGCGATAGAGTCGGAATTCAATTTTGTCGATGCGTGCGTCCACATGCTCCCTCATGATAGCCATCTGTTCCAGCACCCAGTTTTTGACCGCTTCTCGCTCGGACTTAAACCGCTTTTCGAGGGATTGAGGGGCAATTCCTGCTCTGGCATAAAGCCTCGTGTAGATCGTGAAGATGGTATTGAGGATCACCATGCTTTTATCGGCTGCTACGGCCTCGGTTATGGCATCAAGGGAACGGTTGGCGAGGTCGTTCGCCAGTTTCTCGATAAGCCCGTCGTCTATGGATTCAGGCTTCCTCTGGCTCAGAAATTTGCGGATTGGCTCGAAGTAATACTCCTCGAATGTGTCGAAATCTCTGGGAACAAAGCTGTTAAGTTTCTCCCATGTCTTGATGTTGGAGAACCTTTTCAATCTCCGTTCAAGCCATTTTCTGGATTTTTCGGGCAGTTTCTCGATTTCCGCCCGATTGTCTTCTATGACAGAATTGACAGTTGAGGTCAGGGCTCCCTTGACGGCGTGAGCGAACTTATCGCGCAGCTCCCTGTCGATCAGGTCGTGCGAGATATCGGCGATCTTATCGCCGATTCTATCGAAAAAGTCCTCTGTCATTTCCTCGGCAGCCGCGCCAACGAGTGCACCCAGAGCACCTGCAACAGGCCCGCCAACTACATTGCCCACAACCGGCGCAAGGAGCTTAAAGCTCTTGCTGATGACGACCGACGCTTTCACCTTCTCCATCTCTATGGCTCCTTTCCAACACGATTTCATCCAAACAGCGCTTATTTTACAGGATTTTGGGGATGGTTTCGGCTCCCGCATCACGAGGGGCAGATGATGGCGTGTTTCCCGTCAGACCGTCGCCCCGCAGGCTTTGATGCTCACGCAACACATTGAAAGAAGGCGATTTTTGTTATACCATATCCCTCCAGATGTGTCGTTACGGAGCGAAGCCCTGTCATGGCTGAATTCAAACTGCATGCACCTTACAAACCAGCTGGTGACCAGCCGAAAGCGATAAACGAGCTGGTCGAGAACCTGCGACGCGGCGTGAAGTATCAGGTTCTGCTTGGGGTCACCGGCTCCGGCAAAAGCGTTACACCTGACGAGCCTGTGTTCATCCTCGAGGACGGGATACTCAGATATGTACCGATCGGCGAGTTCGTCGATCGGGTGTTCGGCATTCGGGAGCAGGCAGCCGAATCGGTCGAGCTCCCGATAGAAGAAACCGAGATCTTCACCTACTGCTTTGACCCCAAATCGCTTGACGAATTCCTGAAAGGGAAGCGGAAACGGGCGGTCACAGGGTTTCGGAAAGTCAGAACGCTTATCAGACACAGGGCACCTTCGGAACTCTACGAGGTTACGACAGTCAGCGGGCATGTGATAAAGGTCACAGGCGATCACAGCATGTGGGCTGTTGAGCAATCCGATGGGAAAATCGGGGCACTTAAGCTGTTCAAGACAGGCGAACTTAAACCGGGGATGAGTTTGCCAGTCATAGGCACACTTCCAGTCAGCCCCAACATCATAAAACACATCAACCTGCTCGATTACATGGATCAGGGATGGGACAGATTGCATGTTGACATCTATCCACTCGTCGGTAGCATAGAGCGAGCCAAAATTCTGCGTGCCCTCAAATCGGTCTATAACAACCCGTTGAACACCTACACGCATCTAAACCGCAGGCGGGTCAAGGTCAAAGCCCTCAGGACGCTGCTCCGAATTTTGCAGGTCAAAAAATTCGAGGACCTTTTCGAGATAGAAAACGCCACGGAAATCCCATGGCACAGGGTCACAGTGGGGTCTTACAGGGCTTCCATACCGCTGAAGCTGCCGATCACCAGCACTTCGATGAAATTCATGGGGATTTATCTGGCCATCGGTCGAATTGCGGGCTACGGGATGAACTTCCATCTCGACCATGCCGCGGATTCGGAAGAGGCATTCGGCGAGCTGCAATCGGTGGCCGCTGAGATGGGGCTGCACATCCAGAGAACGGGCGACACCGCAAGGATTTCAAGCGTGGCATGGGCAAAGCTGTTCGGCACACTGATGGGAAACCGATTTGGGAACAAACACCTGCCCGATTTCTGGCCGTCGCTTCAGGAAGAACACCTCATCGAACTGCTAAAACCCGTATTGCGTCAGGCCATAGCGATGCCCGACGGCGCCCTGCAACTCACCCTGAAATCGCCCGGCCTCGCCGCAGACATCCATCTGTCACTCAGGAAGATAGGCATAATTTCAGAGCTCAGATGGACGAGGCCCAAAAGAGGGTATATTTTGCGCGATGAGGCGTCAAAATCCGTGCTGCTCATCGCTCATCGGCCATCCCTCGAAAGGCTCAAAACGCTAATGGGCGGTCGTGAGGAGCTGAAAGAGCGCAGGGAACCGTTTGTCGGCGAGCTATTCGGGAATCAGCTCACGATGCGCCCGCTCGAACTCGTGCCCATCAAGTCAATTCGCAAGATTAGACCTCAATTCAGGTTCGTCTATGACCTCTCGGTCGATGGATGCGAGACATTCGCCGCCGGCCTCGGCGGTATCTTCGTCCATAACACATTCACAATGGCCAATGTCATAGCTCGAATAGGGAAACCGACCCTCGTGATCTCCCACAACAAGACGCTTGCGGCTCAGCTTTACGGCGAGCTGAAATCGTTTTTCCCTGAAAACGCCGTTGAGTTCTTCATCTCCTACTACGACTACTACCAGCCAGAGGCTTACATACCGGAAACGGACACATACATCGAGAAGGATGCGGACATAAACGAGGACATCGAGCGGCTGCGCCTCCGCGCGACAACGGCGCTTATGGAACGGGATGATGTCATCATTGTGGCATCAGTTTCGGCAATTTACGGGCTCGGCGATCCGGAGGATGTCAAAAAGTTGTTCATATTGGTTGAGGCGGGGCAGGAGCTATCGAGAGATGAGCTCATCCATCGGCTTGTCGATATCCAATACGCACGCAACGACATCGAGCTGAAACGGGGGACTTTCCGCGTCCGCGGCGATGTGGTCGATGTGGTGCCCGCTTACGAGGAGCACATCGTCAGAATTGAGTTCTTCGGGGATTTCGTCGATTCGATCAGGGTAATTCACCCGGTCACTGGAAAGACCATCGAGGTCAAGCACAGGGTCGCCATCTATCCGGCCGGGCACTGGGTCACTACGAGGCCGAAGCTTGAGGCCGCCATCCGCTCCATCGAGGAAGAGCTTGAGGAGAGGCTGGCCGAGCTCAGGGCTCAGGGCAGACTTTTAGAGGCGCAGCGGCTTGAGCAAAGGACCCGTTTCGATCTCCAGATGCTCAGGGAGATCGGCTACTGCAAGGGCATAGAGAACTATTCGAGGCACCTTTCCGGCAAGCCCCCCGGCACAAGGCCGTCATGCCTTATCGACTATTTCCCTGACGACTTCCTGATGATAATCGACGAGTCGCATGTCACCATTCCGCAGCTCCGCGGCATGTATCACGGCGACCGTTCACGGAAGCTGACACTCGTCGAATACGGGTTCAGGCTGCCGAGCGCACTGGACAACCGGCCTCTGAAATTCGATGAGCTTGAGGAACTCTGGAATCAGGTGATCTTCGTCTCGGCGACGCCCGGGCCTTACGAATTAGAGAAATCGGGCGGACTTGTCGTTGAGCAGATCATACGCCCGACGGGGCTCGTTGACCCCAAAATCACGGTCAAACCCACTGAAAACCAGATCGATGTCATGATAGACGAGATTCGGAAGCGCGTGGATCGGGGCGAGCGCGTGCTGATAACGACCCTCACGAAGCGCACGGCTGAGGAGCTTGCGGACTACCTGTCGCAGGTCGGGTTTCGCGTCCGTTACCTACACTCGGAAATCGATGCCATCGAACGAGTTGACATATTGCGTGGCCTCAGGCTGGGCGAGTTCGATGTGCTCGTCGGCGTCAATCTGCTGCGTGAAGGGCTCGACCTGCCAGAAGTATCGCTTGTCATCATCACAGATGCCGACAAGACCGGCTTTTTGAGGTCAGAAACCTCGCTCATTCAGGTTGCGGGTCGCGCCGCACGGAACGCCGCTGGTGAGGTGCTGATGTTCGCTGATGTGATCACCCCGGCCATGAAAAAAGCGATCGAGGAGACCGAGCGCCGCCGCAAAATCCAGCTCGAATACAACAAAAAACATGGAATTGTGCCGAGAACAATAAGGAAATCGGTCAAAGAGATTAAACTCACGACGCGGGTCGCTGACGAGCGGATACTGGAAAGGGAGGACATCCGCCAGACCAAAATCGAAATCGAGCAGTTGAAACGGAGCATGGACAAATTCGAGTTAGTCGAGGAGCTGGAGCGCAGGATGCAGATAGCCGCATCGCTCTTAGAATTCGAGAAGGCCGCAGTCTATCGGGACGCATTGCTGGAGCTAAAGGGCCTCAAACGCTCACGCAACCACAAAAAATGACCCTTCCCATCAAAAATTGCGCTGCTCGGCATGTCGTTTTTATGCCCGAAATCCACACCTAACAGTTCAGGCCACATCCCTAGAGTTTGACATAATGAAAAACTAAACATTTTGCCTTACAATGCATTCCAACAACGGAGGGATTTAGTATGTGGATAATAATTCTTCTTGTAGTTGTGGCCGTGCTCGGCCTGATTGCTTATAACTCGCTTGTAAGGCTGAGGAACATGGCTCAGGCCGCCTGGGCCGACATAGATGTCCAGTTGAAAAGAAGGCACGATTTAATACCCAACCTTGTTGAGACGGTGAAGGGCTATGCGGCGCACGAAAGAGGGACGCTCGAAGCCGTCATAAACGCAAGGGCAAAAGCCGTTTCTGCCTCCACACCCGAAGAAAGGATAAAGGACGAAAACATGCTCACACAGGCACTGCGTGGCCTGCTCGCAGTCGTGGAGAATTACCCTGACCTCAAGGCCAACCAGAACTTCCTCGACCTTCAGAACCAGCTTGCGGAGATCGAAGAGGCCATCCAGAACGCAAGACGGTATTACAACGCAGTCGTCAGGGATTACAACATCAAAACCGAGGTGTTCCCGTCAAACATCGTCGCTTCCCTGTTCGGCTTCAAGAAAATGCCCTATTTCGAGATCGAGGAAGCCGAGAGACAGGCTCCACAGGTCAAATTTTAAAAGGCTCAGAGGAAAAACATGTTACATATCCTGCTCGTCACAACGCTGTTTTCGTGGACTGTTCAGGACTTCTCAGTCTCTGCATCTCTGAACAAAAACGGCGAGATGCAGGTCATCGAGAAGATCACCGTTGACTTCGGCAACGAAAATCACCACGGCATTTACAGAATTATCCCCACCCAGTTTCGCGGCAGGCCGATAAACCTCAAAGTCATGTCGGCGTCAAATCCCACAGGCGTGGGGCACAAGTTCGAGGTCAAAGAGGGGTATAAGGTCATCAAGATTTTGATCGGGGATCCTGACAGGTATGTGACGGGAATCCAGAAATACATCATTTCCTACCGCGTGAAATATGTAGTTTTCGATTCCTCAGGCGTCCAATGGCTCATCTGGAATGTCACCGGCAACCAGTGGGGCGTGACAATCTACAAAGCCTCATTTTCGATAATTTTTGACAACATGGTGGCTCCGAGAGAGGCCGACTGCTTCACAGGCAGCTACGGCTCCATGCAACACAAATGTTCGTATAACTGCTCGACCAACTTCTGCTTTTTCCAGACGACATCGTTCCTGAACCCTTACGAGGGGTTTACCGTGCTGATGACATTTCCGCCGGGCACAGTGGCACAGCCCGGCCCCCTGACGAAGATAATGTGGTGGCTCCAGCTGTTCTGGCCGATCTTCATCCCGTTGTTCACCTTCGTGTTCATGTTCATAAAATGGCTGAAACACGGTCGCGATCCGAAGATGGGGCCTATAACGCCCATGTATGAACCGCCTGAAGACCTGCTCCCCATCGAATCGGGCAGCATCATAGATGAGAAAATGGATCCGCGCGACCTGACTGCCGAGATCATAGACCTTGCGTTGAGAGGCTACCTCGCCATCATCGAGACACCAGACAAAAAAGACTATGTGATCGTGAAACTTAAAGACATCACAGCGGACATGAACGATGTGGATCGATACCTCATCGGTTCGCTGTTCATGGTCGGCTCCATCAAGAAATTGCTCAAAAAGATCTCAAAGAAGGCTCAAAATGACCCCGAATACGCTCAACTGCTCCAGAAAATCAAGGACTACATGGATCAGGGCAAGGATGTGATAGCCCTATCCAGCCTCGAAAAGAAGTTCTACAAAAAGTTTTCTGTGATCCGAAAAAAGGTCATGCGTGAGCTCACTGAGCGCGGATACTTTGTCGAAAATCCGTCAACGGTCAAAACCAAATACATAGGCTTATCGAGCGTCCTGTCATTCGCAGGCTTCTTCCTGGCGTTCTTCCTGATAAAAAATCCGGTTTTGATGTTCGTGTTCATAGGCTCAATCATCGTGACGAGTGCGATAATCAGCTTTTTCGGCTCGATCATGCCGCGCAAGACGGTGAAGGGTGCGAAAACGAGGTGGCATCTCTTAGGGCTTAAGGAGTTCATCAAACGTGTGGAAGAAGACAGGCTCAAACGATTTGCGCTCGAAAACATGGAGATGTTCAAAAAGATTTTGCCTTACGCAATCATCTTCGGGCAGGAAAAGAAATGGGCGAAGGTGTTCAGCGAGATCTACCAGACGATGCAGGTGGATACGACTTTTGCGCCGACCATCCATGTCAGCAGCTTCAACGCAGCAGTCGCAAGCCTCGGCAGTGCGGTCGCAGCAGCGCCGTCCGGCGGTGGAAGCGGCGGCTCAGGCGGATTTTCAGGCGGCGGAGCTGGTGGTGGCGGTGGCGGAGCATGGTGACGCCGCTCAGTTCTCATTGGGTCCCGCTTGCAGTATCCTAAAATAAACATCACGGAGGATTGGGAAATGAAGAAGTGGTTTGCCATTATAGGCTTAATCATTTTGGTGCTCGCCTCTAACTGCAAAAACTTTCCCGATACAGAAGGTTATGACCTCTATCATGGGACCGTCGATAGGGTCGCCGTGTGGAATTCGGACTCAAGCTATGGAAAATCGATACTGGTTTACAAGCCATACGAGTATTGCGAATCGTGCTCAGATAGCCTTCCCGTGATTTACATACTCGCCCCTTACTCGATGAGTGCCGACGAGTTCACCTCGGTCTATCCGATCTTTGACATGTTCGACAGAATGCTTTCGGCCAAAGTCCTACCGCCGATGCTTGTGGTCGTGGTCGATGGGTTCAACGAGGCGTCGGACGAAGCGTTCGACGGAGATTACGAGGATTTCATCGCAGAGAATGTCATGAACGAGGTCGCATCGAATTACCATGCGTTTACAGATAGCTCATACAACGGCGTCATAGGCATTGGCCCGCTGAGCGGCTACAATGCGCTCAAGCTCTACCTCGACCACCCGGAAAAGTTTGGCTGTGCAGCCGCCCATTCCCCAATGGTAAATCCAATGGACTATGTAGAGAATTACCTGCTCAGTCAGGCCATCTATGAAGGAGGGGGCAGCCTGCCAAATCCGCCGTCACACATTCGGGCGTTCCCGCACATTCAGGAGCTGCTTTCGTTGGGACTTGCGATAAGCCCCAAAATTGCGCCTCTGGATTCTTTCGACCTGAGAAACGAATTTCCGATCAGGCAGCTCTCAAATTCCAGCTGGCTCGGCGCAATACTGCCATGGGACACGCTCGGCAACCCGGTCGATGACTCAGCCCTGCTTGCCACCTGGAGCGATGCGTCACTCCTGAAAGAGGTATCTGACAGCATAGACAATGTGTGGGATACGGCCTCCATCTGGATAGATCTGGGCACAGACGACAACCCGGTGCTCTCCAATCCGATAAATGCCTTCATAGACTCGCTCAACGCCTACGATAAACGGCCCGTGTTTGAGCTCTATGAGCATGACATAGCCGATCCGGATTCGGTTGTCCCCGTGAGGTGGGATAACTACCTGATAGTCAGGCTGAACTATTCCATCGGGCATTTGCTCAAAGTCATGTGGTTCAGATGATCTATGCGAAGTCGATACTGACCAGAACCACCCTTTCCGGCGGCGATGTGAGCTATTCGTTCAATCCGTATCGAGGCTGTGGCCACAGGTGCGTTTACTGCTATGTTCCACATCTGCCGGGATTTGATGAGCATGTGAACGAAAATCCTCAGCCCAAAATAAACGCTATCGCCCTGCTGCGCAGGGAGATTCGCCTTAAAATTCCCGGACTGGTGTTTATCTCATCTGCCACTGACCCATATCAGCCGCTTGAGAAAAAATATCTGCTAACACGGAAGGCCCTCGAACTCTTTTCGATGTTTCCGCAATGGAGGGTCACAATTCTGACGAAATCCGCACTTGTGCTCCGCGACCTCGACCTTATCAAAAAATTCAGGCCTCAAAACATCGAGGTGGGGTTCACGATAGCGACCGACCGTGAGGATGTCCGTCAGGTCATGGAGCCCCATGCCTCGTCAATTCCAGCCCGCATCAAGGCCTTACGGGAGCTCAAAGCCAACGGAATAAGGACTTATGTCTCGGTGGCGCCCATCCTGCCGATGAATCCTGAGCGACTTGCGGAAATGATTTCGGAACTCGTTGACCTCGTGTTCATCGACACCATGCATTACCCGTCATCGGTCGCATCCACCCTCGTGAAGATGGGCTGGGAACACATCCTTTCGGACAGATGGCAGGAGGAAATGGTCGTCCGAATCAGGGAAGCTCTGGAAAAGCGAGGGGTTATGGTCAAGAGTTAACGACCTTTTGCATTTTCGGGGCGATTATGGGCTCGGATAGCGCTCTGACCGATTTCGCCATCGGCAGTCAGCGCTCAAATTCATCGAGGGACTGCAAACTCATCCTGAAATCACACATCGAGGGGGGTTATTCCAAGAGGCCTTTATGCAAAGTTTGACAAATAACTTGCTATATTTCAAAATTATGCACTAATCCGATGATAGGTTATTTTTATTCTGGAGGATACAGGAAGGTCGTCTCAAGTGGGTGTTGAATGTGTCTTTTGCTGTGTCTTTATTCAAATATGTTAATATTTGTGAAGAAAAAACAAGGAGTGGATTATGGGCAGTCGCCTGAGTAAATTTCTTTACACGGCCCTGGTGATGTTTCTGCTCTGGCTACTCCTCACATCTTCTTTTAATGTGCAGGAGTTAGTGGCCGGAGCCATAATAGCCATTCTGGTGGCGGCATTCACACACGAGCGATTCACCAAAAAGGGACTTGCCAACCTCCATCCCAAACGCGTGGTCTGCATGTTCATCTACTTCTTCTACTTCTTCTGGCAGATGATCAAGGCCAACATCGATGTCGCATGGCGCGTCATACATCCAAAGATGCCCATCAACCCCGGCATCGTGCATGTCAAAACCAAGATGAAGTCCGATTTTGGCAAGCTCATGGTGGCCAATTCGATAACGCTCACACCCGGCACATTGACGCTGGAAGTCCTCGGTGATGATATGCTAATCCACTGGATCGATGTGAAGGCAACGGATGTCGAAACTGCATCAAAGATGATACCCGGTGTCTTCGAAAAATGCCTGAAGGAGTTTCTGGAATGAACTGGATAATCGTATTGGGTCTCATAGCACTGGGCACAGTGCTGACGATATTGAGGACGGCCCTCGGCCCAACAGCCCCTGATAGGGTAGTGGCCGTGGACTCCATGACCACCATCACGACCGCACTGCTCGTCCTGCTCGGCCTGCTCATGGACAGATACATATACCTCGACATCTCGCTCGTCTATGCGGCGCTTGCTTTCATCGCCACACTTGCAATCGCTCGTTACCTTGAGGGAGGTGTATGATGCTTACGATCATCGGCTGGATCATGATTTACATCGGCGCCACTTTCCTCTTTCTCGGTGCACTCGGCATCTTCAGGTTCCCCGATGTGTATAACAGGCTTCAAGCCGGCACGAAGTGCACTACGCTCGGCGCATTCTCATCGATAGTTGGCGTCGGCCTCGTCCATCCGGCATGGCTACCCAAAACCCTGCTGATTGCCTTCTTCATTCTTCTGACGAACCCGATCTCATCCCACGCACTTGGGCGCGCAAGCTACAAATCCGGTGTGAAGCTCTGGGAAGGAAGCGTGATCGATAAGTGCAAAGAATTCGAGGAGTGTCAGAAAAAAGAGGAGGAGCAGGAATGAGCACCCTCGTCCTTTACCTTGCGCTTGCAATGGCCATACTGATGCTGGTTGGCGCATTCGTCGTTGTCGTCACGAAAGACCTGCTCGTCGCCGTTATAGCTTCTGCGGTCGTGGATCTCGTGCTCGCCATCCTATTCTACATCCTTCAGGCACCTGATGTGGCCATAACTCAAGCCTCAATCGGAGCAGGGTTGACGACGGCCATTTTCGTGGTTGTAGTCCGAAAAACAAAGAGGTTCGAAGATGATTAGAAAGCTTTTTGTCCTGTTCCTTCTTGTGATAGTTGGCTTTTTCCTCGCCTCTGTGGTGGTCTCTGTGCCGTTCGGCGCAGAAAAGACCATCGTCGGCAGATATTACCTGAACAACACCATAGGTGAGACGGGCGGCGTTAACGCCGTGACCTCCATCGTGGTGCTTTACAGGGGATTTGACACGCTCGGCGAGGTCACAGTCCTATTCCTTGCAGCCACCGGACTCGCAGCCATCCTCGCAAACACGAGGGAAAGGCGTAAAAAACACAAAGAGAAACCCTCCCTGATAATGCGGGTCGGCACCGATTACCTATTCCCTGCTGCAATAGTGTTCGGATCATACATTTTCCTGCATGGACATCTGACACCGGGCGGAGGCTTCCCTGGAGGTGTCGTCATAGCATCTGGGTTCCTGATGCTCTTCCTCGCACAATGGCATTACAAAGCGGATGAGCTGTGGCTCAAGGTGGTGGAATCGCTTGCAGGTATGACCTATGTGCTGATCGGCCTCATCGGACTCTGGAAACTGGGGACATTCCTCGGTAACTTCCTCGGCAAAGGCACGCCCAACATGCTGCTTTCGGCTGGAATTATCCCCCTGATTTACATCGTGATAGGCATAAAGGTCGGCTCTGAGATGACCGGCCTGCTGCAAAACCTCAGGGAGACGACAGAAAATGAGTGAAGCACTGAGAACTTTCTTTTCGCCACAGATTCTTGGGCCTGAAATTTTCTACGGTTCGTCGGTGGGCCTGTTCCTGATAGGCCTCTACATGATTCTCGTAAAAAAGAACCTTGTGAAGATCGTAATCGGACTTTCCTTCATCGAATCCGGCGTCAACCTGTTCCTCATCTCGCTCGGCTATGTGTGGGGCAAAACTGCACCTATCCTGAACAAACCTGAGCTCATGAAGGAGCCCGTCAAATACGCAGTTGACCCTGTGCCGCAGGCGCTCGTTCTGACAGCAATCGTCATCGGAGTTGCAGTCACGGCAATGGCACTCTCGATCGTGATAGTCCTCCACGACAAATATGGCACCCTTGACATTTCGAAAATAAAGGAGTTAAAGTGGTGAGCCCGATACTTTTAATCGCAATTCCTTTGTTCATGGCTTTTTCGGTGCCCCTGTGGGGCCTGATCTGGAAGAAACTGCCTCAATACATCCCGTTCGCGACATTCTCCATAACAATCGCCGTGCTGGTGAAATTGCTGCCTCAGCTGTGGGGGAGAGGGCTGATCTCCGTCGTGATAGCCGGCGTAAAACCGCCGTTCGGGATAAACCTCGTGTTCGGGCCATTCGGCGCATTCTTCGCCCTGATAATCCAGATAGTGGCTCTCGCAGCATCCATCTACCTGTTCGAGTATGAGCCCCCGGAGCCGGCCGAAAAGTTCTACATGCTGTTCATCCTTGTGGTGCTGGGTGCAACCGGCATGGTGCTCACGGGCGACATATTCAACATGTTCGTGTTCCTTGAGATAACGAGCATTTCCTCCTACGCACTGACGGCCATCAAGAAAGATGGGCATTCGGCCGAGGCGGGCTTCAAATACCTGCTGCTTGGCTCGCTCGGCTCAACCCTCTTCCTGTTCGGAATAGCGCTCATCTACGGCTCACTCGGCACGCTCAACATGGCTGACATAGGCGCCCGAATTGGCGATATGAATCCCAAGCTGCTTGCCGCAGCGGTTATCCTGATTCTCATCGGGATGGGCGTCGAGGCCGAGATGCTGCCCCTCAACGGCTGGGTTCCTGACGCCTATCAGGCTGCACCTGTGCCTGTGGTCTCGATCTTCTCCGGAGTTGTCGCCAAAGCCGGGATTTACGCACTCGCCCGTATCCTTTACACGATTATCGGATTTGAGAGCTATGCCTCCCTGTTGCTCATATTCGGAATTCTGACGCTGCTTGCCGGCGAGCTGGCTGCCCTCAGGCAAAAAGATGTCCGCAGGCTCCTCGCTTACTCCTCGATAGGCCAGATGGGGCTGATAATGCTTGCATTCGGGACAGTCGGTTTCACCGCAGCCATCGGCGGTATCTTCCATGCGTTCAACCATGCGCTGGCTAAGGCGCTCATGTTCTTCGCACTCGGCATTATGGTCGCTGGCGTCGGGAAATGGGATATGGATTCACTTGAGGGAATTGGCAGGGTGAAGCCTTACACCACCCTGTTGTTCACCATAGGCCTGCTTTCAACGCTCGGATTGCCGATGTTCTCCGGCTTCTGGAGCAAGTTGCTGATAATCATCGGAATGGTGAACGCCAAATACACAGTCTATGCCTCGCTTGCACTGTTTGGTTCAGCCGTGGAGGTCGTGTATTTCGCCAGATTGCTCGGGAAATTCTACTCTTCAAAGATCTCAGATAGCCTCAAGGACGCTATTCCGGAAAGCAAGAAGATTTTCTCGCTGCTTGGCATGACATTCATTGCGATCTTCATACTCGCAATGGGTATCTACCCCGACGCTCTCGTCAAATGGATAGCACAGGGCGCTTACATGTTGCTTAACAAGGCAACTTATATCGGGATGATAATTGGAGGTGCGATACAATGAACCTCGTGACTCTGAGTTACGCCCAGTATTTCGGGCTTTTTATGATTTTAAGCGTGGTTATTTACTTGCTGGGCAAAGTGGCGCCATCCATCAGAAGTGTCCTGTCCTTCCTGTCGCTTTTATTAGCTGCTTTCCTGTTCACACTCCTCCAGACAACGGGGCAGACAACCCTGTTGCTTCTGAATTTCACCTTTGGCATCGACATTCTGACAAAATTCTTCGTATGGATGACATTCGGGATAGCCATAATCGTTTCGTTCGTCCTCGTCTCAAACAAAGAACTCTCCCCCACATTCCACGCCCTGTATCTGATAAATGTGATTGCGACGGTGTTCATCTTCCTCTCGAGGGATCTCATCTCGTTCTTCCTTGCATGGGAACTTATGGGCTGGACGACTTTCGCCATGATCATTTCGGATGGATGGACGGATAAACTGAAGGCTGCGCGCAAATACTTCGTCTGGTCAGCTATCGGCGCTTACTTTGTGCTTATCGGATTTGCAATTCTGATCTCCCAAACAGGATACTACCAGTTTGAGCCAATTCTCGCCCACATCGGGACTATACCCACGGGCTGGCTGATCTTCGCGGTGGCGCTGCTCGTTGCCGGTTTCGGCGTCAAGGCCGCCATGATGCCACTCCATGTCTGGGCACCTGATGCCTATTCCGAATCGCCGCACGAATTCACCGGCTTCTTCTCAGGTGTTCTCTCAAAGGCTGGCGTTTACGGTGTGTTCATGGCCTTCTTCTATTTCGCGGCGAGATTTGAAGCGTTCAACATGCTCCGCATCCATGGCACTTCGATCTTCGGATACATAATGGTCTGGATCGGAGCGATAACCGCTTTCGGCGCCGCACTTATCGCAACCAATCAGGAATACGGCAAAAAACTGCTTGCATGGTCAAGTGTTAGTCAGCTTGGCTACATCATCTTTGCCTTCGGGATAGCCGACAGCCTCGGAATGACTGGCGCACTCGCTCACGCACTCGCTCACGCACTGTTCAAATCCCTGCTGTTCATCATAATGGCCGCCGTGATAATGAGGACCGGCACGGATCACCTCCCGTCGCTCGGCGGACTTATCAAAAAGATGCCTCTGTCGTTCATCTTCGCAGTTGTCGGCGGGCTCGCCCTCGCAGGAATACCCATGACCATCGGCTTCACCTCGAAATGGATCATCTACGAAGCTGGTATCCACGGAGGATACATCTTCACAACAACCCTGATCTTCGCAGCCTCGACAGCGGCGTTCCTTTACTACTACCGATTTGTCTATTCCGTGTTCCTTGGGCCTCTTCACGAAGAGCATAAGGAAGTCAAAGAGGCACCGGCATACTACTGGATCTCATACATCGTTATTGCAA
>JALVZN010000002.1 GCA_027037615.1 Caldifarciminota bacterium | reverse complement strand
TAAAAACGCGTTAGCCGTTGGTAAGGAGGCCCGTTTCATAGCCGAGGAGGCCGTCATGAACGGCGTCAAAAATGTCTATTACTTCACGGAGCGGGAGGAAGTGGCGGAATTTCTCGGCAAAGTTCTGTCACGCGGTGACATAGTCGTGTTGAAAGCCTCAAGGGCAATGGAATTTGAAAAAATCGTGGAGGAACTTAACGATGCTTTATCACATACTCTACCCGCTTAAGGATGTCTTCATAGGGTTCAACATTTTTCGCTACATAACGATAAGGGCCTCATTTGCAGCCGTCTTTGCGTTCATAATAACCGTGTGGATCATCCCGCGGCTCATCCGATGGAGCGAATCGCACTCCCTCAAGGAGCGCATCTCGGAGGATGTCCCTGAGCGGCACAGGGTTAAGGAAGGGACGCCGTCATCGGGCGGCATTGCATTCATAATAGGTGTCATCGTGTCCGTCCTGCTCTTCGAGAGGCTGGATGTCTCTTTCACATGGATCGCCCTGTTCGTGACCGTTTACTTAGGCGTGATGGGGTTCGCAGACGACAGGATTAAGCTATTGGGGCACAAGAAGAAAGGCATGTCGAAGAGGGACAAGATAATCTTTCAGTCCCTCCTGACGCTGATCGTCTTCCTGTTTGTGCTGTGGAAATATCCTGCCGACATGAAACTTTCGACGCAGTCGCTGATTTTCAAGCACTTAGTTGTCGAGATGTGGATATTCTATCCGATCTTCCTGTTTTTCGTGCTCGTTGGGACGACAAATGCCGTGAACATAACCGACGGGCTTGACGGGCTTGCCGCCGGCGCCGCCTTGCCGGTGCTCGGCACATTCATAGCCGTGGCATACATCGAAGGGCACGCCAAGTTCGCCGATTACCTCCATCTTCTACACATACCCGGCATCGGGGAGATCGCCATCTTCGGCTCAGCCTTCCTCGGCGCGCTCCTCGGATTCCTCTGGTTCAACGCACACCCGGCAGAGATATTCATGGGCGATACCGGCTCCCAGTCGCTCGGCGGAGCGCTCGCCATAATGTCCATACTCACAAAACAGGAACTCCTGCTCGCAATAGCCGGCGGGCTGTTCGTCATCGAGATGGTCTCTGTGATCATTCAGATCGTTTATTTCAGGAGAACAGGGGGAAAGCGTTTCTTCCTGAAAGCACCACTACATCACCACTTTGAGATGAAAGGATGGGCAGAGCCCAAAATTGTCGTCAGGTTCTGGATCCTTTCCCTCATTTTCTCACTCATAGCCTTATCCGCACTAAAGGTGAGGTAAAAACAGGAGGTAAAACCATGGCAAACCTGATATTGGCACTCGCAATATCATGGGTACATGTGGCCTTCGAGGTTGAGGGGCACAACACATCGGCCGGTATGGCCATTTATTCCGCCAGAAATGCAATATCCACCATAGACTTCTATGTGGACACCTCTATGGTCATCAAAATCATGGACTTCAAATTGATAACAGCGGACGGTCAGGACACGATCAGGGAGAAAAACGGGTTCCTGATAGACTTCTCAAAGGATTCCGTTTATACGGTCGATTTCATCGACAACAGCAAATCGAGCTCCCAGTTGACAGACGAATGGGATTATCTAGCAATGACATGTACCAAACCATCCATATCAGCAGAACTCAAGGACTTCGAGATGAAAATGAAGGACTCAACTCACGCTGAAGTAAAAGCTGTTATCGTCAGGCACGACATTGGAGACATATCGATAACACTCGAAGGTGTGGCTGAACTAACTCCAATCACAGACAGCATGAAAAAGCTCATGAACTATAAACCCAACTCCACAACGATACCTTTGATCGACTATATGGCCATACCTGTGACAATTGGAGAGGCTATCTTCGGCAGAGTCATGAAGGCCCTTGATAAGGAGATACTTGATAAGGGCTACTTTGTGACTAACATGAATCTGACGGGAATAGGTAGGGGTAAAAGTGTGTTCACAATGGATATGGAAGTTCTTAAACTTGAATACATTCCTCGAGAGGCAGTACTACCCATAATACAGGAATTTAATACAGGAATTCAGGAATTAAAATAGTATAGTAAAGAGGGGCCGCACCTTGTAGGTCTCATTTCACTCTCCTATCTTCCTTCCGCTTTATAGTTGACACAACGCATTCAAAAACAAAATCCCAGAGGGGAGGAGGGAAAAATGGGCAACATCATGTTGTTTGTGGCACTTTCTTGGGTTCACCTTTCCTTCACAATTGAAGGCAACAGGACATCGACTGACTCGGTGGAGCAACCGAGACAAATAACTTTCGCCGAGTTCTACATAGACACGATCGGGTTGATAAAGATCATGGACTTTTACACGATAGTCGGAAATGGAAAGGATACCCTGCACGAGAAAAACGGTTTTTATGCTGATTTTCAGAGGGATTCCGTTCACATGGTTGACTTCGTTATAGGGGAAAGAAACAGTTACAGGCTTTCAAACGAACTGGTCTATCTCGTCGATGCCTCAGGCGGTTCGCCGTTCCCAACGGAGCTAAAGAATTTCGAGATGAAAATCGTTGACTCAAGCCATGCACATATCAATTTAACAGTGGTCAGACGCGGTCAGAACGATGTCACCATATTGCTGGACGGAAACCTGGAATTCGTAGAGTTGAACGATAGCTTAAAATATTTGCTTACTTATGAGCCGGAATCCATATCAGCCTCAATTCTTGATTTAATGGCGGCACCGGTAACGACAGGAGAAGCCATCTTTGGTAAAATAATGAGAACTCTGAACAAAGACATGCTTGCAAACGGAACTTTTATAACTTCAATGGAGCTTGATGGGTGGCTTGGAGGCAATAAACTGTTTAGTGACAAGATGTTCAACTCAAAAATCGAGGTTGTGCCTGACAGCCTGATGTCAAAAGTTATAGCCAACTTCAGAAGTCAGGCCAAACCTTAAAATCGTATTAACAAAACATTGGGGAGGAGTGATAGCCATGAATTTTATAATCGTGATGCAACTCATGGCAGTATCAACAATATACTTTGATCGTGTGGCGGACATAAACTTCGTCCGCGACTCCGTGGAGGCCAGCATACACAAAATCAGCTACATAGACACCAATTTCGTCGCTACCAAACAGATTCTGGTTTTGTTTAACACCGATACACTGGAAAACGGCCTTTTGTTCGATTTCAAAAAGGATTCCGTGTATTCCATAGATTACACAACTGGATATGTGATGTCGGACACTATAAACGACTTATGGGATTACACTGCAATAGCATCCTCAAGAGGAGTTGATGAATTTCGCATCATTCCAAGCTCAATCCAGTTCGGCGAAGCAGATTCTACGGGCTGGCATCCTCTCAAGCTTATCATGACAAATGGTACGGACACCGCGACTTTAGAGGGAAAAGTCAAAGGCAGACCTTTAAAGGATATCCCGAGCGGCAATTTTGCTCGCATAAAACCAAGAGGCCACAACGCAAACATTTTTATGTTCGCCAATATACCAGCAACCTCAAGCGAGATGGTGGCAAGAGTTTTGAGAATACCACACATAGCCCTGATAAGATGGGGATTCATCCCGCTGAACTACGAATTAACGGCTATGATGGATGGAAAGGTTATTTTCACTTTATCATATCGGACAATCAAAGTGGATTTTGTGCCATCATCCGAATTCGACAAAGAGAAATTTATTAAAGGAGATAAAGAGGCAGGAGGTAATGGATAGAGAATTTGCGCTATGGCTCAAAGGGAAAAAAGTGGCTGTGATCGGGGCGGGCATTTCGGGCGTGTCAGCTGCGAAGGCGCTGGCTCGCATGGGCGCTGTTGTTTTCCTGTCCGAAATCAATTACATCCCCGAAAAAGTTAAGAAAGAGCTGAGCAACCATAACATCCAGTTCGAGGAAGGAGCGAATAGCGATAAAGCTCTGGATGTTGATCTCATGGTGCTAAGTCCCGGCGTGCCGCCAGACGCCCCCATCGTCCTCAAAGCGCGTGAGAAAGGCATCAGAGTTATCGGCGAGCTGGAGCTCGGTTACAGGTTGACCTCTGGCAAATACATTGCCGTGACAGGGACAAACGGGAAAACCACCGTCGTGAGCCTCATTTCGCACATCCTCGCTCCAATGGGCGCCATCCCGGTCGGTAATATCGGCAGGCCTCTGTCGATGTTTGCCATGCAGGGTGGGCTCTTCGTCATCGAGGTGTCCAGCTTCCAGCTCTACACGATTGAGCAGTTTAAGCCTGACATCGCAGTGATAACCAACATCTCCGAGGATCACATCGATTGGCATGGAGATTTCGAGAGTTACTGTGCCGCAAAGATAAAAATCACCGAAAATCAGGAGCCGAACGATTTTTTGGTACTCAACGGCGAGGATAACGGCTGCATGAACAGGGCTGCATACTCATCGAAGGCTCAGGTCAAATTCATCAGGTTGAACGCAGAAGCGGACGCTTTCACCCTGAACGATAGGTTGTATCTCATGACCGAAAGCGGTAAGGCGGCCGAAATCGCCAGAATTGACGAGCTGAAGATCAAGGGCCAGCACAATGTCATGAACGCCCTGTTCGCCGCACTCGCTTCTCACCTCGCAGGAGCCGATATCGAGACGATCAGAAACGGCCTGCTCACATTCGAGGGGCTCCCGCACAGGCTGCAGTATGTCGATGAAATTCACGGAGTTAAATTCTACAACGATTCCAAAGGAACGAACCCGCATGCGGTAAAATGGGCGCTGAAAGCGTTCGACAAGCCGGTAATCCTGATCATGGGTGGCGAAGACAAAGGTGTTGATTTCTCATCACTTGTGAGTGACATCTGGAAAAAAGTCAAATTCCTTGTGGTGATGGGCAAGGCCACCGACAAACTGATCCGCACATTTTCGAGGGTTACCGAAATTGTGAAAGCCTCGGACATAAACGATGCCGTCCTGAAAGCCTACCAGAAGGCCGAGCCGGGGGACATAATCGTCCTGTCGCCGGGCTGTGCCAGTTTCGACATGTTCAGGAACTACAAAGAAAGAGGAGAAGCGTTTGTAAATGCTGTCAGAGAGCTCAAAAGTCAGGAGTGCGGTTAGTCACTCGCTCGATCCGTGGTTCCTCGTGCCTGTGGTCATACTGACTGCCATAGGCATTTTGATAGTTTACACATCGTCGTTCTACATAAGTGCCAAATTTGCAAACACATTCGGGCACTTCTACTTCGTCACAAGGCACCTGATGAACATCTCCATCGGGCTAATTCTCATGATCTTTCTGAGCGCATACCCCTCTGAAAAACTGTTGAAAGCGGCGAGGCCGATACTCGTGGCCGCCATCGTGTTGCTCATCGGACTGCTCATCTTCGGAAAGACCATCGCAGGGGTCAAGCGGTGGATCAGAATCGTGGGATTTAGCTTCCAGCCATCGGAGTTCGCCAAGTTCGCAATAAT
>JALVZN010000001.1 GCA_027037615.1 Caldifarciminota bacterium | reverse complement strand
CCGAAACTCCTTATTTTCATGCCTTCCCGGAGGTTCAGACGGGCGAACCCTTTGGCCCAGTAGGCAAATATGACGCACCTCAGACTGGATTCTCCGTCCGTCAGGACAAAGTGGGCGTGGCCTGAGTATGAGACCTTGAAATCCCGTATCTCACCCTCAACCCAGATTCCATCGAATTCGGACGATATGCGCTCTCGCAGCTCGCAGGTGAGCTCGGACACGGTATAGACCTTTGCCTTCATGGTTCATGAATTTTAATGGCCAGGTTGAGAGTTATAAACTGTTTTCCCCCAATTCTCCTTGTTTTAAAAACTTGTTATTTATTCCGAGGTGTAATTGGTTTAAAATTAAACGCCAAACAAAAATAAAAATGTGAGGGGGGTCAAGATGCAGCACAACAGCATCTATGAAATAAAGGAGTTCTTGAGGAGCAAAGGGATAAATCCTTCTTTGCAAAGGATAAAGATCTATCAGTATCTGTTAAAAAATCGGACCCATCCGCGGGTCGAAGACATTTATGCTGAGCTTGTGAACGAGATACCCACTCTGTCAAAAACGACGATTTACACAACCCTTAACCTCTTTGTGTCCAAAGGTATTGCCAGCAAGCTCATGATCGAGGATGGGGAGGTCAGGTATGACATCGACACGACGCCGCACGGCCATTTCAAATGCATAAAATGCGGCAGGGTCTACGACATCGACATTAAACCTTCGATATTCGACGACATCTCTACGGACGGGCATCAACCCATCGAATACCACTTTTATGTGATAGGTATTTGCAAGGAATGCCTTGAGAAGGAAAAAGAGCAGGCGCCACAGGCCTGATTTCAAGTTTTAACCTCAGATAGCCACATTCCCTTATAATTCAAGCACTATGGTAAAAGCTATCATTTTTGATCTGGATAACACCCTTGTTGACTTTATGCGGATGAAAGGGGCGGCTGTCAGGCTGGCGGCCGAAGCGATGGTCGATGCCGGACTTCAGATGAGCGTCGATGAGGTTTACGATGGCATATTCAGAACTTACGACAAATATGGGATAGAATTCCAGAATGTATTCGACAAATTTCTTGAGGAAACGCTCGGCTACATAGATTATCGTGTCCTCGCTGCCGGGATAGTGGCTTATCGGAAGGCGAAAGAGGCGAACCTTGTGCTTTATCCCCATGTCAGATACACGCTTATGGAGCTTCTGAAGAGGGGGTTAACTCTGGCGGTTGTTTCGGATGCGCCTCGACTTCAGGCATGGACAAGGCTCGCTCAGGTAGGCCTGCTCCATTTTTTCAAGATAGTCGTGACTTTTGACGACACCGGGGAAAGGAAGCCGTCTCCTGCCCCGTTCCGTTTTGCGCTCAAAAAGCTTGGAACTGAGCCATCAAATACCATAATGGTGGGAGATTGGGCTGAGCGCGACATTACGGGTGCTGCAAAGCTCGGCATGATAACGGTTTTCGCAAGGTATGGGGATACATTCGGGACAGTCAATTCAGGCGCTAATTATGACATAAACGACATAATCGAGCTTTTGGACATTGTGGATGAGCTTAATCGATCCTGAGCTCACCTTCGATCTGCCATCCGTGAGCCAGCATAAAGTCAGAAACCGGGATCCTGATGACGCCTTTGCCCGACGGTTCGGCGTTGAAGTTCATAGCCCTTATTCTGGATAGGATCATCTTTTCCGGCACTAACTTCATGAGCCCCTTCTTGGTGACTTTAAACACCACATGTTTTGAATCTATCCTGACCAGTTTGAGCGAGATGCTCCCAGCTGGTATGGAAGCAGTTATGAATATGCCCTTTGCTCCAGCGATTAACCTTGCATTTTTGCCGATCTTTATCCTGAGTTCTCCGTCTAAAACTGCCATGTTTATGCCTCCTCAAGCGTTTTCTTGATAAGTTTAAAGTCCTCCCTCACAAAATCCATCTTTCGAGGATCCCTGAGCACGGCGGCTGGATGATAGGTTACGATTAGTTTACTTCCATATCTTGTGCCATAAACGATAAGTCTTGAACGGGAAAGGGTTACCGACCTGTTAAGCAGAAAGAAAGCTGCAAATCGACCTAGAGCGACAAGCAGGCGTGGCTGGATGATCTTGATCTGTTTGTCCAGATATGGGCTACAGGCTTTGATCTCGTCGGGTTTCGGGTCGCGGTTTCGTGGAGGGCGGCATTTCAGCACATTGGCGATATAGACCTCATCGCGCGAAAGCCCGATCTCTGAAAGCAGCTCCGTCAGGAGTTTGCCGGCTCGTCCGACAAACGGGCGCCCGTGTTTATCCTCTTCGCCTCCAGGTGCTTCTCCGACAAACATCAAATCGGCGTAAGGGTTGCCTTCGCCGAACACATAGTTTCTTCTGGTTTTGTATAGTTCGCACTTGGCGCACCTGCGCACCACCTTCTGAAGTTCCTGAAGCGCTTCCGCTTTATCCCTGTACCCCTTTGGAAGAACGATCTCGTTAAGGTCAAGTGCTTCGGAAAGCCACGCCGCAAGGCTTCCCCGTCTCATTATTCCCCTTCCGATTTCTTATGGCGAAATTGGATCTCGCCCCTGACGAGTTTTTCGAGTGCCACGATGACCGGCTTCCTATCGAGCTTCACCTTGCGTTTTGCAAGCTCTCTGGCGTAACGGGAAGCGACAACTATGGCCTCATATTTGTTCGGAAAAACTTTCCAGATATCTTCGACTGTTATCCTTTTGTTGGACATAAAATCACCTCCATTTTGGGTCTTGTAGTATATTGGTGTCGTTGAATTTTATAAAGTTTACGAGAGGCATCACAAAAAAGTGCGTAGGATAGATTTGGAAGAGCCACAAATTGAGTTGGCTCGAAAAAGTGTTAAAAACGTTGAGAGCCCCGTCCTTCGGCGAGACTTAACCTAATTATGGAGTCATTCATCTGATACCTGAACCTTCAACCTTAATTTCTGTGTTCATCAATCAAGTCTTAAATCCGCATTTCGGGCTTATAATCTTACCCCCATGAAAAGAATTTCACCTGAGAAAGCGATATGGCTTTATAGGATTTTTTTCGTCTCAGTCATCCTGGCAGAGAGCCTGCTGATCCTGCTGGCTTTCAGATTTTTTAATGCCGCGGGATGGTTGGGGTATCTTGTGTCCGGAATTTATTTTCTGATAGCTGTCAGACCTGCCCTTTCGGACATTCGGATAGCCGGCATGATCGAGCGCAAGAACCCGCAATTGGGCGAGAACCTCATCTCCTACATCGAGCTTATGAAGACCAGACTGGATTACGGGCACGAATTCGTGGAACTCCTGAGGGAGCTGGCGGAAAAGGATCTGACAGTCAAAAATGTCGTTCGAGCTGTCACCATCGAGCCCTGGGGCGTGAGAATCGCTTACTCTCTGGTCATACTCAAGCTCATCGCCCTTCTGCTGTATCGTCCGATGCCGTATATGGCCGTTTTCCCGAAAGAGATCAGGACTTTCGAGGACTCGCTCATCGTCGTTCACAGTTTCGGCTGCACTCGTTGCAAACTGTTGGTGAACTCCGATGAGATAAAGCCGGCTTCCGTGAAGCCAAGCGGTGAAGCCATCTTCGTCCTTAAACTCAAACGGCATGGCGATTATGTCGGCAAATTCGTCTATCGGGACACGCCGATGGATTCGATACGGATAAAGGTTTACCCAAGGCCGATTGTGTCGGCTGTGGAGGCTGAAGTTTTGCGACAGGGGCGCAGATTCAGGATAAAAAATCCCTCTTACATCCCTGTGCGGCAGGGTGGCACGATCAAGTTCGATGTCAGGGTTGCGAATGCGGATAGCACATGGGTTATGTGGCGCGGCAGGAAGTTCAAGACCTTCAGTGACACGGCTTTCGCCTTTGCCCTGCGTGCGGACACATCCGATGTGATAAACTTCATCCTCTTCGAGGATGGGCTCAAGGAAAGGAGTATCAGGCAGATAGCCATTGACATCGTGAAAGATGAACCGCCCTTCGTCGCGCTTCTTTTCCCGCCATCGGTGTATGACCTGCCCGACGACCAGAAGGTGCCCGTGCGCGGATACGCCGAAGACGATTTCGGGCTTAAATCCATATCGGCAGCCTATGTTTTTGGAGGCGACACTGTTACAACGCTCAAACAGCTATCAAATTACGCATACTCGGACTCGCTCAGCGGGGTTATTGACCTTTCGCATCTCGGCCTGTTGCCGGGCGATGAGGTGGAAATCATGGCCTGCGCCACCGACATTGCAGGACACAGGGTCTGCTCCGCCCCGTCAACGATAAGGTTTCCCACGCTCGATGAGATCTACCGACGCACAACCGAAAATGTGACTCGGAGCCACCAGTCCGTCAGGGAGTTGAACACAAGCGTCGATTCCATGTATCGAGCTTTTCAGAAGTTAGAGGAACAGCTGAGATCCAACCGTTCGCTCACATGGAGCGAGCGGCAGAAGATAGAGGAGGCCATTCAGCAGGGCAAAAAACGGCTTCAGGAGCTCCAGGAGAAGATGAAGTCCCTGAAAAACACCCTGCAAAAGCTCAGTTCGCTCTCGATTGACCCGGAGCTTTCCCAGAGGCTGCAGGAGATATCGAACATGATGGAGCAGCTCATGCCCGAAATGCTCAACAAACAGCTCCAGCAGCTCCAGGACGCATTGAACCGCAACAACCTCAACGATGTCACAAACCTGATGAACCAGTTGCAGGAAAATCAAAAGGAGTTCCTGAAGAAGCTGGAAGCCATGGAAAAGCTCCTGAAGAGGGCGCTTGAGGAGAACAAGCTCAAAGAGTTTATCGAGCGCGCCAAATCCATTGCCACCGAGCAGGAGGAATTAGAAAGGCTGACCAAAACGGCCAGTCCCGAAAACATCGATTCCCTGATCTCTTTGCAGAAGGATTTGCAGGAAAAAGCTCAGCAGTTGCAGCAGGATATGAAATCTCTTGCCGCTGAGGCATCGGATTCCTCAATAACGGAGGAGTTGAACAGGCTGGACAGCCAATACATGCAAAGTGTTTTGAGCGACATGGACAAAGCCGCAAACAGGATGAACCAGATGCAGACGAAATCGGCGACTAAAGCGCAGGAATCGGCGAAAGTGAGCCTGAACAAGATGGCCGATGAGCTCAAGTCGTTTCGCGATAAGCTTGTCAACCAGCGGAAGCAGCAGATTATCGAGAAGCTCGGCTATCTCATCTCCGAGGGGCTGGCGATCTCGTCAGAACAGGCGGCTATTCTGGCCAGCGAGGAGGATCCGCTCAGACTTGCCGAGCGCGAGGCGGCCGTCCAACGCGGCATGGCATCGTTTTCGGGCGAGGTTTTTCAGATAGCAAGCGAATCCATGTTCCTGATGCCGAATGACATTGCGCTTTTCGGTCAGGCGTCCAACTATGCGGCCAAGGCCATGGAAAAGTATTCCGTTGGCAACCGATTTACCGGCGACAAGTTTGCCCGAAGCGCCATCGCTTACCTCAACAGAGGCATAAGGAAGCTCCTTGAAGCCCAGCAGATGGCTAAAAAATCGCAGTCCTCGTCAAATATGGAGCAGCTCATGCAACAGCTTGCCGAGGCCATGAATAAGCAGCAACAATTGGCCGCCGGCACCCAATCCCTGCTGCCGATGCCCGTTCCGATGACATCGGGCATCCAGCAGATGTTCCAGCAGCTGGCTCAGGAGCAGATGCAGCTGGCTCAACAACTTCAGGAGCTTGCCAGGAAGATAGGCAACCAGATGGCTCAGGGACAGGTTCAATCTGCGGCGGATGAGGCGGAAAAGATCGCAAAAGACCTCAGCGCGGGAAATGTAAATCAGGACATCGTGAGACGGCAGCGGGATGTCGCACAAAAACTTCTCGACGCACAAAGGGCGTTGAAGGAGCGCGAATTCTCGCCTCGAAGGAAGTCAAAGGCGGGCAAGTTTGTGCCGCCATCTAAGAAGCCGTCCCAGATCGAGGAGCTTCAGGAGAGGCAGCGCATCAAAAACGCAATGCTCAGATCCAAAAACTACCCATCCGAGTATCGAAAACTCATCGAGGCCTACTACAAAACCCTGCTAAAGCACTGATTTTCAGGAGTTGTTGGCCTTGTGCCTTTTGATGATCTCATCGACGATCTCCCTCAAAAACGGGATTTTGTCGAAATACTTGAGGTTTTGGGGCGCCGAGAATATCGGGTCGAGCGCGCGGTAGCCTTCAGTTTCATACTCCAGCCCCTGAAGCATCATCTCGATCTTATCGGCAGCTCGAACCACCACAGCCTCAACGGACTCTCCGTCCTCAAACTCCCTCCACAGCTCCATGAGCGGTTTGCCGCTGTCGCCTATCTGTGACAGGACGGCCTCGACGGCGGCGGCCTCAGCCTTTGAGACATGTTCAAACCCAAGCCATATCCTTGCCTCTAAGTGCAGGTCGCTGATGCGGCTTTCGCCTATCTCGTGCAGCACCGCCATCCGAATCGCCTTTTCAGCGTCAAGCTCAAAACCGCGCGCCTTCAGCTCGTCCACAAGGATTATCGTCAGGAATGCAACGCCGAATGAGTGCTCGGCGACGCTCTCCGCATCCCTCACCCCGTAATACGGCCAGCCCGACCTGACCGTCCTCTTAAGACGCAGAACATCACGCATAAGTGCAATAATTTCATTTACTTCTGCCATCTCTAACCTCCATTTGAGTTGTTGAACCTCAGCCTGTAAGCCATGCCGAATTCCCCAAGCCGCCTCAACAGAGGCTCATCGACCTTAACCCTCAATCCAGTTGACCTGAACCTCAGGATCTCGCCGTTGTCCCTGACCGAGATATACAGGCGCACTTTGCCCTTCCTGCCTTTCAATAGCTTTATCAGGTTATCGACGACCGCATCGTCGAGCGACGAGAGTTTGACATGGAGGTGCAAAGAGGATGCGCGGTCATACATCTCCTCGACAGGTATGATGTCGTCTATGGTTATGCGCACATTGGGATGCTCATCGTCGTCCACACCGAAAAAGTCGGCTGTGAGGCGTGCGGCCATTATGTAAGGTTTGTCAACTTCCAGTTTGCTGGCGATGTTGTTGAACAGGTCGGCGAAAACCGTAACCTGATACTCGCCGTCGAAATCGACGAATGTGAGGATGGCATAAGGCCTGCCCTGACGATCCTTTTTGCGCTTGATTTTGGACAGGACGCCAACGATGTAAGTCTTGTAATCGCCGTTATTTTCGAGCATCATGTCTTTGAACATCGAGCTCGTGGTGAGTGGGGACAGCGAGTTTATGAGGGCGTTGTATTTGCTCAACGGGTTGGTTGTCAGATAGTAGCCGAGCGCCTCTTTTTCAAAAGCCATCTTGATGTCCATGTTCCATTTGATGTCAGACGATTTGGCGGTCGCTTTCTTCATCGAACCGGCATCGAACAGCATTCCAATGGATGCGGATCTCCCGTTTTTGCCGCGGCGAAGTTTGAGCTCTTCCATGAGGCGGGCGCGATTTTCGTCAAACTCATCGAAAGCACCAGCCTTTATCAGGCTTTCGATCACCTTCTTGTTGACCTTCTTCGACAGTATGCGGTCGAGGAAATCGTAAAATGATTTGAACGGGCCGCGCTTTTTGCGCTCTTTCACAATGATTTCAGCCGCTGCGCCGCCCACATTTTTAACCGCAGCCAGACCATACCTGATCGCATCGCCCTCTATGGCGAAATTTGCATCGCTGAGGTTGATGTTAGGCGGCTTGACATCAATCCCAAGTCGCCTCGCCTCGCTGACGAGGACCGCAACCCTGTCCGTGTTCCCGTATTCGGTCATCAGGTTGGCGGTCATAAACTCTATTGGATAGCGAGCCTTCAAATAGGCCGTGCGGTAGGCCAGAACGGCGTAAGCCGTTGCGTGCGATTTGTTGAACCCGTAACCTGCGAATTTCTCAAGTTTGTGGAACAGGTCGGCGGCGACCTGAGGCGGGATTCCGTTTTCGCTTGCCCCTCTGATGAACTTCTCCTTGTTCTCCTGCATCACATCGACCTTTTTCTTGCCCATTGCGCGCCTGAGCAGGTCAGCTTCGGATGCGGTGAAGCCAGCGACGATCTGGGCGATCTTCATGACCTGCTCCTGATAGACCACGACGCCATAGGTCTCTTCGAGCACTTCCTTGAGCTGAGGCAGGAAATACTCGACCGCCTTCCGCCCCTGTTTCCTCGCCACATAATCCTCCAGCATGCCGCTCTGGATGGGGCCCGGCCTGTAAAGCGCTATGATTGCCGTCAGGTCGGACACGGATCTTGGCTTCGCCCGCTTCAGGAGGTCGCGGAACCCTCTGGATTCGACCTGAAACACCGCCACCGTCTCGCCGTGCGAGAGGAGGTCGAATGCCAGCTTGTCGTCCATCGGGATCTTGCGGATGTCGAAATTCGGGTCATGCCGTTCTCTGACCAGCTGCTCCGCATACTTCATAACCGTAAGTGTCCTCAAACCAAGCACATCCACCTTGAGCATGCCGAGCTCTTCGAGGGACTTCATCTCAAATTGGGTCGATATCGTGCCGTCAGGGCTTTTGTAAAGCGGGACATGGTTCCATATCGTGCCTCTGGAGATGACGACGCCAGCGGCGTGTGTCGAGACCTGTCTGACCTGTCCCTCGATCTTACGGGCGATCTCGATAACCTTTCGGATATCCTCGCTGTTTTCGACAAGGGATTTCAGCTCAGGGACTTCCGAAACGGCTTTCTCTATCGTCATTTTGGCCGAGGACGGGATGAGTTTGGCTATCCTGTCCGCCTCTGAGTATGGGAGGTCTAAGACGCGCGCCACATCGCGCACCGCCGCCCTTGCGAGCATTCGGCCGAATGTGATGATCTGCGCCACATTGTTGTCGCCAAACCGTTTCCTGATGTAATCGATGACCTCATCACGCCTGATGTCCTCAAAATCGATGTCAACATCCGGCGGGGAGACGCGATCCGGGTTCAGAAAACGCTCGAAAATCAGGTTGTGCTCGATCGGATCGACCTCCGAGATGCCGATCGCATAGAGAACGAGCGAGCCGACAGCCGAGCCCCTGCCCGGGCCGACCTCGATCCCCCTTTTTCTGGCACCCTGAACGATGTCCCAGATGATCAAAAAGTAGGCCGAATAGCCGAGCCTGCTTATGATTCCCAACTCACTTTCAAGCCTTTCGATGTAATGCGGCGGGATTTCGCCCATCTTCTCCTTTAGCCCCTCAAACGCAAGTTTGCGCAGGTAATCGTCAACGGTGTAGCCCTGTGGCGGCTCGAATTGGGGGAGTTTGACCTTGCTCGAATCTAACTGAATTTTGATGTCAACCATTTCGGCGATCTTCAATGTGTTTTTGAGCGCCTGCGGCACTTCGGAAAACAACCGATACATCTCCTCAGCCGACCTGAAGTAAAGCTCGTGGGTGTTGTATCTCATCCTGTTGGGGTCGCTCAACTTGGACTTGGTCTGTATGCATAGGATGACATCGTGAACGAACCAGTCGTCAGGCTCGATGTAATGGATGTCGTTGGTCGCAACCACATCGAGTCCAAGGTCTTTTGAAAGCCTGAGTATACCCTCATTTATAACTCGATTTTCTTCAATGCCGATCTCCTGCATCTCAAGGAAGAACCTGTCCTTTCCGAAGATGTCCGCATATTCCGATGCTATTGCTGCGGCGCGATCGTAATCGCCATCCAGCAAAGCAGACGGCACCTCGCCCTTGGGACACCCTGAGAGGGCGACAAGGCCATCGGAATACTTTGAAAGCAGCTCACGGTCGATCCTCGGTTTGTAGTAGAACCCCTCAAGATACGACATCGTCGAGAGATACATCAGGTTTTTTAGGCCAGCGTTGTCGGTAGCAAGAAGCGTGAGGTGGTGTATCTTCTGCCCTTTGGTTTTCTCCTTCATCCGATCCGTTATGTAGGCCTCGATGCCGATGATCGGCTTTATCCCGTGCTTCACAGCCTCTTTGTAGAACTCAATGGCGCCGAACATGTTGCCGTGATCGGTGAGCGCAAGCGCTGGCATGCCATACTCGACCGCTTTTTCGACGAGACGGGATATGCGAGCGGCACCGTCAAGGACGCTGTAATCAGAATGGACATGTAAATGGACAAACTCTTTCATGGCGAGACGAATTATCAAGTAAGCACTCTGGCCGTTCAATCAATGCGTAACATGCTGTCCACCAATGAAATATCTCACAGGCAATGGAACGCATGACGCAAGGAGGTGGACACGATTTTCCTAATCCCATGGGACATCTGAAGTATGGACGGGGCAATCGGAGCCTCTTTCAAACAAATTTTCAAACAGCGAGACCATACATTTTTGTCCGTAAGGAGCAAGCGATGAACGAGGCCATCAAAGTGTCTGGAATTGAGTTGATTTGCGATGGAAACATTGAAAAAGCCATCAAAAGGAGGTGGGCGAGATGAAAATTTCAAAGGCGTTGCTGTTCACGATGATTGTGGCCGCAGCCCCGATATGGGGCAATTATGTGACTTATTACACAAGTGTGGGTGGCCCTGCGGCAACCATCGATTATTTCGACAATGAGAAGGTCTTTCTGGGCAGTTATCAGGGGTTCATGTTGTGGCAAAAGGAGAACAATGGCGGGATTGTGAGTTACACTCTGGTTAACAACTTGGGAGACGCGAATTCAAGGGGATACAACCGCTTTGTGCGGCTGTCAGATGACACAATTTTGGTATTTAACAACACTTATGCGTCCTATGTTGATGTTTCGGACTGGATATATCCGCAGGTGGTGTCAACCGTGCACTACAACACCGGGCAGGACACCGTCGAAAAATTCACCTATGCAGGAGGTTACCTTTTCATAGCCGTTCAGATGGGAACCCCGATCTTTGCTGACCTTCTCAGGATCTACGATGTGCGGGACATGTCGCCTGTGTTCACATACGACCCTGAGGGCGACAGGGCGATAACGATGCTGGATGTTTATCGGGACACGGTTTTGATCGTAATGGAGAGCGATAGTCTGAAACTTTTCAGCATCAGCTTCCTGCCTGACAGCCTGCATCTGATCTCGGCCCTGCGATACGATCACGGTCTGTGGGGCGGTGCGCTCGTCGAAGATTCGGCCAGAATTTTCGTAACAACGCACTGGGACCATGAGATAGCGGTCATAGACATATCCGATCTGCAAAACCCGCAGGTTGTTGCAAGCCAGTTCTTTCCGTCTTACAGCTTCGAGGACATGTCGATCCACGCTCTCGGCGACGATTCGCTGACTTACCTCATCGTGCGAGCCCGTGACTACCCCGAGTTTTACCTTTTCGACGCATCGGACATAAATTCGATCTCGGATATCGATGTGTTTTCCGACCCATCTCTCACTGCGTGGAATGCCAGATACGGTGAGCGGAAGGCACTGTTTGTGGAAAGTGAACTGGGAGGGCGTGTGACTTTCGCATACACTCTGAAAAGTTTGCCCCAGCCACCATACATGGAGTTTCAGGAATACAGATATGTTTTCGGCTCGCACATCGGCAAGATGGTCGTGTGCAGGCAGCCCAGAGCCGAATACCCGGATGACACGGTGATAACGGTTGTCGCGTTCGATGAAGAAGGCTTCTTGAGGGCTTACAGGACGGACGAATCCAGCCGTTTGCTTGAGATTCAGACGGTTCAGCTTGCAGGAGACCCGATATCGATTTTTCACAAAAGTGATGAAGAAAATCGGGAATTCGCTTTCGTTGTGGTGAATTTCGGGGTAGACAGCTGCGGAGTTCAGATCTTCGAGCAGGACAATGCCGGTGGCGGCAGGATGAACGAGGTGAGCCGAATTAAATTGGGCGATTACACAGCCGTCGGCAATGAGCTCATTGGTTCCGCCACAGTTGACGCTGGGGTCGCATGGGATGAAGAAAGAAGTTTGCTGTTTGTAAACCCGTATCTTGGCATAAGTGACAGCATGGTTTACATGTATCGCATTGATTTCTCATCGCATCCTGTGTCGTTAACCCTGATCGATTCCGCCTTCCACACACCGCGTGTGGGACTTGATCCCGGTTGCGGCGTCAGGGTTTCGCAAAACGGATTTGTTGAAGACGGGATCGGCAATTCCTACCTGCTCACAGGTTCAGGGCCGGCTAAGATTCGCTACGACGAAAATGGGTTTGACGCTCCAATTTGCCTGAAAGATACCTTCCCATCTGTGCCTGTCCGATATGCGATAAACAACTCAATCTTCACACCTTCGAGCAACCAATACGGATACTTCCTGCTGCATGTGTTCCTTCACGATATGTGGGGCATTGTGGACTCCATGAGGGACGAAACTGTTTGGGAGACATTGACATACATGATGCCGAATTTCTGGATCTCGTGGCTCAGGAACGATTCAAGCGGCATCTGTCGCCTCGCACCAGTTTACGATAACAACATGGAGTTTTCCCACTGGGAGTGCTCGGATGAGGACAACTATGTTTTCGACCAGTTCGCCGGTGGCGGCCCAATACTCAGGTATAGCGATGATGTGTTTTTTGTGGGCTCGATGCCGTTCTGGGGAAGGCCCACTTACGGCGGCATAGTGATTTTGAAGGATACGACGCGCCAGAGTGTTTCCGAACCGATTGAAAACAGCGGCTCGGCGGTGCCGTCGGGATTGATGGCAACTTTGACCGACAGAGGGATAACAGTTTTCTACCAATCCACTCGAAGCGAGGATGCAGAGCTCCGCATTTACCGCATAGATGGCCGCCTCGTCAGGAGTCAGGATGTCCGCCTTCGCACAGGCATGAATGAGCTGACCATGGACATGCCTCAGGGCTTACCGAACGGGATTTACATCGTAAGGCTCAGGCACGCCGATGGAATGGAAGCTGTGGGGACGAAAGTCCTGTGGCTGAGGCGGTAATGAAATGGCAGGGAGTGCAAGCTCCCTGCCGCTATCTGCTCATTCGTTGCGGAAAAGTCAAAGTTTCATCGATAAGTTGCTGTTAAGCCATTTCAATCCAGTTCGCCGGATCGAATCATCTCCTCGTGCGCTCGCAGAAGTTCCTCCAAAATCTCGCGTCTAACCTCGCGCACGCGGATGTCGCGCCTCCTCAACCTTCTGGACTCCGAGAGGTCGATCTCGAACACCGGCAGATCCTCTTCCAGCAACTTGCCTCTGCCGAGCAAATTGCCCGAAGCTGACACCGCCATGCTCCCTCCCCAATAACTCACGCCGTCGTGAAGTCCGGCCATGTTTGAGAAAACAAAAGGCAGGAGGTTGTCGTAAGCCCGCTCTTTCAAAAAGGATTGCCAGACCTCAGGTTTGCCTCTTGAGTATGGCGATGCGGAGAGCACGAAGATGATGTCAGCGCCCCGAAATGTGAGCGCTCGCGCCGGCTCAGGGAACCAGACATCCTCACAGATCAGGATGCCGAACCTGCCCCATTCGGCCTCAAAGACGGGCAGCTCAGAACCGGGCTTGAAATACCGCTTTTCGTCGAAAAGCCGATAATTCACAAGCTGAACCTTGCGGTAAGTGCCTATCACCTGCCCATCTCGCACCACAGCAGCGGAATCGTAGAAAAATCCGAGCCTGTCCTTCTCCATGAACCCGATTATGGCAAGCACCTTTTTGCCTATCGTGTGGTTGACGATGCGGCGGAACGCCTCGATGTTCTCGTCCGCTTTGTCGAGGTAAATATCACCGGAACCGTAGCCGAGCAACGCAAGCTCAGGGGTCACAATGACATCAAGGCCAAGCTCTTCGGCTTTCGAGATGGATGATATTATCTTCTCCGCATTTCCATCGACATCGCCGAGTGGGGCCGAGATCTGGGCCGCACCTACCCGAATGATGCGCTTAGATGTCATAGCCATACATTCTCAAAATCTTTTTGCCTTCCTCGGAGATTCGATCCATGCTCCATGGAGGCTCATAGGTCAGCTCAACTTCCACATCTTCGACATCGTCAAATCTCCCCACGCGCGCACGGACAAGATCAACAAGGTAATTGGCAAGCGGACAGCCAGGAGCCGTAAGTGTCATTGTTATCTTGACTTTTTTGTTTTCCTCGTCCACTTCAAGACCGTAAATCAGGCCAAGATCCACAATGTTAACCGGAATTTCAGGATCATAAATCTCTTTTAAAGCCTCCAGAATCTCTTCTGTCGTTGGCATCGCCATAAATTTACCTCCGTTTATGACAAAATTTTAACGCTCCCGTATCTCAATGTGAATAGTTACCTACTTAGTTCCGAATTCGTCCCTCAGCACATGGCGGAATAACTCATAGATGTTGTGCCGCTTATCCATCTTGTCGAGTTGGAGCGAGAAGAAGATGACCTGTGCGTTGCCGTTTTCGACCTTCGGATACCGCACGGCGACGGCAGGCGTTCCCGGCCAGAGCGCTGTCGTGTCATGGGCCTCGGTGAGCCTGTAAATTGCGTCTGCCATGGAATCGGGCTCAAATGCGTCGATGTATGGCACAATCGTTGTGGCCGAAAGGGTGTCCGGATAGCCCTCGATGCAACCCACGATCAGGGATTCGGGGTAAACCGGGTTGCCGCTCGGGAACAGGTTTTTGTCCACCGCGATGAGCGTATCGACATGGAGATATTGCTTTACGAACATGTTGGAGGTGCTTCTCTGGTTGATTATGTTCTGGCTTATCAGGAACAGCTTTTTGCCGTTGTCGATGTATGTTGCGAGTGCGCCCTGAACGCCTGTTATGTGGTTATCAAGGTTGCCGGTGTACCAGATGATGACATCGAAACCGAGGTCGTTGACGATTGCGGAGATGTCGTAAGGCGAATATGGCAGGCCATGTTCGACGCCCCAGATGGAGTATTGCGTTGTGTCGAGGCCAAGGCTGTCAAGGATCTGGCGGTAGAACCTGCCGGCATTGTCGCCCGACTCGTCATCAACCAGAAGTATGTGCCCCCTGACAGGCTTCACATACCATGTGTATGTTGCGGAATCGGGCGAAACGGCGCCTGCCTCGTCGAACGCTTTTACGGTGAATGTCCGCTCTCCGGGCTGTATGTCCCTGATCGTTATGTGCCCGACCGAGCCGTCGTCGATGATGTTCCATGTTGTGTCCGTGTCCAGCTTCCACATGTAGCCCGCAATGGTCTGATCCCCGTCATCGTCGTGAGCCTCCCAGTAAAAGGTCGCCACCGGAAATGTGGTGTCCTGTGGCAGGCTGTTGTAAGCGAAGGCTATTCGCGGCGGCGTGTTGATGGTGGGTATGACAACGGTCGCAGGAGTGGGGTCTTCAGCCCCCTCATTGTCAACGGCTTTCGCCTGAAATCGATGCTCGATAACCGTGCTTTCGGAATGGAAGATGATCAGGCTCTCGTTGGATGTGGTCCATATCCAGTCGGATGTGTCGATCTTGATGTAGTAGCCCACGATGTAGCCGTCCGGGTCGTTCCCCCACCAATGCATGATCTGCCGCCCGCCGACCGTGTCGGTTCTGCCCTCCACAAAAAGGTGGGTGTCGGGCGGCTGGTTGGCGACGGGGTTCGGTTGCGGGACCTTCATACAGCCTGAAATCATGACCAAAAATGGCAGAAATATCGCTAACTTTTTCATTTTCCCCTCCATCATTTGATGACCAGGAACCTTCCCCTCTGGATGTGACCACTGTCAAGGTCTTTGACGACAAAGATATACAGCCCTGTGGCGATCTCCTGATTTTTGTCCGTGATCAGGTTCCATGGCTCCTCGCCAATGACATCGCTGTGGTGTTCGATGGTTTTGACGAGGTCTCCAGCAAGGTTGTAGATGTAGATCCTGCAATTTCTCGGCAGGTTGTAAAATCGAATCATCCTGCCGTAAACATCGTCCTTGTCCCAGACCGCTTTGAGCTTGTATGGATTGGGATAGACGCCGACCCTGACATCGGGCGACGCAGCAGGCGGCGTTCCCGGCACCACCTGAGTCTCGTTGACCCGCTTCGAGCTCTCAAGGCTCTCAAGTCCAAGCTCCGGATTGCCTCTGTCGTATGATGTTATGGCATAAGCGTATGTGAAACCGTCTCGAACGCCCACATCCTCGAATTTGTACCACGCAAATGTGTCGCTCTCAAATCCGCGAGGCGGCGGGACCGTATCCGGCAACCCCGTGTTAAATCCAAGTGTGTCAGGTATATCGAACTGTGCGATCATGACCCAATTGGTGTCGTCGGCCGTCCTGCGATAAATTCGGTAGCCCTCAAAATCCTCCTGATGCGTGTTCGGATCGGGCACATGTTCGGGCGAGCTATCCCAGTAGAGGATGACCCTATGGCTGTCGGGCACGCAGACGAGCCTTGGAGATGGAGGAGGCGCTGGCAGGATGTAATTTGCATCATAAGCCCGCTGTGCCCAGCTGGCGTTCGTGTAGAGGTGAGGCGTGTTCTCACCACCGACAAAGGCGAAGACCACAGTCAGCGAGTCGCCGTAGTTCAGGCTCGGAATTGGGCCGAAGGAGATCATCGGTATCGGGTCAGGATAGCCGTGAATGGACACATACTCATCATCGACATCGGGATCCCGCTCGCCGTTGGCCATCAACGCATAACGCATTATGTCGTCAACACTTCCAGCCATGTCCTGCCACGCCCACCAGTTGAACGAGATCGTGTCCGGCTGTATCGGCTGGCCGTTGAGTTTCACACCGAGCAACTTTATCCCCCCGGTTGTGAAGTCGGCGAGCGTGTCGGTCCCGTCGTTGTGTTCATAGACCATGTGAAGCGTGTCGTCGTAAAAGAGTCGCTTGTGCTGGAACATCGCAGCCGTGTTGAACTGATCGCCCCAGTATTCGCGGTTGGCGGTGACGAGCTCGGCATACATGCCGATGTAAACTCCCTGTATGGCCGTCCTGTCGCTTCGGTCGTTTATTATCGTGA